>NZ_JAALET010000068.1:0-599 GCF_011800655.1 Paenibacillus sp. EKM10P | reverse complement strand
GCCTGGGAAAACGAAGACGGAGACAAGGATCTGTGTGCGTATGTCGTAGCCTCGGAGGCGCTGAATTTGCCGGAGCTGCGCAGCACACTGCAGCCCAAACTGCCGGGCTATATGATCCCGACGTATGTCGTACCCCTGGATCGTTTACCGCTGACACCGAATGGGAAAATCGACCGCAAAGCGTTGCCCGCACCGGAAGCGCGCCTCGAAGGAGGCACGGAGTACGTTGCGCCGCGCACAGAACTGGAAGAGCAGCTGGTCCGTATTTGGCAAAGCGTTCTGAATCATCACCAAATAGGCATCCAGGATAACTTCTTTGAAGTGGGAGGACATTCGCTGCGCGCTACAACACTGATGGCGAAAATCCATCAGGAGCTGAATCACAAGCTGGCCTTGCGAGATATTTTCCAATATCCAACAATTGAGCAATTGGTACAGGTGATGGGTGAAGATCAGACCCAGCAAACGTATGTATCCATACCTGTGGCAGAGGAGCGCGAGTATTATCCCGTTTCCTCGGCGCAAAAACGGATGTACGTTCTGAGTCACCTGGAAGGTGGAGAGGTTAGCTACAACATGCCAGGAGCTTTGATTATCGA
>NZ_JAALET010000067.1:0-602 GCF_011800655.1 Paenibacillus sp. EKM10P | reverse complement strand
CAAAAACGGATGTACGTTCTGAGTCACCTGGAAGGTGGAGAGGTTAGCTACAACATGCCAGGAGCTTTGATTATCGAAGGTTCCTTGGATAAAAAACGACTGGAACAAGCCTTCCGCCAGCTGATTGAACGTCATGAAGCCCTCCGAACCCGATTCGAGATGGTGGATGGTGAGGTGATTCAGCGGATTGAATCCAGCGTCCCATTCAGCGTGGAATATGTACAGGCAAGTGAAGAAGAGACACCGCAGTACGCACAGGACTTTGTACGTGCATTTGATCTCGCACAAGCACCGTTACTGCGGGTTCAGTTGATCGAAAATGGACCGGGGCGTCACGTCATGCTCTATGACATGCACCATATTATTTCGGATGGCGTGACGGAAGGCATTATCGTGCAGGAGTTCTCTCAATTGTATGAAGGCAAGGAACTGCCGCCACTGCGGATTCAGTACAAGGATTATGCGGTTTGGCAGCATGCAGATATGCAAAGTGAACGTCTGCGTGCGCAAGAAAGCTATTGGCTGAAAACCATGTCTGGTGAAATCCCGGCGCTGGATATGCCAACGGATTTTACAAGACCTGCTGTACAGCGTCTGGAAGG
>NZ_JAALET010000066.1:0-603 GCF_011800655.1 Paenibacillus sp. EKM10P | reverse complement strand
ATCGAACTGGGCGAGGTCGAAGCACAAATATTGAAAGTGGAGGACGTGCAAGAGGTCATCGTCCTGGCCCAAGCGGACGAGCAGGGACAAAACCAACTGGTGGCGTACTATGTCGCTGAAAGAGACGTCAGCGCGAGTGAACTGCGCGGCTTACTGGGTGAGGATCTGCCCAACTACATGGTGCCTTCATACTTCATCCAGCTGGAGCAGATGCCGCTGACACCGAACGGCAAAATCGACCGCAAGGCCCTGCCAGCACCGGAGGGCAGCCTGCAAAGCGGAGCGGATTATGTAGAGCCGCGCACAGCGTTGGAGCAGACGTTGGTTTCGATTTGGCAGGGGGTATTAGGAACGAAGAGCGTCGGGATTCTGGATAATTTCTTTGACCTCGGCGGCGATTCGATCAAAGCGATTCAGGTATCGTCCCGCTTACTGCAAGCGGGCTACAAGCTGGACATGAAGGATTTGTTCCAATATCCGTCCATTTCGCTGCTGAGCGGTCATGTACAAAAAGTGAGTCGTACGGCCGATCAGGGCGAGATATCAGGCAGCGTCAAGCTGACCCCGATCCAGCAGTGGTTCTTTGGACAAGCCTCGGCAGAG
>NZ_JAALET010000065.1:0-635 GCF_011800655.1 Paenibacillus sp. EKM10P | reverse complement strand
GACTCCAGCTTCTACGACGAGGAGCTGGCGAAGCTGCCGCAGACAGGCCATGTGCCGATCGGCAAAGCGTGGCTGAATGCGAAATTCTACATCGTGGATGCGCATCTGAATCCGGTGCCGGTCGGGGTGCTGGGCGAGCTGGTCATCGGCGGAGTCGGAGTGGCGCGCGGGTACTTGAACCGTTCGGAGCTGACGGAAGAGAAGTTCGTAGACAGTCCGTTCGCCGCGGGCGAGCGGTTGTACCGCACGGGAGACTTGGCGCGGTGGATGGAAGACGGCAACGTGGACTTCATCGGCCGGATCGACAACCAGGCGAAAATCCGGGGGTACCGGATTGAGACGGGCGAGATCGAGTCGCAGCTGCTGCGGGTGGAAGGCGTACGCGAAGCGTTGGTGCTGGTTCGAAGTGACGCGAACGGGCAGAAGGCGCTGTGCGCGTATTACACGCCGGATACCGGAGCGGAGCTGGCAGTGAACGATCTGCGCAGCACGCTGGCGCAGGAGCTGCCGGGGTACATGATCCCATCGTACTTCGTGGAGCTGGGGCGCCTGCCTCTGACGCCGAACGGAAAGATTGACCGGAAGGCGCTGCCGGCGCCGGAAGGGGAAGCGGGAAGCGGAACGGAGTACGTCGC
>NZ_JAALET010000064.1:0-704 GCF_011800655.1 Paenibacillus sp. EKM10P | reverse complement strand
ATGAGCGATGGGGTGACGCAGTAGGGTAGTGACGCGGACTGATGGATGTCCGTCTAAGCAGTGAGGCTGATGTGTAGGCAAATCCGCACATCGTAAGGCTGGGCTGTGATGGGGAGCGAAAATTATAGTAGCGAAGGTCATGATCTCAGACTGCCAAGAAAAGCCTCTAGCCAGGAGAAGGTGCCCGTACCGCAAACCGACACAGGTAGGCGAGAAGAGAATTCTAAGGCGCGCGGAAGAACTCTCGTTAAGGAACTCGGCAAAATGACCCCGTAACTTCGGGAGAAGGGGTGCCTCGGTAGGGTGAATAGCCCGAGGGGGCCGCAGTGAAAAGGCCCAAGCGACTGTTTAGCAAAAACACAGGTCTGTGCGAAGCCGCAAGGCGAAGTATACGGGCTGACGCCTGCCCGGTGCTGGAAGGTTAAGGGGAGTGGTAAGCCTTCGGGCGAAGCTATGAACCGAAGCCCCAGTAAACGGCGGCCGTAACTATAACGGTCCTAAGGTAGCGAAATTCCTTGTCAGGTAAATTCTGACCCGCACGAATGGCGTAACGACTTGGGCGCTGTCTCAACGAGAGATCCGGTGAAATTTTAATACCTGTGAAGATGCAGGTTACCCGCGACAAGACGGAAAGACCCCATGGAGCTTTACTGCAGCTTGATATTGAATTTGGGTACGATCTGTACAGGATAGGTGGGAGCCGT
>NZ_JAALET010000063.1:0-739 GCF_011800655.1 Paenibacillus sp. EKM10P | reverse complement strand
TGCGGAAGACAGCTACGCGCATGAGCGCATCCTTGCTTAAATCAAAGCCACGAGCTTTGTCCTGAGTCACAAATTCAGCTACAGCGTGTTTACGCCCTCTGACATCTTCATAACGGAAGCTCGGATTTTTATGGCGATAGACGATTTGCAAGGGTTGTCCATGCCAGCCGCTGTAGAAATTCGTCCGTAATATCGCATGTCGGCTAACCAGCAGCTTTAGGCTTTCCTCGAATATAGCTGGCGTAAAGTGGCCCTCAAGATCAAAGGTTGCCTGCTCAAAATACACGCCGGTTTCTGCATTCATCAAACTATGGAACAGCATTCCCTTTTGCATGGGGGTCAATGGGTACACATTTTCCAATTCCCCAACCGTCTTGGTCTGTTCCTTAATCGTATCGAATTGCTCCAGGGTCAGACCTTTGAACAGCACATCACTTGGAGTCAATTCGGTCTGCTCCCGTGTCACACAATGCTCGATCGTTTCAAGCAGATTGGATTTCAACAGATCAGCCAGCATTTGGACCGTATCTTTACGGAAGGCTTTGCCGTTATACCGAATGTCGAGTTCCAGGATGCCGTTCGTGACGATTCCGCTCACATCGAGCGCATATTTCATCTTCGTCCGGTCACTCACGACCGATCCCATCGAGTAAGGAGACATGCGGATATCGCTGTTTGGCAAGTCTTGATCCAACTGTCCGAGATAGTTAAAGCTTACTTGTGGCTCGGCAAAAGCTTG
>NZ_JAALET010000062.1:0-740 GCF_011800655.1 Paenibacillus sp. EKM10P | reverse complement strand
GCGCGGTGGATGCCAGACGGCCATGTGGACTTTATCGGCCGGATGGATGATCAGGTCAAAATCCGGGGCTTCCGGATCGAACTGGGCGAGGTGGAAGCACAGCTGCTGACTGTAGCTGGCATTGAGAAAGCCATCGTCACCGCCTGGGAAAACGAAGACGGAGACAAGGATCTGTGTGCGTATGTCGTAGCCTCGGAGGCGCTGAATTTGCCGGAGCTACGCAGCACACTGCAGCCCAAACTGCCGAGCTATATGATCCCGACGTATGTCGTACCCCTGGATCAATTCCCGCTGACACCAAACGGAAAAATTGATCGCAAAGCGTTGCCAGCGCCAGAAACACGTCTCGAAGGAGGCACGAAGTACGTGGCGCCGCGCACAGAGCTGGAAGAGCAGCTGGTACGTATTTGGCAAAGCGTTCTGAATCATCACCAAATAGGCATCCAGGATAACTTCTTTGAAGCGGGAGGACATTCGCTGCGCGCTACTACACTGATGGCGAAAATCCATCAGGAGCTGAATCACAAGCTGGCCTTGCGAGATATTTTCCAATATCCGACGATTGAGCAATTGGTACAGGTGATGGGTGAAGATCAGACCCAGCAAACGTATGTATCCATACCTGTTGCAGAGGAGCGCGAATATTACCCCGTTTCCTCGGCACAAAAACGGATGTACGTTCTGAGTCACCTGGAAGGTGGAGAGGTTAGCTACAACATGCCAGGAGCTTTGATTATCGA
>NZ_JAALET010000061.1:0-740 GCF_011800655.1 Paenibacillus sp. EKM10P | reverse complement strand
CACTCAATATACTGACTGTATGGAGTCACCGGGGCGAGCTTTGGTTCTCTATGTTCTACGGCTGCAAAATAAGCCTCAAACACCTCATCCGTTACCAACGCCACACACCAGCCATCCATTAGGATGTGATGAGAGCTCCACACAAAGTAATAATCCTCATCACCTGTCCGTAAAATCGCCACGCGCATCAACGCATCCCGGGACAAATCGAATCCGGCTGCCTTGTCCTGGCGAATAAATTCCTTCACATACGCGTCACGTTCCTGATCATCCAAATGACGCAAATCTTCATAGCTGAAACCAACATCCTTGCGCCGGAAAATCACCTGCACGGGCTCATCCTGCCAGCCGCTAATGAAATTAGCTCTAAAGATCTCATGCCGCTGCGCCAAATGATTCAAGCTATCTTGGAAAATATCTGCTTGGAAGCGACCACGCAAGTCAAAGGTCGTTTGTTCAAAATAAGCCCCTGACGCTGCATCCATCAGGCTATGGAACAACATGCCTTTTTGCATCGGTGTCAAGGCATATACATTTTCCAGTTCCCCGATGTCACGAGTCCGCTCTACTAACTGATCCAGCTCGGCCAAGGTTACAGGTTTAAGCATCACATCGCTTGGCGTCAGCTCCTGCTGTTTGCGGTCCGCGCAATGTGCGATGATGTCCTGCAGGCTGGTTCTGAGCGCTTCGGCTAGCTGTTCCATCGTTTCCTTGCGATATTCCTGATGGCTGTAGCTGAT
>NZ_JAALET010000060.1:0-800 GCF_011800655.1 Paenibacillus sp. EKM10P | reverse complement strand
TCCTCTTCGCCGAGCCAGGCTTCGGCGCGCTCTCGCAGCGCCGTTTGCGTCAGCAGCACCTTCGCTCCGCTGTCTTCAAGCATGAACCGCACGCGCTCCGCCGGATAATCCGGGTCGAGCGGCACATACGCCCCGCCCGCTTTCCAGACGGCCAGCACGGCCACCAGCACGGCCACCGAACGCTCGGCGAGAATGCCGACGATCGTCTCCCGGCCGATGCCGCTTGTGCGCAGCGTGGCCGCCAAGCGGTTCGCCCGCTCATTCAGCTCCGCATACGTCAGCCGGTCATTCTCGTACACGACAGCTGCCGTTTCCGGCGTGCGCTCCGCCTGTTCCTCAAACAGTTGGTGGAACGCGGCCGCAGGAGCCGCTTCCGGCTGAGCCGGGTTAAACGCGCCGAGAATTTGCTCTTTTTCCGCCGGTGTCAAAATGCCCAACTCGGCAATCGTCGCCGACGGGTTGCGGAGAATGGATTCAAGCAGCTGCAAGTAGTGAGCGGCCAATTTTTCCACTGTTTCGGTTTTATAAAGAGCAGTGGCGTATTCAAACAGATATTCCAAGCCTTCCTCGATCTCTGTGACGTCCAAGCTGAGATCGAATTTAGAAACAATTTCTTCGCTGGCATACGTCGACAAATGGAGTCCGGGAAGCTGGATTTCCAAATTCTCTGTATTCTGCAAAGCAAACATCGTATCGAACAGCGGATTGCGGCTTAAATCGCGAGCCACATTCACCTTATCCACCAGTTCCTCAAACGGATAATTCTGATGTTCAAAAGCGCCCAGCGTCGTCTCCTTGAT
>NZ_JAALET010000006.1:0-225914 GCF_011800655.1 Paenibacillus sp. EKM10P | reverse complement strand
CTGTGGTGTAGAGGCCTAACATGCCTGCCTGTCACGCAGGAGATCGCGGGTTCGAATCCCGTCAGTTCCGCCATTTTTCAGCTTAGTATTTTCGCCGTACTAAAGTGGGAAGGGGTATCCCTCCGCACTTTATTTTTTTGCCAATGGATATGGCTCGGTAGCTCAGTCGGTAGAGCAGAGGACTGAAAATCCTCGTGTCGGCGGTTCGATTCCGTCCCGAGCCACCTTTATATGGAGGATTAGCGAAGTGGCCAAACGCATCAGACTGTAAATCTGCTCCCTTACGGGTTCGGTGGTTCGAATCCATCATCCTCCACCAGTTTTACGAGCCATTAGCTCAGTTGGTAGAGCACCTGACTTTTAATCAGGGTGTCGAAGGTTCGAGTCCTTCATGGCTCATCAGAAGTCATCAACTATAAGTTGATGGCTTTTTTTGTATTGTTATAAGTTATGTTTTTATATAGCTTTTTATTTTAAGGTATCGACGGGTTATAATGAGTTCATTATGTTCGCTTAGTGTTTTTAATCTATATTCTAAAAAAAGTGAAGTGGTGATCGCGTGACTTTGGATACAGAATGGATTCAGCAACAGCTTCAGAATATAATTCAAGCGCCTTTTACCATAGTGCCTTGGTGCCCAGAAATGATGGCAGAAGGAGAAACAGCCGATTCAGTTATACCGGATAGATCGTTTGTTAGTGAGAATAAATTATATTTTCCGTTTCGTGCATCGGCAGGTGAACTGGCTGCTTTTGCGGTAGAGGACAGATATTTGACGGATCGAGAACGGAAGTTGATAGAAGCGTTACTGGGGAACATGGAACAAGTCTGGCAGAATGGTCCACGCTTGTCGATCAACCCAGCCTATAGCGAGGAAGAGCGGATGAATCGTTTTGGACAATGGCTCATACAGCAGGCTGCCGACCTAAACAGTGAGGAAGAAGTTCCCACTGAATTGGAGCTTCGTGATTCGTTATCAGCGTGTATGGTGCCTTTTTTACTGAATGGCGAGGGAACACAGGATGGGGCTATTACCTATACGCAGCTTCATCGATTGTTAGCGAGCTATTTTGGAGGGGAAGTGCTGCTTACTCCATTAGACGAACAATCTTGGCTGATTCTCGCAAAAAAGGAGCTGTTATTAGGAGCCGACGATGAACGGGATAAAGATCCTGAGACTAGAGAGGCAGATTTTGCGGAACCGCTGGAGGAGGTACTTACGGCTTTTAGCTTGGGGTTATATGAGCTTATCGCGAATGAATGGGTCGGTGTATTCCATTTGGCGATTTCCAAGCCTTCGGTCCCTTTGCAAAGTTTCCCCCACGAGCTGAATTTATTATGGGAGACGATCCATCTTGGCAAGCTTTTTCATGTAACAGAGCACATCCACCTTTCATGGGAGCTTCATTTGGAGAGACTGTTAAATCGCATTCCCAAGGAGCAGCGTGTACTATTTTTGGAGCAGGTAATGAAGTCATCTGTCATACTGGAAGACTCAGAAACGATGGCTACATTGGATATCTTTTTTCAACTGGATTGTAATGTGAGTGAGACAGCCAAGCGTCTGTATGTTCACCGTAATACGTTGATTTACCGTTTGGACAAGATTAAACAGGAGACCGGATTGGACGTGCGGACGTTTAATGATGCAGTTTTGGTCAAACTATATCTGCTATTGTACAAAGTGACAAAAAGGAAATAGCATTTTTGTGCAGTTTGCGAATAGCCAGGCTTTGGGTACTAGGGTAAGATACAAGTAGAAAATGTATTCGATTTCAAAACTTGACCTTGGGGAGGCAAAAGCTATGGCTGGCGTACGTTTAGAGCATATTTTCAAGAAATATCCGGGTGCAGAAAAAGCTACGGTTGTTGATGTCAATTTGGACATTCAAGATAAAGAATTTCTCGTATTGGTTGGTCCTTCTGGTTGTGGGAAGTCTACTACACTTCGTATGATTGCTGGTCTGGAGGAAATTTCGGACGGTAAATTGTACATTGGTGATCGTGTTGTGAACGATGTGGCTCCAAAAGACCGCGATATCGCGATGGTATTCCAATCCTATGCCTTGTATCCGCATATGAATGTATACCAAAACATGGCTTTTGGTCTGAAGCTCCGCAAGGTTAAAAAGGAAGAAATTGATAAACGCGTACGTGAAGCAGCTAAAATCCTTGATATTGAGCATCTGTTGGATCGCAAGCCGAAAGCGTTATCAGGCGGTCAGCGTCAGCGTGTTGCCTTGGGACGTGCGATTGTGCGTGACCCACAAGTATTCTTGATGGATGAGCCACTGTCCAACTTGGATGCCAAGTTGCGTGGTCAAATGCGTGCAGAAATCACGAAGTTGGCTAAGCGTCTGGAAACGACCGTTATCTATGTAACACATGACCAGGTTGAAGCCATGACGATGGGTGATCGGATTGTAGTTATGAAGGATGGTATCATTCAACAAGCTGCATCCCCGGATGAACTGTACAACCGTCCAGTGAATCTGTTCGTTGCTGGTTTTATCGGCTCTCCTACAATGAACTTTATCTCAGGTAAGCTGGTTGAAAAAGAAGGTGCATTGCATTTCGCAGCACCAGGTCTGGATCTGTTTGTACCTGAAGGTAAGGGACAGATTTTGAAAGCGAAAGGCTACATTGGCAAAGAAGTGATCTTGGGCATTCGTCCTGAGGATATTCATGAAGAGCCTGTATTCTTGGAGGCTTCTCCGAACACGATCTTTACATCCACTGTGGATGTAACGGAAAATCTCGGTCATGAAATGCTGTTGTACCTGAGCGGTGCTGGAAACGATACGATTATTGCCCGTGTAGACGGACGTTCCAATACTCGTGATGGTGTCAAAGCGAAGTTGGCTGTTGATATGAACAAAGTTCATATTTTTGATAAGGAATCGGAATTGAGCATTCTGGTTGGCGAATAAGATCAGCCTCTGGAAGAGAGTCGCAGTTTTCCCAAGCGGAGAACTGCGACTCTTTTGTATATCATATCCGCTACTAGCTTCGGCATTGCATTCAATGGAAAATTCCGATACGATGGGTGTACAATGGTGCAGGTCTAGATTCAGACAAGGTTCGTTGGCAGGAGTTCCAGATTGGGGCCTCCAACTGTCGGGATAGGGATAGCCTGGAATCCTATTGTTAAATCAAGTGAAGTGTGGACTCATTCAGGATAGACTGCGTGGGGTTGTATGGTTAATAGAATAATGCTACATAAATCAAATGGCGTATAGAATCCGGTTTTTGCAGATGAGGAGAGAATACAATGGCTAAACAGGTAAAGGTATCCGAGCTTGTACAGCAATTCCAAATGGAGGTTATTTCCGGTGAAAAGGGTCTGCGCAGACTGATCACCGTGGACGATTTGAATCGCCCAGGCCTGGAGATGGCCGGGTATTTTGAATATCATACACAGGAGCGGGTACAGCTTTTGGGAAGGTCTGAGCTGGCCTTTCTGGGTATGCTGCCTCCTGAGGAGCGACGGGATCGAATGGAGCGTTTGTGTACAGAGCTGACTCCATGTATTATCATCACACGTGGCCTGGAAGTACCGGCCGAGCTAGTGGAGGCAAGTACAGAGCGAGATATTCCTGTACTGCGAACTAATATGGCGACGACGATTTTATCGAGCCGTATCACAGGTTTTCTGGAAAGAAAGCTGGCACCTACGGCAACTATTCATGGCGTATTATGTGACGTGTATGGCGTGGGAATGCTTATTACAGGCAGTAGTGGAATTGGTAAGAGTGAAACAGCACTGGAACTTGTCAAACGTGGGCATCGCTTGGTAGCAGATGATGCGGTAGAAATCCGGCAAACGTCCGATTTTCAGTTGCATGGAACAGCACCTGAACTCATTCGTCACCTGCTTGAAATTCGAGGCGTAGGCATTATTAATGTGATGACACTGTTTGGTGCTGGTGCAGTTCGTAATAATAAGCGAATTACACTGGTTGTCCGCCTGGAGGCATGGCAACAGGACAAGCAGTATGACCGTCTCGGTCTCGATGAAGAAACTACACGCATTATTGATACAGATGTTCCACTCGTTACGATTCCAGTTCGTCCAGGCCGAAATCTGGCTGTTATTATCGAGGTAGCGGCGATGAACTATCGTTTGAAACAAATGGGCGTTAATGCAGCCCTGCAATTTACAAACAAGCTGACTGCTACGATTTCTGAAGATATGGAAGAGATGGATTAAGGTTCGTTCGGTTGCAAGGAAGGACAAGGAGTGAGAGAAACATATGTCAACGGCAACATTACTGCTGAATCCGATTGCTTTTTCGATCGGGGCAATCAAGGTCCATTGGTATGGGCTTATTTTGGGGCTGGCGGCGCTTGTGGGTTTATATCTCGCCATCCGTGAGGGAAAAAGATTCGGTATTCCGCAGGAATTCTTTATGGATATGCTGCTTCTGGGTGTTCCATCGGCCATTATTGGAGCGCGTATTTATTATGTAGCCTTCAAATGGGAAGACTACCGGGATAATCTATGGGATATCTTTAAAATTTGGAATGGCGGTATCGCGATATATGGTGCCTTGATTGGTGCTATTATATGTGCGGTTATTTATTTCCGTTATAAAGGATATAACTTCTGGCGTGTTGCTGATATTTGTGCGCCGGGTCTATTAATCGGTCAAGCGATTGGACGCTGGGGTAATTTTGTCAATCAAGAGGCTTACGGTGGACCAACGGAGGAGACTTTTTTGCGCAGTCAGCTGCATCTACCGGATTTCATTGTGAATCAGATGAACGTTAACGGGGTGTTTCACCACCCTACGTTCCTGTACGAATCGCTGTGGAGTATTGTAGGCGTGATTTTGCTGCTTGTGATTCGCCGGATGAAATTTGTACGTGCGGGTGAAATGTTTGCATTTTACTTCATTTGGTACTCTATTGGTCGCTTTTTCATCGAGCGGGTGCGGACGGACAGCTTGGCCTTTCAGGGACCGGACTGGCTGGCTTCCTTTGTGAATGCTCTGTGGTCCCCTATGGTATGGCTAGGGTTTGAACCGGGGTACTTGGACCCGAATTACGGTAATGTACGGATCTCACAGTTGCTTGCTATTTTCATCATTGTGGCTGCCGTGATTTTTATCTTGGTTCGTCGTCGGAAGGGCTCGGCCGTTGCGAGATATAGCGACCCGATTGTCTCCAGCAAGACGGGGATTGATCAGGTACCTGATATGACGCCAGAACAAGTATCCCGTCCTGGGCAGGATGCGGTTTCTCTAACAGCCACAGCGGATAAGCTATCTAAGGAAGACACGGATGAGGACAAGAAGGAGCATCTATGATAAATACGATTTTGTTTGATTTAGACGGTACCATTATGGATACGAATGAGTTGATTATCAGCACATTTCTACACATTTTGAAACATCCAGATGCTGATCCGCTGACGCGGGAACACATTATTCCTCATATGGGAGGAACGTTGGACGATCAGCTCCGTACTTTTACGGGATTAACGGATGTATCTGAGCTGGTTAAAGACTACCGTGCCTACAATCAAATTCATCATGATCAAATGGTGAAGCCATTTCCACATGTCATTGAGGTTATTCAGGAGCTGCGTGCACGAGGAATTAAGTTGGGGGTTGTGACAACTAAAATACGACCATCCACGATACGTGTACTTAACCTGTTTAATCTGACTTCCTCTATGGATTATATTGTTACGGTAGACGATGTGGAGCATCCGAAACCTCACGCGGAGCCAGTGCTCAAGGCTTTAGCAGGTTTGAATGCTAAAGCGGAACATACGTTGATGGTTGGAGACAGTTCCTTTGATATTTTGTCAGCTCAGGCGGCAGGTGTGAAATCTGCAGGAGTGGCCTGGTCGCTCAAGGGTGAGGAAACTCTGCGCGGATATGGACCAGACTACATGCTATATGATATGAGGGATTTGCTGAAGCTGGAGCTTCAAGGTGTCAATGTATCGTGAGAAAGGTGAACCGCTATCCTGTAGAAGGTCCCAATGCGTTGTGGCAAATTTATCGGACGGTGAGCCCTTGGAAAGGCGTTAAGAACTTCATTTTCATACAGATTGCCCGGTATTGTCCTGTGCTTTCTCTGAAAAATGTTATCTACCGCAGAATGCTGGGGATGAAGGTTGGGCAACATGCAGCCTTCGGTCTGATGGTGATGGTGGATGTTTTTTTTCCAGAGCATATCACAATCGGGGACAATTCGGTCATTGGATATAACACGACCATACTGGCTCATGAATACCTTATACAGGAGTATCGCATCGGTAAAGTGGTGATCGGGGATCGTGTGCTGATCGGCGCAAACACAACCATTTTGCCGGGTGTTACCATCGGTGACGGAGCTGTGGTAGCGGCCGGAGCGGTTGTGCATAAAGATGTGCCGGCAGGTGCTTTTGTAGGCGGTAATCCATTGCGTGATTTAAGACGCTCTGGTGTGGATGAGAAGTAATAGCATGATAAGAAAGGCCCCTTATATATTAAGGGGTCTTTCTTGTGCTGTTTTTCTGTATAATAAGTGGGGTAATGCATGTTGGTTATGTTTAAAAATTGATAATAGATATTTTTGCAAAGCGATATGGGAGCGTGTTGATTTGGTCAAAAAAGAACGTATACCAGAGCTTGATATTTACCGGGGAATATTAATTGCGGCCGTCATTACCATTCATGCAACTTCAATGGCATTGATTGATGCGCGTCATTCTCTATTGTTTTATCCCTTTTTATTTTTAAATATGTTTAGCAGCTTTGCAGTGCCTGTATTTATTTTTGTGAGCGGTTTTGTTTTATTTTACAATTATGTCGATCGGCCACTTCGTGGAAAGAGTATGCTTTTGTTTTTTCGAAAAAGACTGATGTTTATTGTGTTACCCTACGTTTTATTTTCTCTTATGTACTATTTGACCTTGGTGACACGTGGGTTGATGCCGCTTAGTGATCTTCCGCTCGTGCTGCTAACGGGAAAGGCGTATACGCATTTGTATTATGTTATTATTATCATCCAATTTTATTTGGTCTTTCCGCTGTTGTTGTGGGGAGTGCAGCGTTTACGTCATTGGTTATCGAGTCCGCGTAGAGCAGCTTTTGTCATTTTGACAGTAGGGTTAGTCATTCAATGGGGGTTTGTACTACTGAACAAATACGTTTGGCAAGAGGAGAGAGGAAGCCTTGCGATTACGTATATCAGTTATTTTGCCTTGGGTGCCGCTGTAGCGATTGGATATGAAGGGTTTAAGAAGTGGCTTTTTCCAGTTCCTGGCACGGTAATAGGTCGCGGTCGATTGATCAGCTGGTGGGCCTTGTGGGCGTCTTGGTTATTACTGGGGGTCGTTTATGTACAAGTATGGTTTGTAGCCTACCGCAAAGCCATTTATGCAGACTCGCTGGTCTATGAACTGCTACATAATGCATATGCTCTCGTATCTGCATTGGTGCTGTTTCAGTTATCGGTTTTTTTATATCGTCATACTAGTGATAGACTGCGAATGTTCATCAGTTGGCTGGGAGCATGTTCTTTCGGTATTTATTTACTTCATCCGGCGTTATTACGAGTGTATCGCAAACTGGATTTGCATGGTACACCCATAGAATATGTCTTCTCTGTTGCTGGCGGATGGGTGTTGGCGCTGTTTGGAACATGGCTGATTGTGACGTTGTTTTTTCGATATGTACCATTTTCATGGATCGGTTTGGGGACAGTTCCGAAGTTTCCATCCCAGAGTAAAGATGAACAGGCAAACTACTAAATACTTTGACTTGGACTGTTGGCTTAAGGCTGACAGTCTTTTTTTAGGATTCATGTATTTTGCATTGGATAAAATATAGAGAGGGACAGCGACTTGTCTGGGCTGTAAAAATGGGCTGCTACGTTTGGTTGACGTTCATAAGTAGGGCATGATAATATATCGAATATACTTTAGTTTGTTAGCACTTTACCATGATAAAGATATTGTGAAATCATGAGGTGATAGAGATGTCTAAGCCAAAAGGATTTGAGATTCCTGTAGGGGTTCGAGATTATCTTCCACGTGCAGTGTCGAAGCTGCGGGCCATTGAACTGAATGTACTCGCATGTATGGAGCGTTGGGGTTACCGTCAGATTATGACGCCTACGATGGAATACTACGATACAGTGGGAGTGGCTAGTTCTACTTCTGATCGGAAGCTGTTTAAATTGCTCAACAACCGGGGGACTACGTTGGTACTTCGTTCTGATATGACTGCTCCGATTGCACGGGTGGTGTCTTCGTTGCTAAAGGAAGAAGAAGTACCGCTTCGCCTGTCCTATCACGCCAATGTATTTCGAGCGATTGAGGAAGAGGCAGGAAGAGAGGCGGAGTTTTTTCAAACAGGCGTGGAGCTGGTAGGGGATGATTCACCTGAGGCTGATGCAGAGGTTGTAGCATTGGCCATTGCATCATTGCAGGCAGCGGGTGTTAACTCTTTTAAAATTGCCATGGGACATGTGGGATTCCTGAACGGGTTATTTGAAGAGATCATTCCAGGTCGCCAGGCTGAACAGCAAGCACTAAAAGAACTGTTGCTCAGTCGTGATGTAGTGGGCTACCGAGCGGCGATTGAAGCTTTAGGTTTGGCCCCCGCGCATCGGGATAAGCTGGAGGCCATTCTTCGGCTTCGTGGTGGGAAGGAAATTTGCGAGCAGGCTACTCGCCTTAGTGTGGAGCAGCAGACGATTCAATCCATTGCACATTTGTGCGAGGTGTGGGAAGTGCTGGAGGCATACGGCGTATCTGATCATGTGTTAATTGACCTTACCATGATCGGTGATTTTTCATATTATACAGGAATGACTTTTGAGGGCTATGCAGCGGAAATCGGGTTTCCGGTATGCAACGGAGGTCGTTATGACAATCTGCTTCAGCAGTTTGGGCGATCGGTACCGGCAACGGGATTCGCATTGAAGACGAACCGAATCGTCGATGGTGTGGATGGTATTTCAATTGAGACGAAGCGTCCGGTATTTATCCGTTATGACGAGCAGGAACGACAAGAGGCGCTATCCGCCGCAGCACAGCTACGTGCAGAGGGTTTTATTGTGGTGACAGGACTCACGGGGGGACCGGAGGATCGACGTCGTGAGCAGCAGGATCTGTACGCAGAGGTATACAGCTATACAGCTGAAGGAAGACGGCCCGTACAAAGGGGGGAATTGTCATGACGGAAACATTGAAGGTAGCCATGCCGAAGGGACGGATTTACAAGCAGGCTTCCAAGTTGTTCCGCCAGGCAGGGGTTCCAATTCCACTGGATGTGGACGAAACTCGCAAGTTGGTCATCCCATTGCCTGAGCTGGGAATGGAATTTATTATGGCGAAGCCCGTCGATGTTCCTACGTATGTGGAGTATGGTGCAGCTGACATCGGCATTGTCGGTAAGGATGTTTTGCTGGAAGAAAACAAGGATGTATATGAGCTGCTGGATCTGGGGATTGCCCGTTGCCGGATGTCGGTAATTGCTTTACCTGATTGGCAACCAGGTATTCGTCAGCGGGTCGCTACCAAATATCCAAATGTGGCTTCCCAGTATTTTCGGGAGCAAGGTCAGCAGGTGGAGGTCATTAAGCTGAACGGCTCCATCGAGCTGGCGCCGTTAATTGGTCTGGCAGATCGCATTGTAGATATGGTGGAGACAGGACAGACCTTGCGGGAGAACGGTTTGGTTGAGCAGATTAGCATACTGGATATTACCAGTCGTTTGATTGCCAACCGGGTCAGTTACCGGATGAAAAATGGTCCGATTCAGGCGTTGTGTGATCGATTGCATCAGGTGATCCCAACTGAAGTAGTACCGAAGGATTAAAGGAACGGAGCAACGGTTCAGGAACATTCTGCAAGCAAGCAGTAGGTAGGGGGAATGAGCAAATGAAGATCGTAGCAGCCCGTGATTTCAGCCTCCAACGAGAGGTGGATTACGGAACACCGGAGCAAAACGAGGCTGTGCGTACGATTATTCAATCGGTACGCCAAGAGGGGGATGGGGCTGTTCTGCGGTATACGGAAACGTTTGATGGTGTATCGCTGACAGCGAAGCAGCTTCGTGTGACAGATGAAGAATTAAAGTCGGCCTATGACAAGGTAGAGCCTTCATTTATACAGGCAATTCGAGAAGCGGCGGATCATATTCGCGCTTTTCACCTCAAGCAAAAGCGTAACTCATGGATGGATTTACAGCCAGACGGTAGCTTACTCGGTCAAATCATCCGGCCGTTGAAACGTGTAGGCGTGTATGTTCCAGGCGGTAAAGCCGCCTATCCATCCTCGGTGTTGATGAATGTCATTCCCGCTCAGGTGGCTGGAGTACCGGAGATCGTTATGGTGACACCCCCAGCGACAGGCGGCAAGGCAGGGATCGACCCCTATACACTGGTAGCTGCGGCAGAGGCTGGTGTAACGGAAATATTCAGGGTTGGCGGAGCGCAGGCCATTGCCTCTCTTGCATACGGGACACATAGTATTGAACCGGTCGATAAAATTTGCGGTCCTGGCAACATTTATGTAGCGCTGGCGAAGCGTGAGGTATACGGTGCAGTGGATATCGACAGTATTGCGGGACCGAGTGAAATTGTCGTATTGGCTGATGACACGGCCAATCCCTCTTATGTAGCGGCTGACCTACTTTCACAGGCAGAACATGACGAAATGGCCTCAGCCATACTGGTTACGCCCTCGCAACGCTTGGCCGAAGAAGTATCAGCCGAGGTAGAGCGCCAATTGGCGGAGTTGCCGCGCAGAGATATTGCTGCTGCATCGGTAGAGGCATACGGAGCCATCATTGTCGTTGACAATTTGGAAGAGGGCATTCGTATTGTCAATCGGCTTGCGCCCGAGCATTTGGAGATCATGACAGAGCAGCCGATGGAACATATGGGGATGATCGAAAATGCAGGAGCTATTTTTCTGGGAGCGTACAGCTCGGAGCCGGTAGGCGATTATTTTGCCGGACCTAACCACATCATCCCGACGAATGGAACGGCGCGTTTTTCCTCGCCAGTGGACATTGATGATTTTATCAAGAAGTCGAGTATGATCTATTACAGCAAGGAAGCACTGCTGCGAAATGGAGAGACCATTATGCAGCTTGCCCGGCATGAAGGGCTGGAAGGCCACGCACGGGCCATACAAGTTCGATTGGACAATGAGAAGAAGGCGGTGGATGGCGATGGGGAACGAAAATAACGAAGCAGGGCGTACAGGCAGTGTCAGCCGGAAAACGAATGAAACAGACATTCAGCTGTCATTTGCAGTAGATGGGACAGGGCAGGCAGAGATTGAAACGGATGTTCCTTTTTTAAATCACATGCTAGATTTGTTCACCAAGCACGGACAATTTGATCTTAATGTACAGGCCAGAGGGGATGTGGATATCGACGACCACCATACCGTCGAGGACATTGGGATCTGTCTGGGGCAAACCTTGCTGGAAGCATTGGGTGATAAAAAAGGCATAAAGCGCTATGCCAGTGTCTTTGTACCGATGGATGAGGCGCTCGCGCAGGTTGTTATTGATCTGAGTAATCGACCTCATTTTGAGTATCGTGCAGAGTACCCGTCTCAGCAGGTAGGCAGCTTCTCGACAGAGCTGGTGCATGAATTTCTATGGAAATTTGCGTTGGAGGCTCGCATGACGTTGCACGTCATTGTTCACTACGGGCAAAATACCCACCATATGATTGAGGCGGTGTTCAAAGCGCTGGGGCGTGCTTTGGATGAGGCGACCTCCATTGATCCGCGGGTGACAGGAGTGCCTTCAACGAAGGGAGTGCTGTAGTCCATGTCCATTGCCATTGTGGATTACGGCAGAGGGAATCTGCATAGTGTGAGCAAGGCGGTTGAGCGCCTTGGCTTTGAGGCTGTAGTGACAGGAGATGCTCAAGTGATTCGTGCCTCCAGCGGTGTGATTTTGCCGGGTGTAGGGGCCTTCGGGGATGCGATGGAGCATCTGCGTTCCAGCGGATTGGATCGGGTTATTCAGGAGGTTGCAAGTGCTGGACAACCGCTGCTCGGTGTTTGTTTGGGAATGCAGCTATTGTTCACTCGTGGTGAAGAATACGGTAGTCATGAAGGACTTAATATTTTACCAGGCGAGGTCGTTCGGTTTGCTCCTGATCTGGGCGTTAAAGTGCCGCATATGGGCTGGAATCGTCTGCGTATGACTCAGCCGGAGCACCCGCTGTTGCAGGGCTTGGAGGAAGGGCATGTGTATTTTGTGCATTCCTATCATGCGAAGCCGGAGGTCGAAAGTGATCTGCTGGCGGTGACCGACTACGGTGGGCCCGTAACGGCTATCGTGGGCAGAGGCCATGTGTATGGCATGCAGTTCCATCCAGAGAAAAGCGGAGAAATGGGGATGCGCCTGCTTCGTCAGTTTTTGGAACTAGCGGAAGCGAAAAAGCGAGCGTACGATTCGTGAGTCTGCATTTGGTGGTACGCCAACTTTGGTCGCTGATTGATGTAAAGGTATATAGATGTTGAATAGCTCACAAGGGGGTCTTAACTTTGTTCACGATATACCCGGCGATTGATATTCGCGATGGCAAATGTGTACGACTGGTACAAGGTGATTATAACCAGGAGACGATATACAACGAAAATCCGGTGGAAGTAGCACGAGAATGGGAGCGCTTGGGTGGCTCCTACATTCATTTGGTTGATTTGGACGGTGCCAAAGCAGGTCAACCAGTGAACGATGCGCTCATTGGGCGGATCGCTTCTGCGGTGCAAGTACCTGTACAAGTGGGCGGCGGCTTACGTACGCGCGAGCATGTGGAACGGCTGTTGTCGCTGGGCGTGAGCCGGGTGATTTTGGGCACGGCAGCTATTGAGGATCGTGCTTTTACGGAAGCGGTATTGGGTACCTACGGTGATCGTATCGCCATCGGTCTGGATGCGCGGAATGGCTATGTGGCTACACGTGGGTGGCTCAAAACCTCGGAGGTCCGAGCAGATGAATTGGCTGCTGAGCTGGCCTCCAAGGGAGCGGAAACATTTATCTTCACAGACATTTCCCGCGACGGAATGATGCAAGGCCCGAATGTGGAGGCGATCGCAGCGCTTGCCAAAAGCAGTGGGCGAACCGTGATTGCATCCGGCGGTGTCAGCAAGATGGATGATCTAATCACACTGAGCACCTATGCGAAGGAAGGCGTAGGCGGAGCTATTGTGGGTAAAGCATTGTATACAGGGAGCATTGATTTACAGGTTGCCGTACAAGCTGTAGCAAAGGCATAGGGGGAGTAGGCATGCTGGCTAAACGTATTATTCCCTGTCTGGATGTAAAGGATGGCAGGGTGGTTAAGGGCGTTAATTTTGTGAACTTACGCGATGCAGGTGATCCGGTGGAGCTGGCTGCGCTGTATGACCGGGAAGGGGCGGACGAAATCGTGTTCCTAGATATATCCGCTTCGGTTGAAGGTCGCGCCACGATGGAAGAAGTAGTTCGCCAGACAGCCGGGGAAATTGCCATTCCTTTCACCGTAGGTGGCGGGATATCTCATGTCGATGATATGAAACGCATTTTGCGGGCTGGTGCTGATAAAATAGGCGTAAATACGGCAGCTGTCCGCAACCCGCAGCTGATTGCGGAAGGTGCGCGCAGCTTTGGTTCACAATGTATCGTTGTGGCCATCGATGCCAAGTACAATGAAGCGTGGGGCGAATGGGAAGTATACACGCACGGAGGCCGCACGCCATCGGGTATTCGAGCCTTGGCCTGGGCTAAGGAAGCAGAGCAACTGGGAGCCGGTGAGATTCTGCTGACCAGCATGAATGCAGATGGAACCAAGGATGGCTTTGACCTGCCACTGACTTCCGCTGTTTCGGATACCGTAGGGATTCCGGTGATTGCTTCCGGCGGAGCCGGCAAACAGGAACATTTCTATGACGTGTTTACGTCAGGTAAAGCAGATGCTGGATTAGCAGCAACGATTTTTCACTATAAAGAAATCGGAATTCCTGAGTTGAAACGAGATTTGAAGCGCAGAGGAGTGGAGATACGATGAGCAACGAATTGAACCAACAGCTATCTCTGGAGCAGATACTGGATAATGTCCGCTGGAACGAGGCGGGGCTTGTCTCGGCGATTGTGCAGGATGATGCTACGCTTCACGTGTTGACGCTGGCCTATATGAACCGCGAGTCGCTGAAACTGTCTTTGGAGTCAGGAGAGACCTGGTTCTGGTCACGTTCCAGACAGGAGCTGTGGCATAAGGGGGCAACTTCAGGGAATACGCAGAAGATCTCTTCCATTCAGCTGGATTGTGACGGCGATGCTCTATTGGTGCGTGTCATTCCGAGCGGTCCGGCCTGTCATACAGGCGCAACGAGTTGCTTTTCTCGTGATATTTCCGTGCCAGGAACAGCTGTAGCAGCTGGGGCAGGAAATGCAGGAGCTCAAATATTGGGAACCCCTACCAATGCTATTTCCAATAATTCAGAAGGCCGCTTTGAGGTGCTCGCCCAATTGGAGGCAATTATTAAGGAGCGCGAGGAGACACGTCCTGAAGGAGCCTATACGACCTATCTTTTTGATAAAGGCGTAGACAAAATCCTGAAGAAGGTTGGCGAAGAAGCCTCCGAGACGATTATTGCAGCCAAAAACAAAGATAATGAGGAGCTGCGCCTGGAGGTCAGCGACCTGATTTATCACCTGCTGGTGCTGTTGCAGGAGCGCAAGCTACCACTCGATGACGTGCTGGCTGAGCTGAATCGCCGTCATGAACGCCCTCGTCGTGATTAGGACGGGTATTGTAGGGTTTGAAAAGGGGAGGGCTACATGAAAATTGACTATCATACGCATCATTCCCGTTGCGGGCATGCGATAGGAAGTCTGGAGGAGTACGTACAGCAGGGAATTCGACTGGGGCTGGATCAGCTCGGTTTGTCCGATCATATGCCGCTGCTGCATGTAGAACCGGCCAACTATTATCCAGAAATGGCGATGCCTATGGATGAGCTGCCCCGATACGTGGAAGAATGCTTGGATCTGAAGGAGCGCTATAAAGGGCAAATTGATATTCGTGTTGGCTTGGAAGGCGACTATATCGAGGGCTGGGAACGCGAAATTGAAGATATCATCCATGCATACCCATGGGATTATGTGATTGGCTCCGTCCACTTTCTCGGTGAGTGGGATGTCACCGACTTCCGTCAGGTACACCATTGGGAAGGCAAAAATGTGCTGGAGGTATACCGCACATATTATGATGCGGTTTCCAAGGCGGCCGCTACGGGTTTATATGACATCATGGGTCATTTGGATGTCATTAAACGTTTCGGCCATCATCCGAAGCCGGAGGAAAAGGAGGAGCTACGTGAACTGGAGCGCTCCGCACTCTCAGCCGTAGCCCGCAGTGGTCGGGCCATGGAACTGAATGCATCGGGGCTTTCCAAACCCTGTGCCGAAATGTTTCCGAGCCGACGCATGCTAGGGGAAGCTTTCACGCTAGGTATCCCGTTGACCATCGGCTCGGATGCCCATGATCCGGCAAAGCTGGCTGAGCACTTGGAGAAGGCGCGGGCGCTTTTATATGAAGTCGGCTATCGCGAGCTCGCTGTATTTCAGCACCGTGAACGTTCACGGGTTCCGTTAGCGCTATAATACTTATTTATTGGGTCTTAATGTTATATCTAGTTGCTAGCCGAACGCGCCTTTCATACAGGGGAAATGCGCTCGGCTATTTTGCGTATTTTTGCATATGTATCTATTGGGGTACGAGTACGGAACCGTTTTTTGGAATGAGGTAGGATCGACTGTCAAGTCGTTTTGAAGTTGTGGTATACTGAAGGGTATGAACATGCCAGTTACTTTTAAAGGAGGTGCCTTGGTTATTTATGAAAGGGAAACATCTGCGAGTTTCGGAACCTAGCCCTAAGATTATTGCTTTGCGTTTCGACGCATCTTTCTTTTTTGAGAAAGCTGTGCGCTCGCTTGATCGCAATCATTATGACAAGGCATTGAAATATTTTCGCAAAGCCGTTGAATATGAACCGGATAATCCGGTGAATCATTGCAATATGGCGGGTATATTATCAGAGATGGGGGATTATGCAGGTTCGAATGAGATCCTGTCCTCTGTTCTGAGTGACGTAGACTCGTCGATGACAGAATGTTATTTCTATATGGCGAATAATTACGCTAATATGGAGCAGTTTGAAGAAGCGGAAAAAGCATTGGTCACGTACCTGGAGGAGGACGAAGAAGGCCAGTTTCTTGATGAAGCCGAGGAAATGATGGAGCTGCTCTATTATGAGCTGGACCGTCCAACGAAGCTGAACCGCATTAAGGCCCGGCAGGGAGTGGTCGAGCATGATCAGGCCCGTGTTCTGCTGGAGGAAGGAAAATTTGCTCAGGCAGCCCAACTGCTCAAGCAAATTTCGGAGGAGCAACCGGACATGTTCGCTGCGCGGAATAATCTGGCGCTAGCGTATTACTACATGGGATTGTTCCAAAATGCTAAGGCTACCATTATTCAAGTGTTGGAGGATGAGCCGGGTAATTTACACGCATTGTGCAACTTGGCGATTTTTTATCAGCACGAAGGCGGCGGTCCAGAATTGGATCGTCTGGTTCAAACCTTGGCGGTCACTATACCGTTTCAGGAGGAGCAGGTGTTCAAGCTGGCGACCACTATGGGGATTCTCGGGCGCCATGAGGAGGCCTACAGGCATTTCCGCAGGTTGCTTCATAGCAATGGAGAGAACAATGCGGACGCTTCTTTGTACCATTACACAGCGGTGGCTGCCAGCAATACGGGAAGATATGCGGAAGCTCGGCGGTTATGGAGTCATTTGCAAAAGCAGGATGCTTCCTCGGAGGTTCCAAGGTTTTTCCTATCCAGATTGGAAGAGCTTCAGCAGGAAGGTACACCGCTGCAAGTGCTCAGCTATCACTATCATCTCCCGTTTGAGGAGCAATTCCGCATGTGGGAGAAGTTTGGCGCTGAGCAGGTGCCTGACAGTATGAAGAAGGACCCGCTAATCCGATCATCTTTCTTCTGGGCCTTGCGCCACGGAGACCGAGCGACTCAGCTACAGGTTATTCAGGCGTTAAGCTTGATCGGTGACGATGAAGTGCGTCAGGCACTGGAGTCCTTCGTAGAAGATCCTGATCAGGAGGGTGAACTCAAACGCCGTGCTTTGCAAGTATTGCAAGAGCTGGCAGAGCAGGATGTGCAGCATACACACACGGAAACAGAACATCCTGAGCGGTTAGAGGCTGAGCAAGATCCGCATACAACTGAAGGTGACATCTCTGCTTCGCCAGTTGATCCACAATGGCAGGCCGTGCTGGACAAGGTACTAACCGTCATGAGCAAATCATCCGATCCGGCCATGCAGCATGATTTGAGATCACTTTGGCAGGAGTATTTGGATCGGCTTGCTCCAGAGGTCCCGATGGTTCAGCATACTGAGGGATGGGCAGCTGCACTGGAATATTTGACAGCCAAAATGCATCATCATTCCGTCACCTATCAGGAAGTAGCTGACCGCTATGGTATTTCCGTATCGACCGTAAGCCGCTACGCACGTCAAATTGACAGCGTGTGTGGTATCAAACAGAAGCTAAAGCAGCCGCTCTCCACGTTTAAAAAGCAGGTCTAACATCTGCTCCAAACATCACTTAAAGGAGGCAACAAACGTATGTATAAATCCATAATTATTGGTACAGGTCCTGCAGGCTACACAGCCGCTATTTATTTGGCACGCGCCAACATGAATCCGCTGATCATTGAAGGAATGCAGCCCGGTGGGCAGCTTACCACAACGACTGAAATTGAAAATTTTCCGGGTTTTGAGCAAGGTATCCTCGGACCTGAGCTGATGGATAACATGCGCAAGCAGGCCGAACGTTTTGGCGCTGAGTTTACTTCCGGTTGGGTAGAGGAAGTCGATTTCAGCAAGCGCCCTTTTAAAGTGAAGGTAGAGGGTAAAGGCATCATTGAGGCGGAGTCGGTTATTATTGCTACAGGCGCGTCCGCCAAATATCTCGGCATTCCGGGTGAGCAGGACAATGTAGGTCGCGGAGTTAGCACATGCGCAACTTGCGACGGCTTCTTTTTCCGTGGGAAAAAGATTATCGTGGTCGGCGGTGGCGATTCAGCCATGGAGGAAGCGAGCTTCTTGACCCGTTTCGCTTCCAGCGTAACCTTGGTCCATCGTCGTGACGAATTGCGGGCATCTAAAATTATGCAAGACCGCGCACGTGAAAATGAAAAAGTACATTGGGCATTAAATCGGACTCCTCTGGAAGTTGTAACAGGGGAAACTGGCTTAAAGGGCTTGAAAGTACACAATAATGAGACCAACCAGGATGAGCTGATTGAGGCAGATGGCGTGTTTGTGGCGATTGGCCATACACCGAACACAGGCTTCCTGAACGGACAAATTCATACCGATGAACACGGCTATATTGAAGTGAAGCCAGGCACGACGGAAACGAACATCCCGGGTGTTTTTGCCTGTGGGGACGTGCAGGATAACCGTTATCGACAAGCCATTACGGCTGCGGGAACGGGATGTATGGCGGCTATGGATTGCGAGAAGTATCTTGAAGGCAGCGCTGTCCACGACTGGAGCGAAACACTGGATCAATAAAGAGTGTCTATAATACACAAAGTGGCTCATGTGAGGGGCTAAGACCCCTCTGTTAAGCCCCGTTGTTTTGTTCAGGAAGAGAAAGCCTGGTGCATTTGCACAGGCTTTCTCCTTTTTATGATTATTGAATTTATAAATTTTCAGCGGAGCTGAACAATTCTATAATCGCAAGAAAAATTCCGTTAAGCGTGGTCTGGCTTCCTTGAAAGTACGTCAATAGACGTTTTTCTTACGGAGGCATGAGTTTAAAAGTTCAGCTAATCGTACATTTTTCAACAGGTAAGTGTCCTTGACCGTAACGGGGGCTTCAATTATAGTTGGAACGTAGGATTACTCCTACGAGGCAGGAATTTTAAGCATATATTTTATACCAGATTTTTAAGTAAACATAAAGGTGGCTTGGAACATGTCTGAAAGTATCTATGTAGGTGTCGATTTGGGCGGTACCGCGATTAAAGTCGGCATTTGTAATGAAGACGGACAGCTTTTGCACACATATGAGGGACCAACCGAAACCGATAAAGGTGTAGACGTTGTCATCGGTAATATCGAAAAATATGTGCGGCATATTGTTGAGCAATCTCCTTATGAGTGGGATCAACTAAAAGGTGTCGGTGCAGGTGTTGCAGGTTTTACGAATGTTCGTGATGGTATTATTGTCCTCGCTCCTAATATTGGCTTTCGTGACGTACCGATCCGTGCGCTCCTAGAGAACCGGATTGGCAAGCCTGTAAAAATAGACAACGATGCGAATGTTGCTGCGCTGGGTGAGGCTTGGGCTGGCGCAGGCAAAGGCATAGAAAACTGTGTATGCTATACCCTGGGAACAGGTGTAGGTGGCGGTATTATTATAAATGGTAGAATATATCAAGGTTCTTCGGGTATGGCTGGGGAAATTGGACATATCAGCGTCGTGCCTGATCTGGAGGCTATTCAGTGTGGATGCGGCAAGATGGGTTGCTTGGAAACTGTATCTTCTGCAACAGGCATCATTCGTATGGCCAAGGATGCTGTGGAACGTGGTGACCGGACCTCTCTGGCTCTGGAAGATCACATTGCTGCCAAGGAAGTATTCGATGCTGCTAAAGCCGGGGATGAAGTCGCGTTGCGTATCGTGAACCGGGCTGCCTTTTATTTGGGGAAATCGATGGCAGCGGTTGCCGCTGTGCTTAATCCAGAGTTGTTTATTATAGGCGGCGGTGTTTCTAAAGCAGGCGACTTTTTGTTTGAAGAGATGCGTCGCGTATACGCCAAGCTGGCACCTGAGCCGCTTCAAAAAGGGGTATATATCGTACCAGCGGTTTTAGGCAATGACGCGGGTATCGTAGGGGCTGCTGGGTTGCTGCTGCGCTCTTAATCCGGGGTTGACGATAGGGGTACTGACATAGAGCAAAGAAGCAAAAGGAGAGGGAAGTCCATATGACAGATAATTTAAAAAATGCTGCACCGTGGGCAACGCTCATTATTATTACAGGGATGTCAGGCGCAGGGAAGACCATTGCGGTGCAAAGCCTTGAAGACTTGGGCTTCTTCTGCGTTGATAATCTGCCCCCTGTGCTGATTCCCAAATTTGCCGAGTTGATTGAGCAGTCTAACGGTAAAATTGGCAAGGTGGCTCTCGTTATTGATCTACGCGGACGAGAATTTTTCACCGCCTTGTCAGAATCGCTAAATTATATTAAAGATCATTTTACGATTCATTGTGAAATTTTATTCTTGAATGCGAATGACGGTGTTCTTGTACAGCGGTACAAGGAAAGCCGTCGACGGCATCCGCTTGCTCCAGATGGTATGCCTTTGGACGGGATTCGATTGGAGCGTAAGATGTTGGAAGAACTCAAAAGCTCCGCTACACAGGTTATTGATACCAGTACGATGAAGCCCGCAACCTTAAAGGCGAGGATTATTTCTAGATTTTCCCATCTGGAGAGCAGTATGCTGTCCGTGAACATTACATCTTTTGGCTTCAAGTATGGTATTCCCATTGATGCCGATCTTGTATTCGATGTGCGCTTCCTGCCTAATCCCCACTATGTGGACCAACTACGTCCACACACGGGACAGGATAGCGATGTATATGATTATGTTATGAAGTGGCCGGAGACCCAGGCATTTCTAACCAAGTTGTTGGATATGTTGCACTTTTTGATTCCGCAGTATCGCAAAGAAGGTAAAAGCCAGGTCATTATCGGTATTGGCTGTACTGGAGGTAAGCATCGTTCAGTTGCAATATCGGAGTATTTAGGAAAAATGCTGGGTGCCAGCGAGACAGAATCCGTTTCTGTTTCGCATCGGGATGCTGATCGGGACCGGCATTAATGAGGTGAAATCATGAAAGAGACCGGATCACAACGGGAGCGCCCACGTATTGTTGTTATGGGCGGCGGAACCGGCTTGTCCGTCATGCTGCGGGGCTTGAAGCAAAAGCCGCTGGATATTACGGCTATTGTTACAGTCGCTGACGATGGCGGAAGCTCCGGGATATTGCGCAGTGAGCTGCAGATGCCCCCTCCAGGGGATATCCGCAATGTGCTGACTGCCTTGGCTGACGTGGAACCAGTAATGTCAGATATGCTAAAATACCGTTTCGGTGCTGGATCAGGATTGTCAGGCCATAGTCTGGGGAATTTGATCTTAGCAGCGATGACTGATATATCGGGGGATTTTGTAACGGCGGTGCGTGAGCTTAGCCGTGTATTTGCTGTCCGGGGGCGTGTACTGCCAGCGGCTGAAGAAGGCGTTGTGCTCAGCGCCGAGATGGAGGATGGCACGGTGATCACCGGGGAGTCCAAAATCCCGGAAGCGGGCGGACGCATCAAACGTGTTTTTCTTGAACCGACTCACGTGGAGCCGTTGCCTGAGGCTGTGGAAGCCATTAATGAAGCCGATGCGATTCTGATTGGTCCCGGCAGTCTATATACCAGCATTTTACCGAATCTGCTTGTGCCAAAGCTTGCTGAGGCTGTGGTGAAATCAGATGCGATCAAAATATTTGTCTGCAACGTGATGACCCAGCCAGGGGAAACCGACGGCTATACAGTGGGAGATCACCTGCAAGCGATCTATGAGCATGTTGGGCATCACCTCTTTGACTATGTCATTGTGAATAACGGGGAAATTCCACCCCAAGTACAGGAGATGTATGCCGAGCAGGGAGCTAAGCCTGTTCAGGTAGACATGGGCGAGCTGGCTGATCGAGGATATAAAGTAGTGGCAGATACGTTAGTTCTGTTCCGTACGTATTTACGGCATGATGCCGACAAACTGAGCCAGCATATTTACCAATTGGTACAAAACTGGATGTTAAGAAGGAGGTGAGTCCCTTGTCCTTTGCGGCACAAACGAAAAAAGAGCTTACGATGATTGAAAGCCAGCCCTGCTGTGAAAAAGCGGAACTGTCTGCGCTCATACGTATGCTCGGATCCGTACAACTGTCGAATAAAAGGGTGATATTGGACGTGTCCACAGAAAATGCCGCGATTGCAAGGCGGATTTACTCCTTGATCAAAAAGCATTTTCAACTTCACATCGAACTGCTTGTACGGAAAAAAATGCGCTTGAAAAAAAATAATGTGTATATTGTCCGTATCCCCAATGGTGTACAAGAGCTGCTAAAGGAGCTTTATATTGTCTCAGAAGGTTTCTTGTTCACTGACGGGATTAATCGTGATATCATTCGGAAAAACTGTTGTAAGCGGGCTTATTTGCGGGGTGCCTTTATGGCAGGTGGCTCTGTGAATAATCCAGAGGGGTCGTCTTACCACCTTGAGATTTCTTCGATGTATGAGGAGCATTGTCAGGCGTTAGTTGATCTCGCTAATGAGTTTCATCTCAACGCCCGCTGTATTGAGCGAAAAAAAGGCTTTATCCTTTACATCAAGGAAGGCGAGAAGATCATTGAGCTGCTCAGTATCATTGGGGCGCACCAAGCCTTGTTCAAGTTTGAGGATGTACGCATTATGCGCGATATGCGCAATTCCGTAAACCGTATTGTTAATTGCGAAACAGCGAATTTGAACAAGACGATCGGAGCCGCTGTCCGGCAAATTGAGAATATCAAGCTGCTGGAGAGGGAAGTTGGTTTGGAGACCTTGCCGGATAAGCTGCGTGAAGTGGCAGAAATTCGACTCGCTCATCCCGATTTGAATTTGAAAGAAGTCGGGGAAATGCTCAAAGGGGTCGTGAGTAAATCGGGTGTAAATCATCGACTTCGCAAAATTGATGAGATGGCTGACAAAATCAGGGGGGAAAACGGCCTGATTCCGTAAAAAAGGGTCTGTGGGGCTCTTAGCCCCGGTTTTTTTAGTTTTTTTTCTAGTGTCTGTCCCGGGTTAATGTTATAATGTGATAAATAAAATGGAGTAAATAGCGTCCAGATTTATTTGATGAGGGGGTAAGCTGACATGTCAAAACATCCAGTAGTCGTACGCTTGAAAACAGGACTGCACGCCAGACCTGCTGCGCTGTTCGTACAGGAAGCGAATAAATATTCATCAGAAATTTTTGTGGAAAAAGAAGACAAAAAGGTTAATGCCAAGAGCATCATGGGTATTATGAGCCTCGCCATCAGTACAGGTACTGAAATCAATATTAGTGCCGAAGGTGCGGACGCCGAACAGGCTGTAAACGCTTTAGTAAGTCTGGTTAGTAAGGTTGAGCTGGAAAATCAATAAACGAACATCTGCTTTGTGATATGATGTATCTCTTAGTGAAAGCCCCCTCGGGGGCTTTTTTTGTATCAGAGAAAAGTATTCAACCCGTCCCACCATTAAGCTATTGATGTATATTTATTTGAATATAGCGACCGCATTAAGTCCAAGCTACAAATAATTAAAACCCCTGTGGTGTGCCTTGTTTCGGAAATTTATACCGCTTGACTGCAACCTTTTCCCGTTTTTTCCGTCTGGAAGGTACAAACATTTTCAAGAAAGAGGTTGAGTACGATGAGAGTTTGGACAAGAACAGTAAGCACAGCAATTCTTGCAGGAGCATTATTAGCTGGAGGAGTAGCAGGAGGGCTGTGGACGGGAGCTGATCGCGCTTATGCTGCAACGGCGACGACGGCGAATGGTGTAATTAACGTGAGTGGAAGTGGTGAAATAATGGCTAAGCCAGACATCGCTTATCTCTCCATTGGGGTGCAATCGGAAGGAAATACTGCTGCTGCTGCTCAAAAAGCTAATGCTGCGAAAATAAACAAGGTCACACAGCTGTTAAAAGAAAAATGGAGTATCAGTGCAGACGATATTCAGACAAGCCAGTTCTCTGTACAACCTAACTATACCTATAACGAGAAAGAAGGACAGAAGCTCAAAGGCTACATGGCCAACCATACACTTTCTGTGAAATATCGCAACTTGGACAAAATTGGTCAGCTGCTGGATGAGGCTACAAACTCCGGTGCAAACAACGTAGATAATATACAGTTTTCCGTAGAGAATCCTTCTTCTTATGAGGAAGCTGCTATTGCAAAAGCGTTGGATAACGCTCAATCCAAAGCCAGTGCCGTAGCAAAATCAGCTAAACGCGGCTTAGGGGCTCTGGTGAATGTGACAGTAGATGGCGGGGAGGCTCAGGTTTTCACACAACGTGAGAATGCCATGTCCAAAGCGCTCATGGATATGAGTGGCGGAACAGAGATACAGTCGGGCCAAGTAACGGTGAAAGTCCAAGTGTCTGCCCAATATGAGATGAACTAGTATAGGCCATTAAACGGAGCCGCAAGCGCCTGCAACATTGCAGGGTGACTTGTTGGCTTCTTTTGTCTATTGAAACCGTTTTGTAATGAGTCTGTCATAGCTAATGGCTGTTAGGTGTACAGATTGAAATCAGTGAGTGTACAGATTGTAAACCACATACAATAGGGTATAGATATAATAAGAAAAGTGATCAAAACACATAGATAATACAGATTCACAATAGGAGGAATACTTACGATGAACAAGCATACGAAAAAATGGGGCTCAGCACTGCTGGCAGCGGGAATCTTAGCAGGGGTTGCGGTCGTTCCCGTTTCCTATATTGAGGCAGCTTCGACCAAACAGCAGCAAGCGACAACACAGCAACCAGGGGTCACCATCCAATGGAATGGTAAAACGTTGGCCGCTAAAGGTGTACAAGTGAACGGGAACACAATGATTCCAGTGGCAGCACTGCGTGATAGTTTGGGAATTCCGGTGAGCTATGACACCAAGGAAGGGACATATACAGTGGGGAGCGGGTACAACAAGCTCTATATCGTGGTCTCCTCCTCGGATGCCTATGCCAATGTGAACGGGATCAACACGCGCAGCATGGATGCCAAAATGATCGCCGGGAAGCTATATATTCCTATGAGTCTGCTGAAAGACTATCTGGGTATCGATGCGCAGTGGAATGCAACTCAGAAAACAGTAACATTGAGTAAAAGCCAGCTAAATCCGATCACAATTGCATCTCAGACGCTTCCAGCTTCGAGTAATGCAAAGGTATCCTATAAGATTAAGTATCCGCAAATCAGCGGCAGCCAGCTGAATCCTGAGGCTCAACAGGCCATTAATAATGTGCTTAAAAAGCATGCAGAGACAGTATTGGCAGCAGGCAAAAAGATGGTGGCAGAGGGAGAGGTTACAGCAGAAAGACCGTATGATTTCGAAAATGATTTTGCAATTGCCTATAATAAGGACGGTATTCTAAGTGTGATTATGCAGGACTACTCGTATACAGGTGGCGCACACGGTATGACGGCACGTAAAGGATATACGTTCTCGCTTGCTGATGGTAAGCAGTTGCAATTGTCTGACGTATTGAAGGCAAATCCTAACTATAAAAAGTTCCTGAATGCTGATTTGAAGAAAAAAATTGATGCGCTCCAGGCTGGCGAAGGGTTTGAGAAATTTAAAGAGTTGGCCGCAGATCAAAATTTTTATGTGACCAACAGTGGAGTAACCATCGTGTTTGATTTGTATGATTATGCGCCATACGCTTATGGAATTCCGGAGTTTACTTACTCGTTCGCTCAACTGCTGCCTCAGGGCGGCAAGCCTTTTGCGGGACAAAATCAATAATCTGGATTAGGTATATATTGAAAATTAATAGTAAATAAAAAAGACTGCCTACCGGATACGAAAATCCGAGGCAGCCTTTTTATTTACCAGCTATGTCAGAAGAAAACCACTTTTCTTATACACCTTCTGGAGAGGAGCTAGTTAACACTTTATCAATAATACCGTATTCCTTGGCATCATCAGCGGACATGAAATAGTCACGGTCTGTGTCTTTTTCGATGCGTTCCAGTGGTTGACCTGTGCGATCTGAGAGAATGCGGTTCAATTTGTCACGCATTTTCAGAATGCGACGGGCGCGAATTTCGATATCCGTTGCCTGTCCTTGTGCACCGCCTAGTGGCTGGTGAATCATAATTTCACTGTTTGGCAAGGCAAAACGTTTACCTTTGGCACCTGCATTCAGCAAGAAAGCACCCATGGAAGCAGCCATACCTACACAAATGGTAGATACGTCAGGTTTAATGTATTGCATCGTATCGAAAATGGCCATACCAGCTGTGATGGAACCGCCAGGGCTGTTAATATACAAGTGAATGTCTTTTTCAGGATCTTCAGCAGCCAAAAACAGCATTTGTGCAATAATTGAGTTGGCCACAACGTCATTGACGTCCGAGCCCAACAAAATAATGCGATCCTTCAACAGTCTGGAATAAATGTCATAGGCGCGTTCGCCGCGGTTACTTTGTTCTACTACCATAGGAACATAGCTCACGTCAAAAAACCTCCCTTAAATCGTTAGTGGATTTGGTGGATATGCCGAATACACATCCCTATTTATAAACTGTTACCGTATTAACCACATGATAAACAATTTCAAACAAAAAGTCAAAGAAAGTCAAACTATTGATTAAAAAAAAGAACGCTTAGCGCTCTTTTTGGTTAAAAACATCATATGGAACATTTAGCCAATCGTATAAAACGACGCGCCCGCGAGGAATCGAACCTCGATCTCAGGCTCCGGAGGCCTACGTCATATCCGTTGGACCACGGGCGCAAAGATGAATCATTACAAGCAACCAACTAATTAATTGGAAACAAAGATGATTATATGATATACGGCATTGAATTGCAAGCTTTTATTACGTGCGCATATTCACATAAAAAGTTGAGAAATATAGGTTCAGATAGACTTGCATGTGAAGCAAATATTGGGTAAGATATACGTGGGACTTAAAAAGTTATCCCGGGACATTTTAAGACCAGTTAGAGATATAGCATAGAGACAGAACTTAGAAGTGTGCGGGAGTGGAAAGCATGCGAAAGATATTAGAAATACAGAAGCAGCTTCTGCCCGACCTCATGGATGTTTTGAAAAAAAGGTACACGATCCTGCATCAGATTATGCTGTCCGAAGTTATCGGACGCAGAACACTGGCAGCTTCACTGGATATGACCGAGCGCGTACTGCGCGCTGAGACTGATCTCCTTAAAGCGCAAGGGCTAATTGAGATTGAGAGTGTGGGCATGAAGGTGAGCAAAGCAGGACTGGATCTGCTGGAACAGCTGGAGCCGATTGCGAACAACTTGTTCGGCCTGTCCCAATTGGAGGATCAGATTCGTCAAGCCTACGGTTTGAGGAAGGTGGTTGTCGTTCCAGGGGATTCGGATGCTTCACCGTTAGCGAAGCAGGAACTGGGCCGTGCTGGCGCAAAGGCGCTGCTGAGTGTTATGGATGACGAGGACGTGGTCGCTGTAACAGGTGGCACGACGATTGCAGATGTGGCGGAACAACTGGCATTACCTGCTAACGGCCCGCTTAAGGGCGGATGGTTTGTACCGGCACGCGGGGGTTTGGGAGAGAGCATGGAAATGCAGGCAAATACAATTGCCTCCACGATGGCTCGCAAGGTCGGCGCTCAATACCGTCTGCTCCATGTACCGGATTTGCTCAGCAATCATGCTTACAACTCCTTGCTTGAGGATACGAATATTCAGGATATATTAAGCCTGATTCGAGAGAGTCGTATTATCATTCACGGGATAGGCAACGCCATAGCAATGGCCCACAGACGCAAGCTTGACCCTGAAACCTTTGCCCAGATCAGCAATGAGGGTGCGGTCGCCGAATCGTTTGGTTATTATTTTAACGAAGACGGCGTCGTTGTTCACAGAATGCTGACGCTCGGACTCCGTTTGGAGGACATCAGGCGTACGGAGACGGTGTTAGGTGTGGCTGGAGGCAAGAGCAAGGCTGCTGCTATTCATGCAGTATTGCGTTTCGGACAGGAAGACATTCTTGTCACCGACGAAGGCGCTGCTGCCGAGATTGTAAGCCGTTATTTAAGAGATTGATAAGGTTTTTTAATTGTGTTGTCTTGACGGGCTTTCGGGTCTGTCTTGAATATATAAAACTAAACTAAACGAACTTTGGGAGGAACTCACTCATGACAGTTAAAGTTGGTATTAACGGTTTCGGACGTATTGGACGCCTTGCTTTCCGCCGTATTCAAGACGTAGAAGGTATTGAAGTAGTAGCAATTAACGACTTGACAGATTCCAAAATGCTGGCACATCTGTTGAAATATGATACAACACAAGGTACTTTCCAAGGACAAGTAGAAGTACATGACGGTTTCTTCAAAGTAAACGGTAAAGAAGTTAAAGTTTTGGCTAACCGTAACCCTGAAGAATTGCCTTGGGGAGACCTGGGCGTAGACATCGTTCTGGAATGCACAGGTTTCTTCACAACTAAAGAAGCTGCTGAGAAACATTTGAAAGGCGGCGCTAAAAAAGTTGTTATCTCCGCTCCAGCTACTGGCGACATGAAAACTGTCGTTTACAACGTAAACCATGAAATTCTGGACGGAACTGAAACTGTAATTTCCGGTGCTTCTTGCACAACTAACTGCTTGGCTCCTATGGCTAAAACACTGCAAGACAAATTTGGTATCGTTGAAGGCTTGATGACTACAATTCACGCTTACACTGGCGACCAAAACACTTTGGATGCTCCACATGCTAAAGGTGACTTCCGTCGTGCTCGCGCAGCAGCTGAAAACATCATTCCTAACACTACTGGTGCTGCTAAAGCAATCGGTCTGGTTATCCCTGAGCTGAAAGGTAAATTGGATGGTGCAGCTCAACGTGTTCCAGTACCAACAGGTTCCCTGACTGAGCTGGTAACAGTTCTGGAGAAAAACGTAACTGCTGAAGAAATCAACGCAGCGATGAAAGAAGCTTCCGATCCTGAAACTTACGGATACACTGAAGATCAAATCGTTTCTTCTGACATCAAAGGTCTGACTTTTGGTTCCCTGTTTGATGCAACTCAAACTAAAGTTCTGACTGTTGGCGACAAACAACTGGTTAAAACTGTAGCTTGGTACGACAACGAAATGTCCTACACTGCACAATTGATCCGTACGTTGGAATACTTCGCTAAATTGGCTAAATAAGAATTCCTTATCGAGCAACATCATAGAGCGGAAACAGGTGTTATTGTTTCCGCTCTTTATATATCAAAATGTGCCTTAAATTCCTGTTTCGTAAAATTATAAGGGTGCGGAGGAATATGGAGATGAACAAAAAGAGCGTACGTGATATAGAACTGAATGGAAAACGGGTGTTTGTTCGTGTAGATTTTAACGTTCCGGTTGAGGATGGTAAAATTACCGATGACAAGCGTATTCGCGAAACCTTGCCAACCATTAACTACCTGATTGAAAAAGGTGCAAAAGTTATTTTGGCGAGTCACTTTGGACGTCCAAAGGGTCAAGTCGTTGAATCCATGCGTCTGACTGCTGCTGGCGTGCGTTTGTCAGAACTGCTTAATAAGCCTGTTGTTAAGGTAGACGAAGCAGTTGGCGAGGCTGTTAAAGGGAAAGTGGCTGAACTGCAAAACGGCGATGTGCTATTGCTTGAAAATGTACGCTTCTACCCAGGAGAAGAGAAAAACGATCCTGAACTGGCGAAGCAATTTGCTGAACTGGCTGACATTTTCGTGAATGACGCATTTGGTGCAGCACACCGTGCTCATGCTTCCACAGAAGGTATCGCGCATTTCCTTCCGGCTGTTTCCGGCTTGCTGATGGAAAAAGAGTTGTCTGTCATTGGTAAAGCTCTGTCGAATCCAGATCGTCCTTTTACAGCCATTATTGGCGGTTCCAAAGTAAAAGACAAAATCGACGTAATCGACAACCTGCTGAACATTGCAGATAACGTAATTATTGGCGGCGGTTTGACTTATACATTCTTCAAAGCTCAAGGTCATGAAGTGGGTCAATCTTTGCTGGATGAATCCAAACTGGACGTAGCTCTTGGATTTATTGAAAAAGCGAAGAAGCTTGGCAAAAACTTCTACCTTCCTGTGGATATCGTTATTTCTGACGATTTCAGCGCTACAGCGAACACGAACATTGTGGACATCGACGGCATTCCTGCAGATTGGGAAGGCGTGGATATCGGACCGAAAACTCGTAAAATCTATGCAGATGTTATCAAAAACTCCAAATTGGTTGTTTGGAATGGACCAATGGGTGTATTTGAAATCGAGCCTTTCGCTGGCGGTACTCGTGAAGTAGCGGAAGCTTGTGCTACAACAGAAGCATACACCATCATTGGTGGCGGTGATTCTGCGGCTGCGGCTGAAAAATTCCACTTGGCTGACAAAATGGATCACATCTCCACTGGCGGCGGCGCATCCCTGGAATTCATGGAAGGCAAAGCACTTCCGGGTGTTGTTGCACTTAACGATAAATAATCAAACGCATTACGCGTAATAAAGGCTTTAGGGCACCTAATAGTTAGGAGTTGAAACCATTGAGAACACCGATTATCGCGGGTAACTGGAAGATGTTCAAAACCGTACCAGAAGCTAAAACCTTCATCGAAGAGATCAAAGGTAAAGCAGAGGTTGCAGGAGTGGAGAGCGTTATCTGTGCTCCATTTACAAATCTTCCTGCTCTGGTTGAAGCAGTAAAAGGTACATCTATTAAAATCGGCGCACAAAACCTGCACTTTGCAGAAGATGGCGCATTTACAGGTGAAATCAGCGGCGGAATGCTGAAAGATCTGGGCGTAGACTACGTTGTGATCGGACACTCCGAGCGTCGTGAGTATTTCAACGAAACAGACGAAACGGTGAACAAAAAGGTTCATGCAGCATTCCGTCATGGCCTGACACCAATCGTATGCGTAGGCGAAAAGCTGGAAGACCGTGAAGCAGGTCAAACCAAAGAAGTTGTAAAAGTGCAAACTGTAGCAGCCTTTGCTGGTCTGGCTAAAGATCAAGCGGCACAAGTTGTAGTTGCTTATGAGCCAATCTGGGCCATCGGAACAGGCAAATCCTCCACTTCGCAGGATGCGAATGAAGTGATTTCCTACATCCGTAGTCTGATTAAAGAGCTGTATGATGAAAATACAGCAAATGCTGTACGTATTCAGTACGGTGGTAGTGTAAAACCTGAAAATGTTACTGAGTACCTGGGTCAAAGCGATATCGACGGCGCGCTCGTGGGCGGTGCCAGTCTTCAACCGGCGTCGTACATCGCGCTTGTTGAGGGGGCGAAGTAAGATGACAGCACCAAAACCGGTAGCTTTAATTATTATGGACGGATTCGGACTGCGTGACACTGTGGAAGGCAATGCGGTTGCACAGGCCAATAAACCGAATTACGACCGGTATTTAAAACAGTATCCACATACTACTTTGACGGCTTCTGGTGAAGCGGTGGGTCTGCCGGAAGGACAAATGGGTAACTCCGAAGTAGGTCACTTGAACATCGGCGCAGGCCGAATCGTATATCAAGATTTGACTCGTATTTCGAAGTCCATCCGTGAAGGCGAGTTCTTCGACAATGAAACATTGGTTAAAGCCGTGCAGCATGCGAAGAAGAACAACACTAAACTTCACTTGTACGGACTTCTGTCCGACGGTGGTGTGCATAGCCATATCAGCCATCTGTTCGCTATGCTGGATCTGGCTAAAAAAGAAGGATTAACCGAAGTGTACATTCATGCTTTCATGGATGGACGTGACGTTATGCCTGATAGCGGCGTAGGCTTTATGCAACAACTGGTCGCTAAAATTCAGGAAGTGGGCATTGGCCAAATTGCAACCGTACAAGGACGCTATTATGCAATGGACCGCGACAAACGTTGGGAACGTGTTGAGAAATCTTACCGTGCAATCGTATACGGTGAAGGTCCTCAATATACCGACCCACTCGAAGCATTGAAGGAATCGTATGAAAAATCAGTGTTCGATGAATTCGTGGAGCCAACTGTTATTGTGAAGGCTGATGGAAGCCCTGTAGGGCTGGTTGAAAGCAATGACTCTGTCGTATTCCTGAATTTCCGTCCTGACCGTGCGATTCAATTGTCTCAAGTATTTACCAATGAAGATTTCCGTGGTTTTGACCGTGGGCCACAATGGCCTAAAAATCTGCACTTTGTTTGCCTGACCTTGTTCAGTGAAACGGTTGGAGGCTTTGTTGCCTATGAACCGAAAAACCTGGACAACACGTTTGGCGAAGTGCTGGTACAAAACAACAAAAAGCAATTGCGTATTGCTGAGACAGAAAAGTATCCGCACGTTACTTTCTTTTTCAGTGGCGGACGCGATGTGGAGCTTCCTGGCGAAACTCGTATTTTGATCAACTCGCCTAAAGTGGCTACATATGATCTGCAGCCTGAAATGAGTGCGTATGAAGTAGCGGATGCTGCTGTTAAGGAAATCGAAGCCGACAAGCATGATGCGATTATCCTGAACTTTGCCAATCCGGATATGGTTGGACACTCCGGTATGCTGGAACCAACAATTAAGGCAGTAGAGACGACGGATGAATGTGTTGGACGTGTTGTAGATGCAGTTAAAGCCAAAGGCGGCGTGGTAATTATCATCGCTGACCATGGTAACGCGGATATGGAAATTGATGAGCAGGGACGTCCGTTCACAGCTCACACAACGAATCCGGTTCCGTTCATTTTGACTGACGAAAATATCGTTCTACGTGAGCATGGAATTCTGGCTGACGTAGCTCCAACGCTTCTGGATTTGATGCAACTTCCGCAACCTGCGGAAATGACAGGAAAATCTATGATTGCATCCCGCAAGTAAGCTTGATTTAATAAGTATAGGCTTGACCAATAAATTATGAATTACAAAGGAGATTAAGTACAAATGACTATTATTTCTGACGTGTACGCTCGCGAAGTCCTCGACTCCCGTGGTAACCCTACGGTTGAAGTTGAAGTATATCTGGAATCCGGTGCGATTGGTCGCGCTATCGTTCCTTCTGGTGCATCCACAGGCGCTCACGAAGCTGTAGAGCTTCGCGATAACGACAAATCCCGTTACCTGGGTAAAGGTGTTCTGCAAGCAGTTAAAAACGTGAACGAAATTATTGCTCCTGAAGTAATCGGCTTGGATGCTGTGAACCAAGTAGAAATTGATACACTGATGATCAAATTGGATGGTACTCCAAACAAAGGTAAACTGGGTGCAAATGCAATTCTGGCTGTATCCATGGCTGTCGCTCGCGCTGCTGCTGAAGCTCTGGGCTTGCCACTGTACACTTACCTGGGTGGATTCAACGCTAAACAATTGCCAGTACCAATGATGAACATCGTTAACGGTGGTGCTCATGCCGACAACAACGTTGACGTACAAGAATTCATGGTTCTGCCTGTAGGCGCTCCTACATTTAAAGAAGCTCTGCGTGTTGGCGCAGAAATCTTCCACAACCTGAAATCTGTACTGAATTCCAAAGGCTTGAACACAGCTGTTGGTGATGAAGGTGGTTTTGCTCCTAACTTCAAATCCAACGAAGAAGCTCTGTCCACTATTATCGAAGCAATCGAAAAAGCTGGTTACAAACCAGGTGTTGACGTATTCCTCGGTATGGACGTTGCCTCCACTGAGTTCTTCAAAGATGGCAAATACACTTTGGAAGGCGAAGGCAAATCCTTCACTTCTGCTGAGTTCGTTGACCTGCTTGCTTCTTGGGTTGATAAATACCCAATCATCACTATTGAAGATGGTTGCTCCGAAGATGACTGGGAAGGTTGGAAATTGCTCACTGAAAAACTGGGCAACAAAATCCAATTGGTTGGTGACGACCTGTTCGTAACTAACACTGAGCGTCTGGCTAAAGGTATCGATGAAAACATCGGTAACTCTATCCTGATCAAAGTAAACCAAATCGGTACGCTGACTGAAACATTCGATGCTATCGAATTGGCTAAACGCGCAGGATACACAGCTGTAATCTCTCACCGTTCCGGTGAATCCGAAGACAGCACAATCGCTGATATCGCTGTTGCAACAAATGCAGGCCAAATCAAAACTGGTGCTCCTTCCCGTACTGACCGTATTGCGAAGTACAACCAATTGCTCCGCATTGAGGATCAACTGGGCGAACTGGCTCAATACCACGGCCTGAAATCTTTCTACAACCTGAAAAAATAATATTGCGAAAAATGCTGACAGCGTCTTAGAACGATGGTTTATGATCACGAAGTCTGACGCTCGAAGCTTTTACGCATGAATTAAACAGACCTGCTCGCTATATGCAAGCAGGTCTGTTTTTTGTTATGAATAATGTATCTATTATCTACAGAAGCTTAATGGCTAAGTGTCTTACTGTAGCTGTTGTTATCTACTGGAAGCTGTGGTAGAATAAAAATAGTGTTTTGCGTTAATTTCCGGCTATTTAAAGCATGATATGTGCATGTTTTCATAAAAGAGGCTGTGTTGTTTTGCAAAACAGATGTATAAGCTCAGGAGGTGGGATTTTTCATGGAAATCTTTTTGAAAGTGCTGCTCGTTGTGTTCTCGATTGCTGTTATTGCGGTTGTTTTATTGCAAAAGGGGAAAAGCGCAGGTTTGTCCGGTGCCATCTCTGGCGGTGCTGAGCATCTGTTCGGCAAGACCAAAGCTCGCGGTATGGATTTGATTTTACAACGCGTAACTGCTGTTTTGGGTGCATGTTTTATGATCGTTTCCGTTTTGGTTGCATTTTTCGCAAAATAAGATAAGTATATACCTTAAGCCTTCGTTTCATGGGAAACGGGGGCTTTTTTGGATTTTGGACAGGCAGGGATGCCGTCGATTAAATTCGTGTATACTAGGGTATGAGTATATTAAGAGCCTTGTATCAGGAACAAGGAACATGCGGATTTATTACTGAAAACTAAAGGTCACCCGAGGTGGACAAAATTATGATAACAGAGCAACAACTACTTGATTTCATGCGCGAGACCGCATATAAACCTATGACATACCAGGAGCTGGAGCAACATTTTGACATTAAGGATGCAGAAGAGTTTCGTGAATTCCTTAAGCTCTTGAACGCATTGGAGGAAGACGGGAAAATTCTGCTGACCCGCACAAACCGTTATGGTGTTCCAGAACGGATGGATTTGCAGCGCGGGCGTTTGCAGGCCCATGCCAAGGGCTTTGCTTTTTTGATTCCAGAGGACCGGGAGCACCCGGATGTGTACATTCATGCTAACGACTTAAAGAGCGCAATGAATGGAGATACGGTACTGGTAAGAGTGACGTCAAAGGGACCTGCGGGTGGCCGATTAGAAGGCGAAGTTGTGCGAATCGTTAAGCGCGCAGTGCTTCAGGTAGTCGGTGTGTTTCAGAACCACGAAGCATATGGTTTTGTTTTGCCTGATGATAAACGTATTAATCGGGACATTTTCATTCCTAAGGACAGCTTCAACGGAGCTGTGAACGGGCAAAAGGTCGTCGTGCGTATTGTGAGCTATCCGGAAGGACGTGCAGCGGCAGAAGGCGAAGTGCTGGAGGTGCTGGGTCATAAGGATGATCCGGGCGTCGACATATTGTCCGTTATTCGCAAGCATCAGCTCCCGGAAGCCTTTCCGGATGAAGTGATGGCGGAAGCGGATCAGGCTCCTGATGCGATTACGGAAGAAGAGATCATACGTCAAGGACGGCGTGATTTGCGCGATAAAATCATTGTTACCATTGACGGTGAGGATGCCAAAGACCTCGATGATGCGGTTAATGTAGAGCGCTTGCCGAACGGAAACTACCGTCTGGGCGTTCATATTGCTGACGTAGGGTATTATGTGCGTGAGAATTCCAAGCTGGATCAGGAGGCATATAACCGCGGTTGTAGTGTGTATTTGGTTGACCGCGTCATTCCGATGCTTCCACATCGACTTTCAAACGGAATATGTTCATTGAATCCTCAGGTGGATCGACTGACTTTATCCTGTGAGATGGAATTCAATGAGCATATGAAGGTCGTAAAGCATGATATTTTCACCAGCGTGATTAAAACAAAGGAACGGATGACCTACACGAACGTTCGCAAAATCCTCGAAGAGGAAGATGCAGAACTGATGGAACGCTACAAGGACCTGGTTAATGTATTCCGTACGATGAAGGATTTGGCGTTGAAGCTGCGTGCAAATCGGATGCGCCGGGGTGCGGTTGATTTTGATTTTGATGAGGCCAAAGTGATTGTGAATGACGAAGGCAAAGCTGTCGATATTGTGAAAAGGGATCGTACGATAGCCGAACAAATTATTGAAGAGTTCATGCTGGCGGCCAATGAAACGGTAGCCGAACATTTTCACTGGCTTAAGGTACCGTTCTTGTACCGAATTCATGAGGACCCCGATCCAGAGAAGCTGCAAAATTTTATGGCTTTCGCAGCTAATTTTGGTCATCAGATCAAAGGTCGAGGAAATTCCATTCATCCGCGTGCACTGCAAACATTGTTGGAAGACATTCAGGGTACGAAGGAGCAAACGGTGCTTAGCACGATGATGCTGCGTTCGATGAAGCAGGCCAAGTATGATGCGGAGTCAACAGGACATTTTGGACTGGCCGCGGAGTATTACTCTCATTTTACATCACCGATTCGTCGTTACCCTGACTTGGTAATTCACCGTGTTATTCGTGAGGTGTTGGAGAATGGCGGGGCTTTGACAGATGAGCGTCAGGAATACTTGACTGCACGCATGCCAGACATTGCTCAGCAATCCTCCGAGCGTGAACGTGTGGCTGTGGATGCAGAGCGCGACACAGAGCAAATGAAAAAGGCTGAATACATGCTGGACAAGGTTGGCGAGGAGTTTGAGGGGATCATCAGCAGTGTAACCAGCTTTGGGATGTTCATTGAGCTAGACAACACTGTCGAGGGTCTGACGCGTCTGAGTGCACTTACAGACGACTATTATCATTTTGACGAGCAGCATATGGCGTTAATCGGAGAACGCACCTCTAAGGTGTTCCGCATTGGGGATGAGGTTAAGGTTCGCGTCGCACGTGTGAATATGGAAGATTACACAATTGACTTTGAACTCGTCGATATGAAGCAACGGCAACGCCGTGAACGGACGGGTGGATCGGGCCAGGGCGGAGATTTTGCACGTGGCGAGGGCCGCGGTAAAGGCAGGGGCCGAGAAGGACGTGACCGCAAGGGCGGCAAGGACAAGGCTGGTAGAGAGCGTAAAGGCGGTCGTGAGGCGGCTGGAAAGCCTAAAGAGGGCGGTAACGGAGGCATCAGCACCGCAGGGCGTTCAGGGCGCGGCAGTGCTAACGGAGCAGGAGCTGGTTCAGCTAGCAGCTTCGGCTTTGGCAGTGGCAAGGGCGGGTATAACTCGCCAGCAACGGGTGCAAGCAAGCGACGGAAGAAGACGTCTGCCAGCGGGATCTTCATTGGTGATGCAGCTACCCCAGGTAATGATGCCAAATCAGGCGGTGAAGGCGCAGCACGTCGCAAGCGGAAAAAAAAGGGCGCTAACGGTGGAAATAGCACCGCTGGGTTTGTACGGAAAAAGAAAAAGTAGGTTGAACCAACTTACTTTTTTAGGAGACTAGAGCTTCTCAAGAGCAGTAGATCATGCTAAATGAGGCTTAGGTATATGAGCGGTTTCTGTCTGTAGCAATGGATAGAAGCCGCTTGATTTTAGTGTGCTATTGGGGTAATTAGAAATGTAGAAGCCTTGACTTTTCTTGCTTTTACCATCCGAAATTTGTTACAATATATTTCTAGGGTAGCTCATTGTAGCGAGATTTCTAGATTGAATTAAGTTATGTATAAGGAGTGGTATTCATGGGTAAGAAGGCAGACGGGAAAGTGCTCGCCCAGAACAAAAAAGCTTCCCATGACTATTTTATTGAAGACACCTACGAGGCGGGCATGGTGTTAACGGGAACAGAGATTAAGTCTCTGCGGAATGGTCGCTCTAATATAAGCGATGCTTTTGCTACGATCCGTAATGGCGAAATTCATATTCACAATATGCATATCAGCCCTTTTGAACAAGGTAATCGTAACAATCCGACTGATCCGACGCGTACGCGTAAGTTGCTGCTGCATAAAGAGCAGATTCGTAAGCTTATTGGTCTCTCGAAACAGGAAGGCTACACCATCGTGCCGCTCAAAATTTATGTTCGCAACGGTTATGCCAAACTGCTACTTGGACTGGGTAGAGGTAAAAAGCAGTATGATAAGCGCGAAACAGCTGCCAAACGTGATGCACAGCGTGATATCCAACGTGCACTAAGAGAGAAGCAAAAAATTGCAAGATAAGCAGTCTGCTTACTCTGTATGGTACAAATTACGTGGATAAGTTACTTGTTCCTGTAATGGTGCTATTTTATCGAGCCTTAATGGCTTCATTCCGTTTCGTTATGACATGTAATATGTTATACTAACGAAGTAGTAATTTTTCAATGCATCTTGATTTAACTTGTTTGGAGTGTTGAATCTTAGGATTTGGCTTTTGATATTATGCACTTATGCTCCGGTGTTTCCGGATTTATCCGTGGAGCCCTTTTATAATAAGGGGGCGTTTATGGATTCGACGGGGATAGTTCGAGCATGGGTAGCGGGTAGTGGGGACGCGTCCACTTCATCAACGCTAAAGCCTATTAAACGGCAAACAACAAAACAACTACGCTTTCGCAGCTTAATAACCTGTGAGCGTGCTCCTCTCCTGCATCGCCCATGTGCCGGATGTAGGGGCTAACCTATAGTGGGATACGCTGTCACATCTCCGCCTGGGGTGTGCTGAAGAAGACAATCAGGCTGACCCAACGTATAGCCGGTTACGGGGCGATACTCGGGTGACATCAAAACTGTGACTACACCCGTAGAAGCTTATGTGTCGTTATCTTCGGACAGGGGTTCGACTCCCCTCGCCTCCATCGATCAAATCCACAACTTGTAGCTTAAAGATGACTTCTACGTGTTCTTTGTAGACGATCACCTTTTCTACATAGCTGCCGATGAACTTCTTGATCTCAGGAAGATTCCGGCTGGTGATGTGGTCCTGAAAGACAGAAAGCAGCTATCACAGATTATCTTCTGTAATGGCTGCTTTTTTTAATAGTTTTTTTCTATTGCATTTTACACCTAAAACTTATATTACAATACAGTTCGAAATATAAATATAAATTACTCTAAAAATACAGAGATAATATAACTTTTAACCATAAAATAAGTATAACAATTTCAAAGGGAATAAAATCAGGTTACTGACATCCCAGTAGCCTGATTTTTAGATATAATATTTTGGACGATAATACCAATTTATAAATTCGTAAAATGGAGGGGAAATCTTGCGTATAGTTGATACAAAAGAATTTGATAAAAAAATGATAACCGATTTTTTTATTTGTAATTGGGGAACTCCTCAAATGGTGATTTCTAGCGGGATCTATCAATGTGATGAGTTAGATGGATTTGCTATCGTAGATCATACAGAAAAGATTATGGGATTAGTCACTTATGTTATAAGCGATAATGAATGTGAAATCATTTCTTTAGATAGCAAAGATGAAAATAAGGGAATTGGTACTGCGTTATTGAATCAGGTAGAAGCAGTATCAAAAAAGAGCGGATGTTGCAAAATAAAATTAGTAACAACTAATGATAACTTACATGCTTTTTTATTTTATCAAAAAAAAGGTTATCAAATTGCGAAAATATTTCCAAACTCTGTTGAAAAGGCAAGGATCGTAAAACCTGGAATACCAAAAGTAGCGGATAATGGTATTCCGATTCGTGATGAAATTCTATTTGAGAAAAGCATATTATGAATATTATAAGGACAATTTGAATTACTTAAAATTATTTTGTGTAGTATTCTTGAATTAGAGATGGTACGGACTTCACGTTGAATGATGCTTTCGTCGGTACCGTCTTTTTTTGGTTGGAAGAGCTGCCTTCTCATTTAATTGCATTAGTTTCACTTCATATCCGTCGCCACTTCCCCGCTCATAGAGCGGATTTTTGCTCTTTAATAAGTTCGATTGCGGACCAAGTAACTCCAACTCTACAAACCTCGATTATCCAAACCGCTTAATAAAATTAATTGTATTACGGAAGATGCCCTTCAAATTAATAACACCTACTTTAAGCAAGGATGGATTCAATCCAATCCTTAGTCCGTTCCGATATCAATCCCCTTCTCCATATTAATTTCAGAAATATACATTGAAAATAACACATGGGATGGTTCTTTCTGTAAACAAACTCTCTATTCTGGCCGATACATACATAAGATGGGTTATTGTTAAATATGCCCTTTTGCTTTTAATGAATTAAATACTTATCTTTTTTACGAAGAAGGGACTAACCCTATGAGCTATATGGACGAGCATATTTTAAGTCTAAAAAATAGGCTTAATTATGATGTTGCATCTAATAACGTAAATACGAGTCTTTCTCAAACTGCTATATCTGATCAGGATCAATCCGTGTCTGGAAAAAGTATGGCGTTGCGGTTAGGTGATGAGTTCATTACGTTGGAATGGAGGATAATTTTTGACGGACAAATGCAGGTAAGCGTCCCAAAATCTTTTAGCTTGATGCCACTGGAGCAGGCCAAATTTAAGTATCCATCGGAGTATCGTCCAGAGGTCATTTATACCTCGGAGGATGGAACGGTGAATATCACTTTTAATCGGACAGAATCATTTTTGGCGGACGAGGAGCTTTCTGAGTTTGTGGAGCAAATGGCGGACACTTTGCGAGCTGTACAACCAATCCGTAACTGGTTGGGCACTCAAGTGATCGTAAATCAGTCTGGTCTATCCATTGGCATGATCCGTTTTATAGCTGCAGGCGTGGATACGAATTTGTACAACGAAATCCTGCTGTTCACCCATGCAGGACAGGTGATGATGGGAACGTTTAACTGTACGGAATCGGACATGGAGGTATGGATACCTGTAGCGGAAAATACAGTGCAGTCGCTTCATGCAGTTTCATTGCCCTTACAAACTACGCTTGAGAAAGGAGCGGATTCGCTATGAGTCTGGGCTACGATAATATCCAAATCCAGCCTTACGAGCTGGTTGAGCTGGAGCAGCTTACCCTCACGAAGAAAATCAACGAGCATACTCGGCTCTATTTTACAGGGATCATCCCGGAAGAGATGCAAGACAGCTATGTGGAAACAACGGAAAAGAACACGGTGATTGAGGTAAGCCAGCAGAATGAATTGGGTGAAAGTAAGCCGCTATTCAGCGGGATTGCGCTATCGGTCGAAGTGAAGGTTGTGCGGGATGTGTACTATCTGGAGGTAGAGGCGATATCCCATACTTATCGGATGGATATTCAGCAACGCACCCGTTCTTTTCAATATACCAAAATGACGATTCCCCAGATGCTGAAGCAGATTGGTAAGGATTATGAAGGGTTGGATGTGATTGATGGAGCGACAGGTGGAGAGCCTATCGGACGGATTGCCATCCAGTATCAGGAGACGGATTGGGCTTTTTTAAGACGCATGGCTTCTCGCTATCATACGAGCCTGATGCCTGTGGCGCGTTTTGACAGTCCTAAATTTTATTTTGGCATTGAAGACAGCCCTGCACAGGCCGTGCTAGATCATACCCGTTATACGGTACGCAAGCAGATGCTGCCTTTTCGCTACTTTCAGGAAAATGAGCAGGCGAAGGTGAACGAAAATGATTTTATTTTTTATGAGGTGGAGACAGACGAGGTGCTGGATCTGGGCGCTCAGTTGACCTTTCAGGGACACAGTTTGTATGTCATTGAGGCTTATACGGAGATGAGGCAAGGGCTGTTGCGGCATCAATATGTGCTTGCCTCGTACAAAGGCTTACGGCAGAAATGCTATTATCAGGAAAAGCTGGCGGGTGCTTCATTAGGCGGGGTGGTCGTAGACGTACGTCAGGATCAGGTACGTATCCATCTGGATTGCGACGAGAAGCAGGCGGTCGATCAGGCGCATTGGTTCAACTATTCGACGATATATAGCGGCGGGGGACATACAGGCTGGTACGCAATGCCGGAGAAAGGGGACCCGGTTTCACTCTATTTTCCGGGCAGCCGTGAAGAGGATGGGGTAGCAGGCAGTGCAGTCCGACGTGCAGACAGAGGAAGCGGGCATAACAAGCTTTCCAATCCGCAGATGAAAATATGGCGAACACCTCATGGAAAAGAAATTCGTTTGGGACCGGATGAACTGGTCGTGACGGGTAAAGATGGTGCTATTTTTATCAAGCTGGACGATAAGGAAGGCATTCATATTATGAGCAATAAACAGGTAAGTATCTCGGCGGGTGGTAATCTGAGCTTGTCGGCTGGGAAAACGATGAATTTGTCGGCAGGCAGCGAGCTGCGTATGGATTGCAATGGCAGTCATATTCAATTGAGTGGATCAGCGGATATGAAGGGCAGTGAAGTGAAGTCGAATTAGGCTGTAGGGCAGCGGATGAATGGCATCAGCCTGAAGATATGAATTTATGAGAGCTTTAGGTGGTGGTTGAGTACAAATGGAGAAGCCTATGGATGAGTTCGAATCGCAATGGCAGGACATTTTGAATCAGGCATGGTTTCTCATCCGCAGAGACTGGGCACTGAAGTTCAAGGTGACGCAGGAGCAACGGATTCAGGCCTGTGTCGAAGAGTTTCGGGGATATTGCCAGCACATTCGGCAAGAGCAGCTTCAAGGAAGAAAAGGAAGGATCGGTTATATCACGTACTCTATGCTACGTACCATGTGGCTGGAAGAACGGCCTGGTTATCTCGTAGAGATTTCCGATGCTTTATGGATGCTTGATCCGCAGCCGATCCGTTTTGAATGGAACACAAGCTGGGCATATTCTTACTGGACTGATTTGCAGCGACAATTGCGAGGGGAGGTAGAGAAGCAGCAAGTTTCTCTATCGGAGCTTGAATGGGAGCAGATAATGTTGGAGGCAGCAGTACACATTCATGCGCTCGTTGTGAATGTGGTGCGCTCGGCAATGAAACAGGCGGTGTACTTATCGGAGTTTCAAGAGCTGGAGCGAGAAGAGACATTCGAGATTCGTGTCGGCGAATATTTGGATCATAGTGTATCGGTATATCGAGAAGATCGCAGAGCCATGGAGGCGAATGAGATTCGGTCATGGTTGGAGGAAAGAGAAGAACATGCGTACAGCTATCAGGCGTTGACCCAAGTTGAACTATCGGATGGGGATTACAGCCTGTTGGATTTCCGTTATACAGCCTTTCGCCAAATCAGAATGGAGCATAGCAGACTGCATGGTTGTATCCTGGTAGGAACGGTGTGGCAGGAAAGTCAGCTAAATGGAATCGATTTGACATACAGCTTGCTTCATGGGGCCAATTTTAGCGGATGCTCGATGAAAGGGGCCATATTGGATGTCGTTATAGGTAACGCCGGATATGGATCAGATGCTTCATTGGATTGGGAGCCATTGGGTTTTGCCAGCGTAGATTTCACAGGGGCGAGCTTGCAGGGGGCCCGTTTTCATGATGCGCAGTTGCGGGGAGCTATATTTCAAGAGGCGTTACTACAAAAAACGTCCTTGGACGGGGCAGACCTCACGGATGCCTGCTTTGTTGGAGCAGATGTGACAGGTGCATCCTTTAAAGGGGCTTGCCTGATCGGGACTGATTTTACGGGTGCAAACGTACAAGGAGTCATTTTTACCGATGAACAGCGTAGAGGAGCCATTGGTTTGGAGTGGTCTACACAGGTCAGGGATGCTGCTAGCAAAAGGGGGTGGCTGCACTGAGATATTTTCGACTGATGGTAGACGAGCGGGTAAAGCATCGGGTGGAGCCTGCTGCGCTGTCTCCTTTACAAGTAGAAGATATCCTGACGGAGGCTGAGGGACAGCAACAGCAGGATGAACCACTTTTTTTGGCTGTACATACCGATCCACGAACAGTGTACCCGGATTTTTTGGGATTTCCCCTACCACTGGTGTCCGATCGGATGAAAGTATTATTAGAGAAATATATGCCGGAACTGAAGTGGAAAGCAGCCATCCTTACCGACTTCCAGCAGGCCAGACAGGAGGTATACTGGGTGCTTCGTCCGCCGATGGTGGATTGTTTGTCCGCACAAACGGAATGGTACCCCAATGGTACGTTGAAGCGTTTGATACTGAGACAGGGGGAGATAGAGCCTCCTATTTTTCGAATTGAGGGACTGATCGAACCTCATATCTATATTCATTTGGCTGTGGCAGAAAGCCTGCTGCGCCGATCTTTTACAGGTATTCGAGTGCAAAGAGTTGAGATAGAAGCACTAAGGAGGATGGGGTAAGTGGGAGAAGCCCAGGTGAGACCGGGAACGGGTGCAAAAAAAAGCTATGTCGTGGCAGGAGCGATCTTAAGTTGTAGTTATGGCACACAACCTACCCGTTTGAAGAGACCTTTTAGCCATGGCGTCTACGTAAAAAACAAAGCACAAATGAACATTGGAGATTACGTTCCAGGGGTGAACATTCAGTCTTTTGGAAATTGCTCCAGTCCCTTAAATCCAGCTGTGCAGGCTAGTGAGATGGTAGACATCTATGGCGTGAAGAAGGCTCCGTGTGTTCCAGTCCTGACCATGCCGTGGCTGAATGGGAAAAGTGATGTGAAGATCGAAGGACAGCCGGCTTTGACACAAAACTGTACCCATCAATGTCTGTATTGTGGTCATATTCAAATTGAAAATGATGGACAGGAGCTGGACTAAGGGTCTGTTTCAAAGCTGTTAGGTTTCGAATTGTATTCGGGACGTGTATACAGTTGAACTGAAGGCTGCTTCGCATTCGTATCAGATGGATATCCAGATAAAGAAGCGATCTTATCAGGATATCCATCGTACCTACGATGGTCTGGTCACTGCAATAGTACGTTTAAAATACAAGTAATATCAGTATGGAGATGGCCTTGATATTATGGGGGTGAAAAGCAACTCAAGGGTCTATCTTCTTCCCTTTTTAATAAAGTGTTGACAAGAATAAAAAAATATTATATCTTTATATAAAGATAAATAAATTAAAGATAAAACAAACAGGAAATTTTGAATAGGGAGGTATACACATGATTGCGATTTTAGAAAGAATTAATCAGTTGGCAAACAAAGCAAAAGAAGTTGGGTTAACTGAAATTGAAAAAACGGAGCAAATGGATCTTCGCAAGGAATACCTTCAAATCTTTCGGGGATCTGTACAAAGTATTCTCTTGAACGCTACGATTTACGATCCAAATGGTGATGATGTAACTCCTGAAAAACTTAGAAGAGAGCAGGCTAAAATCGTTAAACCATGAATTTAGCTTTGCTCAATATCTCTAATTTAAAAATCTTTAAATAATAAATATAATATGGAGCGTGATTTTATGTTGGCGAGTGGATTGTTGTTGATACGTTTGGTAGTAGGATTGCTATTTGTGGGGCACGGGGCTCAGAAGCTTTTTGGCTGGTTTGGTGGTTATGGTCCAAAAGGTACCGGTGGTTGGATGGAATCAATCGGGATCAAGCCCGGAGTATTGATGGCCGTGGCCGCTGGATTGATGGAATTGCTGGGAGGAGCTCTATTTGCTGTAGGACTGCTTACTCCACTGGCAGCATTGTTGATTACGATGACGATGCTTGGAGCGATTGTCAAAGTACATGGTCAAAACGGGATCTGGGCCACCGCTAATGGCTATGAATATCCGCTGGTTCTTATTGCTGTCGTAGTCGGTATTGCGTTGATAGGCGCAGGTCCATATTCCATTGATGCAATACTTCATTAATACATGAACCTAAGTCATTAAAAATTACCAATGATGAAAAATAGGGATTTCTACGATTAAAGGAGGATTTTATATGTCACTTCAAACTACAGGTATTCATCATATTACAGCTTTTGCTGGTAATCCGCAGGCAAATGTCGATTTCTATGCAGGTATTCTTGGACTTCGGTTAGTGAAGAAAACGATCAACTTCGATGCTCCTGAGGTTTATCACTTGTATTTTGGTAACGAGGCAGGAAGTCCTGGAACGATCATTACTTTTTTCCCGGCACCAGGAACCCCCAAAGGGCGAGTCGGAGGCGGTCAGGTGGGCATAACCTCGTATGTGGTACCGCCAGGTTCACTTGATTTTTGGCAGCGGCGTTTACAAAGCTTGGGGATTGAAGTTACGAAAACAAGCCGTTTTAATGAACAATATCTTCAATTCGAGGATAATGAGGGTCTACGTCTTGAGCTTGTTGAACGTGCAGAAGGAGCGAACAGTACTTGGTCTTACGATGGCATTTCGGCTGATAACGCCATTAAAGGGTTCGGAGGCGCCGTACTATTTAGCGTCAATCCACAGAAAACGATGGATGCATTGGAGAGCATACTCGGATTTACGAAAATCGACGAAGATGCCGAATATGCTCGTTATCAATCTGCAGGAGAAATCGGTAATATCGTGGATGTTCCGCTGGCCAAGATGGGTTTAGGCTTTGGTGGAGCAGGCACAGTACATCACATTGCATGGCGCGCAAAAGATTTCGAGCAACATGAAGACTGGAGAAGCACAGTTCAGCATTATGGGTATCAGGCGACTCCCATCATCGACCGCCAATATTTTAATGCGATATATTTCAGAGAAGCGGGCGGCATACTATTTGAAATTGCTACAGATCCACCGGGTTTTGCTAACGATGAACCTGCGGAATCTTTGGGGCAGAAATTAATGCTACCAGAGTGGTATGAACCGCAGCGGGCTCAGATCGAGGCAAACCTGCATCCTATTGAAGTGAGAACATTAACAGATAAACAAAAGTAAATGAAATGACTGCTGTTTTGCATCCAGATGAAGTCACGTAAATCCACAATCTCATTCGATTGTGGATTTTTCATTTGATAGATTACTCCTTGAAAATAAAATCCCCCGCAACTAGCTTATATTTATGATTGACTAATCTAACATACGACATTATTTACCTAGACAGAATCCGCTTCCAGGTATATATCTCATGACCTTCCGCCCTCTTGTTATTACACCAGCTTTTCAGACTTTACTAACATTTCTCGTAACACATGAGCGACTCGGCTTTTCCGGTTCTCAGCTTTCCTTTGTATCGCTCGTAATGATTGTTGGTATGCTGGGGTGTTGTTGTGATAATAAAACTGCTTGGCAGCAATGCGTAGTGTCCTTCTCAACAACATAGCTGATGAACGTGTTAACCTGGAACGGAGTCCCCTGCGCAATACTCGTAGCGTATTTTTGTAGGTCTCAAAATCCTCGGATGGAGGAATCAGAGCAAATAAATTTAACGAGGAGTCATTGAACCCGTAAGTTTCATACATGATTCTTAGATTTTCCGTATTTAAAACGTTACCTCTAAGATGGGTTGGATGCTCCTGATGATACCCGACCACCTCTTTGATGCAATAAAAAGGGATTTTTAAGCGATGCAGCCTATAGCCAAGATCCCAGTCTTCGAGTCCGTACAGCACAAACCGTTCATTGAAACCTCCAATACGAATTAAGTGGTTGCGTCTGATGGCCACACAACGAGTTACTAGCATCATCCAGGGAGCTACGTCCGTTGAGGCAAATTGTTTCTGCGTATTGGGAGGAACCCTTGTGGGGCTAACGACTTTAGACAGTGCACCTGTTTGATGAAGGATATCTTCTGGCGTTATGACCGGGGTAATTTCATTCGCTGTTTCAAAGTCAGGATTCCATAAGCCGGATTGTGTAAGTATGCTCCGACAATGTTCTTTTTCTTCCACAGAAAAATCAGGGTGATAGTGGGTAAATGCATCGTCCCACGAGTGCGGAATGCCTGAAAGCACAGATTTGGGATACTTGCGGTGATAACGGCTCACGGTTTTAATGAAATGAGGCAGCACCAAAAAGTCAGCGTCACAGAAAATGATGTATAGCCCTTTTGCTCGGCGCAGTCCCAAATTTCGAACGGCAGATCGACCGCGTTGTTCAGGGTGTGACACATAGATAAGAGGATAGGATGCTTTGAAGCCTTCGACCATTTCTTTCGTTCCGTCTGTAGAACCATCATCAGCTACAATGACTTCGAATAGTTGCTTCGGGTAGGTTTGTGATTCAAATGAAGCGAGTGTGAGCAACAGCTGCTGGGCGCGATTATAGGTTGGAATGATGACGCTGTAGCGGATAGCCAATGTGATCTCCCCCCCACCATTCTAATTAGACAACCTTTGAACGAGATAAATAATAACAATGTATTCAAGGATTTTAGCCTGGTCTAGTCAAACAACCCACAAAGTTCGAAACAGGCTTGGTCCTTTGCGGATGTTAATGTGGGAGTGCTGTATTTTTTGCTGATTTGCAGATATGTTTCAGTGGTGTGATGTATATGTCATGGTAGCATTATGCATAAGGATGTAAAGTAGAAGGGACACAAACAAACATGAGATGAAATGGGCATGTTTATGGTAAACTATATGGAGTTATAGAAGACCTGAAAGAGGAGTACTATATGACACAATTTGTATATAAGCAAATTATTGACGATCTTAAAATGAAAATTTTCGCTGGAAAGTTTGCAGATATGAGATTGCCAGATGAACGTAGTCTTAGTGAGACTTACCAGGTTAGTCGTAGTTCCATTAAACGTGCTCTGACTAAAATGGAGAGTGTCGGAATTATTTTCAAAAAACAAGGTTCCGGGACATTTATTAATCCCTTATACATAAGAAATGAATCTATCTTTAACTACGAGGGCTCTAATCTAGGAGTTACTGATAATTTTCAAATGCATGGCAAAAAGCCAAAAATCAAAGTATTGAGTTTTGAGGTCATTCCACCGACAGAAGAACTACAGCGCGATTTGTTCTTGGACACTCATGATTTTGTTTATAAAATCGTTCGCTTGCGTCTGTTTGATGATGATCCATTTATGATCGAAACGGGCTATATCCCCATTAAAATTGTCCAGGATTTAAATCAGACCATTATTGAGGGTTCCATTTTTAATTATTTGGAGGACTCGCGGAACCTGGCCGTCACCAAATCCTTTTTATCTATTTTTGCAGAACCGTCTGAAGAGAATGATCAAAAGCTGCTGCAATTGAAAGAAAATGAACCCGTAGGCATTATGGAGGGTGTTTTCTTTTTGGATAACGGTACCCCATTTGAATTTTCGCATATGCGATTTCACTACAAATATTTGAAATTTAATACCTTTGTATCGGTACACTAATGAAAAGACTCGAGAATTCTCCGGTCTTTTTTTTATAGTTTTGAAAAAGGATTAGAGTCTGCAAACTCTTCATTTATCACAAATTTTATTGGTTTATCCTGCTATATATTTTAATGTAAGAGCTTTTTTACTGTCTTTTTAATTTATATTTCATAGTATGTTCAAAATTTCACAAAATTGGACCGTATCACTTGTGAAAAAGGTTGAATTAATTCAGTGTAGCGTTATGATGTACATGTAGATGAAATTTCCGGAAATAAATTACAAACAAAATTACTAGGGAGTGGACACCATGGCTTTATCACCCGTGTTAGAAGATTACTCGTCTAAAACATATTTGGAAAAACTTGATGCATACTGGCGTGCAACGAACTACATTTCAGTAGGTCAGCTTTATTTAAAAGACAATCCTTTGTTGAGAGAACCTTTGAAAGATTCGGATGTAAAGGTTAAGCCTATTGGACACTGGGGCACGATTCCAGGCCAAAACTTTATTTATGCTCATCTTAATCGTGTTATTAATAAATATGATTTGAACATGCTTTACATTGAAGGTCCTGGTCACGGCGGCCAAGTGATGGTTTCAAATTCATATCTTGATGGAAGCTACACCGAAATTTATCCGCAAATCACGCAGGATATCCCAGGTATGAAGAAACTGTTCAAACAATTTTCATTCCCTGGCGGTATTGCTTCACATGCTGCGCCTGAAACCCCTGGATCTATCCATGAAGGCGGGGAGCTGGGCTATTCCCTTTCTCATGGTGTAGGTGCTATTTTAGATAATCCGAATCTGATCTCGGCTGTTGTTATTGGGGATGGTGAAGCTGAAACGGGTCCATTGGCCGCTTCGTGGTTCTCTAACCGATTTATCAATCCAATCACGGATGGCGCAGTGCTGCCGATCTTACATTTAAATGGCTTCAAAATTAGTAACCCAACGATTATGTCTCGCCAATCAAAAGAAGAGTTAACCTCGTTCTTTAAAGGTTTGGGTTGGGAACCATTCTTTGTTGAAGGTGAAGATCCTGATCACATGCACCCAGAAATGGCGAAAGTATTGGATACTGCCATCGAAAAGATTGAAGCTATTCAAAAGAATGCGCGTGAAAATAATGACCTTACTCGTCCGGCGTGGCCAGTGCTTATCTTCCGTTCCCCTAAAGGCTGGACAGGTCCAAAGGAATGGGACGGCGTGCCGAATACAAATTCGTTCCGTGCCCACCAGGTTCCAATTCCGGTCGATCAAAAAAATATGCAGCACGCACCTGCTTTATTAGAATGGCTGAATAGCTATAGACCAGAGGAATTGTTCGATGAAAACGGTCGGTTAAAAGCTGAGATTGCTGAAATTTTACCTACTGGCGATAAACGAATGGGAATGAATCCTGTTGCGAATGCAGGTAAACTTATTAAAGATTTGAAATTGCCTGATTTCCGTAACTATGCGCTGGATAACTCCACGCCTGGTAAAGTGATTGCGCAAGATATGTCGGTTTTGGGCAAATACGTTAAAGATGTGGTTGTTTTAAATGAAGAGAATCGTAATTTCAGAATCTTCGGGCCTGATGAAACGATGTCTAATCGCTTGGCACCTGTTTTTGAAGTAACCAAACGCCAATGGATGGATCAAATTATTGAGCCTAATGATGAATTCTTATCTTCGTATGGTCGTGTCATTGATTCCCAATTATCCGAGCACCAAGCTGAAGGATTGCTGGAAGGTTATGTGTTAACAGGTCGTCATGGTTTCTTTGCAAGTTACGAAGCCTTCCTGCGTGTGGTTGACTCGATGATCACTCAACACTTCAAATGGCTGCGTAAAGCAACGGATCAAGGATGGCGTGCAGATATCCCATCATTGAATGTTGTAGCTACTTCAACGGTCTTCCAACAGGATCATAATGGGTATACACACCAAGATCCAGGCTTGTTGGGTCATTTGGCTGATAAGAAACCAGAATTTATTCGTGAGTATCTGCCAGCTGACGCCAACTCTCTGCTAGCTGTTTTTGATACCATTTTAAATGACCGTCAAAAGATCAATTTAGTTGTTTCGTCCAAACACCCACGTCCACAATGGTTCTCTGCTGATGAAGCGAAAGAATTGGTAGACAAAGGGTTGAAGATTATTGACTGGGCAAGTACAGATCAAGACGGAGAGCCTGATATTGTCATCGCTTCTGCTGGTACAGAGCCAACGATTGAAAGCTTAGCTGCGATCTCGATCTTGCATAAAAAACTGCCTGACTTGAAGATTCGCTACATCAACGTAGTAGACTTACTGAAGCTGAGAAGCCAAAAGTTAGATCCTCGTGGATTATCTGACGCTGAGTTTGATCAATTTTTCACAAAGGACAAGCCAGTCGTATTCGCTTTCCATGGTTACGAAGGTCTGATCAAAGACCTGTTCTTTGATCGCCATAACCATAATCTGCATGTACATGGTTACCGTGAAAATGGCGATATTACGACACCATTTGATATGCGTGTATTGAATCAAATGGACCGTTTTGACTTGGTGAAGGAAGCTGTTCTAAGCTTACCTAACGCTGGAAAGTACGCAAATATTGCGGATGAAATGGATGCAATAGTTAAGAAACATCATCAGTTCATTCGTGAAGAAGGTATTGACTTGCCAGAGGTAGAGAACTGGGTATGGGAAGGCTTGAAATAAAAAAGTATAGTACATTTCAGCTTTTTGTTGGACAACCAAGCAGTCAAGCATGAACTGGAATATATGATTTGGTAGTAGTATAGATGTGCCTGACCCCTTGAATTCAAGTATGATTTCAACGGGGATCAGGCACTTTTTAATGTAGCACACAGAGAATTTAATAGGGAAGTCACAGCGGATGGCAATCCTTATATTGAACGAGCAATGAATACAAGTTATGTCCCAATCAGTTTGTTTCAGAGATTATACTAAATCTTTTTGACTGCATTTTGTTGGTAAGCATCCTTTCGGAGAATCAGATGTTATACCCTAAAGAGAGATGACTACATAGCGCTGATTCCCACCAGTATCCATGAACGCCATTAGTCAGGAGGCAGAGTTCAAAGGGAAGTACATAAGCCAAGTCAGTCCCGGGGTCATATACCCCTAAAACAGAGAAAACCATACATCTCCCCCAAGAGGAAGCATAATAGCCAGCTCACAGATTCACGAACCAAGTAAAAATTACGCAAACCCGGAACACACAGGAATAAGCGAAAGATTCTGAGCATGTTGGTATAACTTTCGGTAACGTTAAGATAAACTTGACTATATAGATCAATTCGGACTACGACAAACTTTGGTGAAAAAAGTAAACATAAATGTATATACATAGACATAGACAGGTGGTTGTAAGTATCTATAACGACGTATTCAATTGTTCTAAAAGTCATCCCCTCCTAGGATTAGCAACGTTACCGGAAAAGGTGGACGAAACTTTCTTGCCCGCTGCCATTGTCCCTTTCATGTCCCCTATGCTGCAAAGCCCGTTTCTAGTCTCCGACATCCGGATCTCAGGCACTTAAACGCCGAAAGTGGCAAATCTGCGACCCGACAGCCGTGGGTTTGAAGGACGTATTGCAACCCCTAAGAGTCAGTGGGCAAACTGAAAGTTACGTGGTCTACATAGGTATAAGGTAACCTACATGGGGGTTAGGCCACTTGAGTCAATCACTCTGGTGACTACACTTCACATATTCCGGTGAAATGTCTCTCTCTCACTGACATTCTCAAGTCTCAACTAGAGTACCATGCTTCACCATCCGTTTCTTTGCCTACAAAGTTCCCTAGACTGTAATGGTATTATACGTTCTGTTCCTTACTTCTCTGAGTATAGGCTACGTTGAGATCGAACTTACTAATTCGCATGTGATTTATCTGTTCAGGTGAATGTAAAAGAGGCCTATCAAATGGGTAGGCCTAATGAGAATTTTCTTGTTCTGTTTCCGAAGCTTGATGAGTACTAGCACTTTTGATTCCGGTTGTCTTTCTTTTTAAAGGATCAGATGTGGAATTCTATTTCTCCCATTTATCTAGTAATGAAGGATTCAATCATATTATTGAATGATATCCTTTCGTGATTTGTTGCTTTGATAAGAGATGAACCATCTGTGCTTTAAATTCAGAACTAAAGGTATGTCTTTCTTTTTAAGTCTTTTTTTGATCTTTTTTTGATCCTTCAAGAATTGGTCTGCGATCTACTATACTAGAACACAATTTTTCTGTCTAGGAGAGTATAGTGTAGCTGATCTACGCTTAGTGCTTGTAAAACATACTTAGATATTGCACCTCTCACATTGATTATGACAAAGTTTATGCCGGATCAGCGTCAAGGATATTGGAAAAGTAATTATTTACATCAATGTCACTATCTATCTTGTTTATTAACATATTCAGGCTTTCTTCAAAGAGTAAAATTTTTATTGAATCATATCGATCATATTGCTTTCCGAATCTTTTACATACTACTTGATCTAGTTTGAGATTTTGTTCTCGAAGCTTCTTTTTACATTCACGAGCAGCTTTATAACTGAAATTAATAATGGTGTAGTAGTAACCATTGTCGTAGCCCCAGTACCAGTTATATGAATTGTGTTGCAGCACTCGGTTGAAGAAAAAGAGAAGAATATCATTGCTAATTGTGTTGTCAACGCTTATTATAGCGCGATCAATTGCAGTTTTCAGCATTGCATGCATAGTTGCAGCTACGCAATCATATGAGTAATCAAGCGGGGAGCCATGTCTTTCGGAGTATCCTTTTGCAACAGAGAGAAAGTCAACGTAACGATTATATTTTTTTGGTTCAATTGATAGGAAATGAATGACACTTTCTAAAATTTCTTTTGTAAACATACTATTGAAAAGATTAGCTTTACTATTACGCAATTGATTAGATACATCTTTCTGGGCGATTTGGTAAGAGCTAATTGTCTTAATACAATTGCTAAAAATCTGAATACATGCGGGGACGTAAAACTTGTAGTAGTTAGATTCCTTAGCAGTTGAAAATGCTAAAGAGTTGATATAAGGGACATTATTAATACGACATTCTTTCATAACATCCTGAACAGGTTTAATTAATTCTAAATGTTCTTCACAAACATCTGCATACAGACGTCTAATCGAACAATCTGGATTTTTATTAAATTTGATCAATCTTGATAAATAATCGTCCGCTGTATCAACGGAAGTTATGTTAACTTCATCTTCATTAATCGCATGTTTGCCTATGAATAAAACGGGTAAATGTTTATAATCCTGACACACTTTAATTAAGCCTTGTAATATTACTGGTGATGGTGTTTCATTTTTTCCTACTATTATGATAGCATCTGCACCAGCAAATGGGATTACTCTCTCTATGTCATCTTGGTCCCCAAGACCCCTAGTATCGACAATTCTTAATACATCAATTTCGTTTATTCTCATTTGAGAATATAAATCTTTATTAGCAGGAACCTCCATTGTTATTTGATTGAAAAATGTATTTGGGGTGTTTATAATTTTGAAGACTTCCTGAAGAGATTTACCATTTAGATACTGTTTGGCATAGTTGTTGATGGTTTGTACATAATTATCATTAGATTTCTCTAATTTTTGAACATCTTCAATATTGCTCAGAAATGTTTCAAATCCAGTATCTCCAAAAAAGTCGAGGTCAGAATCTTTAGAGTATTTAATATTGCAAAAGACAGAGTTAACTCTTATAAATTCATAATCTCCAAATAAATATTCTATAGTCACTTTTGTAGTGCCTGCATGACCATCACTAGATGAAGCATATTTTAGTTTCTGTGGAGATTCTGCCAGATGTCGGATGAGTGTACTTTTCCCACAACCTGACTCTCCTATAAAAACTATTTTGACTTCTTGCAGCTTATCCATACAACATGCCCCCAAAATTGTTAGTGAATTATTTTTTTATTTGTTTGAACCAATCGGATAATATTCCATCTTAACTATATCATGACAATTGACCCATTGTATAGTTCAATAGAACCATCGTTAGTTCTTTATTGATTTCTCAGTTCGATTATTGACATATTGCTAAAATTGAGTGTAGTTTTACGGTGGTTGATTAGCTGTAAGACGATGCATAGGTTAGCGCCATTAGGTTAGTAGTGGGTAATAAGTATATGGGGAACTGAATGGTTCGCTGCATTTTGTCTGAATATTGAAGAGGTATTATGGTATAAGAGAATAGGAGGAGGCTGTTAATATGAAACAACCAATTCCGGAGAAGGTATTGAATGATGGCACTGAGGTGCCTGTCATTGGATTTGGAACTGCTGGGTTGAAGGGTGCAGATGGAGTAAAAGTGATAACCAGCGCGATTGATGCGGGTTACCGTCTGATTGACACAGCTTTTAACTATGAAAATGAGGGCGCTGTCGGGAAAGCTGTCCAGCAGAGTTCAGTACCGAGAGAAGAATTGTTGATCTGCTCCAAACTTCCAGGTCGTCGACATGCATATCAGGAAGCTATTGTCACGATCGAAGAGTCACTATATAGAGGCGGTTTGGACTATTATGATCTGTACTTGATCCATTGGCCAAATCCCAAAATCGATCGGTATGTTGAAGCCTGGCAGGCATTGATTGAGGCGAAGAAGCGGGGCTATATTCGTTCGATTGGAGTCTGCAATTTCCTGCCTGAGCATACTGAACGATTGATTCGGGAAACAGGTATCGCGCCGAGCATCAATCAGGTTGAACTGCATCCATTATTTAATCAGGAGCATCAGCGTACCAAAGATGCTGAACAGGGCATTGTGACGGAATCGTGGAGCCCTTTGGGTCGCGGTCACAGCATGATGGAGAACGAGGAGATTGGGAAAATTGCCGCTGCTCATGGCAAAACCGCGACACAAGCGATTTTACGTTGGCATATTCAACTGGGAGCGATCCCAATTCCTAAGGCTTCTTCTGTAAAACATCAGACGGAAAATCTGGACATTTTTGATTTTGAGTTGTCACCAGAGGAAATGAACATGATTTCAGCGCTTAGCAGGGAAGATGGACGGCTATGGGACCAGGACCCCAATTCCTATGAAGAACTGTAATCTACAACAATGAATTCGAAGGGTTCAAAAATCTGTAGAGGGTTTTTGAACCCTTTGCTTTTTAGTAATAGCGGAAAGGATGCGATAGGCCTGAATATAGCTATGATGAATGATGAACATTTTTAACCGGATATGATGTATGATATGGGGGAATGCAGTCTTTTTGAAGGAGGGCATCATGGGGATTTTGTCAAGGTTTAGGGATATTATGAAGGTGAATATCAGCCCCTTATTGGATAAGGCGAGCGATCCGGAGAAGACCATTGATGATTATATGCGGAACTTGAACAGTGATCTGGGCAAGGTGAAAGCGGAAACGGCCTCGGTACTAGCTGATGAGAAAAGAGCGAAAAGAGCACTGGATGAATGTAGAGCTGAGATCAAAAAGCTCCAGCATTATGCAAGTAAGTCTGTGGAAGCTGGCAATGAAGATGAGGCTCGAAAGTTTCTGGAACGTAAAATCTTGCAGGCAGAGAAACTGGAATCGTTACAGACCTCTTATGAATTAGCTTCGGCAAACGCCGTACATATGAAACAAATGCAGGAGAAATTGGTGTCCGATATAGGGCGTCTGGAAGTGCGGCGTGCCGAACTTAAAGGGAAGCTGGCGATCGCCAAAGCACAGCAAACCTTGAATGCTATGGGCGACCATGATTCTGGCTTTGAGGCCTTGGAAGAGAAGGCAAACAAGGCATATGATGAAGCGATGGCGATAGCTGAGCTCCGGGGAGAGACGAAGGACGACCTGGATGCGTTATTCACGCAATATGAGAAGAGTACCAATGCGGAAGATGAGCTGGCTGCAATCAAGCAGAAAATCAATTCCAAAGAATCATAATAGTTTCTACATGAAGAGGTGAGCAGATGCCGGTTATCGAATACAAATGCCCCAACTGCGGCAGCGGCATGGTCTTTGACAGTGAGACAGGAATGTTATCTTGCCATAGCTGCGGAAGAGAGGACAACATCGATACGATTCCTGATCCTCTGACCAATCGTGTTTTTTCAGAAGATGAGGCCCATGAGTATCATTGTAATAACTGTGGAGCAGTAATTATGACCGAAGTGGAGACGAGTGCAACGGTGTGCAGCTTTTGTGGTTCTGCCGTGGTACTGGGTGATCGACTGACCGGGAAGCTGGCTCCGGCGCAGGTTATTCCTTTTTCGATCAGCAAGGAAGAAGCCATAGCTGCGTTCAAAAAATGGTGCAAGAATGGCCGACTGACACCGAACCGATTTATGATAGCCGATCGAATCAAGGGAATAACCGGTATGTATGTCCCCTTCTGGTTATATGAATTACATAATCAAATTGAGGTTCAAGGTGAAGGTAACCAAGTGAGAACCTATACGAGCGGAGATTACGAATATACAGAAACGAAGCATTTTGATGTATATCGGAAAATCCGTTTGAATTACGTGAAGGTTCCGATTGATGCTGCGGAGAAAATGAATGACGAGCTGATGGATAAATTGGAGCCTTTTCCTTATGATCAGCTCAAACCTTTTAAAACGCCATATCTAGCAGGCTATATTGCGGAAAAGTATAGTTATAACGAAGAGGAGCTTTTCCCGCGCGTAAAAGACAAAGTGAAGGAATATATTGATGCTTATATTCAGTCTACGGTGTCAGAGTATACGTCCGTGAGTTACACGGAAAAGCAAATTGATACTACATTAAAACAAGCGGATTATGTCCTGCTCCCAGTATGGGTCATCCACTATGACTACAATCAATTGGAGCATACGTTTGCGATGAACGGTCAGACGGGCAAAGTAGTTGGTAAGCCTCCGATTAGCAAGTTCAAAGTGACAGCTTGGTTTGCAGGCATTTTCGGCATAACTCTCTTTTCATTAAGGTTCATAACTTGGCTAATAATGGGGGGAGGATTCTATTGAAAAAATATAGAGCCATTGTGGCTGTTTTCTTGTTCTTTGCTGTTTTTCTAGCGGTTCCTATGGAAATGAAGGGCGAAGTAGCAACGACAGAGATGAAGCCATTGATTTTTGACGAGGCGAGTCTACTTAATCAGGAAGAGTATGATGTGTTGAACTCTATGGCTAATCAATACGGAGCTGAAAGAGAGACAGACATTATTATTTATACGACCAACAATCCCGACAATATGGATGTTATGAAAATGACACAGGATTTTTATGATGATCATGGTCCGGGTTATGACAGGGCTCATGGAAATGCAGTCATTTTAACGATGGATATGAGGAATAGAGAGGTGTACTTGGCCGGATTTTATAAGGCAGAACGGTATCTGGATGACGACAGGCTTACTAAAATCCGCCATGAAATTACCCCGGATCTGACAAACGGCAACTATGGACTTGCCTTTCAAAAGTATATTCTCTGTGCGCACAAATATTTGGCCATTCGCCCAGGAGTGAATCCAGACAGTATATTTTTCAAAGGCTGGCTTCAACTGGCGATTGCGCTGGGATTGGCGTCTATTATTGTAGGTAAGATGGTTTCGAGTTCCGGCGGTCGGGTTACGGTAAATCGGCAGACCTACGAGGATGCAAGCACCTCAGGGGTTCTTGCACATCAAGATCTGTACACTCACACCACGACAACGAAGCGGAAGATTGAAAAGAGCAGTAGCAGCAGCTCATCAGGCGGAGGGGGCGGAACCACCAGCGGCGGTCATTCGCATAGTGGCAGCAGAGGATCATTTTAACGGAAGGGATGGATACAGCACATGGGATTCTTCAGAAATCAATTTGCAAATGTAGTAGAATGGGAAGAATTTAGGGATGATATGATTTTTTGGAAATGGAGCAATCGTGAAATTAAAAAAGGCAGTAAATTAATCATCCGCTCCGGTCAGGACGCGATTTTTGTCAATAACGGCAAGATCGAGGGTATCTTTGAGAATGAAGGGTCATATAACATGGACTCGGATATTATTCCATTTCTATCGACATTAAAAGGGTTCAAGTTCGGTTTTAACAGCGGCATGCGGGTGGAGGTCTTGTTCGTTAATACGAAGGAGTTTACGGTCAAATGGGGAACACAAAATCCGGTTTTGATTCCGACCCCCCAATTGCCAGGCGGGATGCCGATTCGGGCCAACGGTACGTTTAATTTTAAAGTAAATGATTATGTTACGCTTATTGATAAGATTGCCGGGGTAAAGGACAGTTATCTTGTAGAGGACGTTAAAATACGCATTACTTCGGTGTTGGATCAGTTATTGATGAAGTGGATCAGCAGAGAAGGCAAGGACATGTTTAATCTACAGGCAAATGCTTCTGATATTTCGAAGGGCATTCAAGAAGACCTGGATATGCAAGTGATGGACAACGGTATGACGATTACAGGCTTTCATGTGATGAGCTTCAATTATCCTCAAGAAATTCAGGATATGATTACGAAGACGGCTTCTCATGAAATGATCGGTAATCTGCAAAAGTACCAACAAGTGACGATGACTGACGGTATGGCATCGGGGAATGTAAAAGGCGGCGGTGCTGCGTCGGATATGGCGAGTATGATGATGGGCATGAATATAGCCAATGAAATGATGAAAAATTTGAACCCAAGTCAACAGCCTCAGGCTGAGACTCAGCCTGCACCCGATGCCCCCACTCCTTCTGGCGACGGTAAAAGGCCAAATTTTTGTCCGAATTGTGGTACAAAAAACGAGGGAGCTAACTTTTGTCCGAATTGTGGACATAAATTGAACGGATAGCTTTGTAAACCAAACAGCAGTTGTTGCAGAGTATTCTCTGTGATAACTGCTTTTTTATTGTAGTTTGTTCAAGCATTTTCTTTATAAATCTGATTTATTGGATTGAAAAAAGTACACAGGATAAGGTACTATAGCTATATAGTACGCATTTATATTAACTAATTAGGTATTACATTAATAAACTATAGGTATAGGAGCCACAAAGATGACCAAATTCCAAGATCAAATCATTGCGCGGTACAAGTTTGATGATGCAGAGAACGTCGGCAAGGATAGCTCCGGACAAGGTAATGACGGGATTGCTTCAGGCACAGCAGCACCTACGATCTCCCATGCTACCGGAAGAGCGGCTTTGGCACTTGAGGGAGGACCCAACGGAACATCTTATATTCAGCTCCCTTCCGATCTGTTCAAAGATGTAAGCGATAACACCGGTGTTACAGTGACGGCTTGGGTAAACTTCGGCAGATTCACGGATATGTGGGAACGTGTTTTTGACTTTGGTAAAGCGCATACTGGGCCTTATATGTTTATGACACGGAATCTGCGCGGAACTCTTTTCACTGAGGTGGATTTGTCCGTAGACCCAGGAAGAGGCTTTGTCAGGGATGAGTGGATGCACATAGCCCTGTCTGTCATCGGCACAAAAGGCGGTACATTAAGCAGTGCGGGACCGGTGGTATATGTTAATGGTGAAGTGGCAGCAGACGGTTCCATTAGCCAAACCTCCAGTGGTAACTATGCCAAGCTGCGCAAATGGTTCGAAACGTTTGCAGATACGACCAACTATAGCAACAATTTTATCGGTCGTTCCCAACATGCAGCCGATGTAGACTTTGCTGGCTCGGTTTCGGACTTCCGAATTTATAAAGCAGGTTTGACGGCGGATGAAATTATTGAGGTCATGTGCGATTCATTGACAGATGAAGAGATCGTGAAGCTTGCTCGAGATAAGTATTTATCATTTCCGACGACAATTATAACCAAAGACATAGCTCTGCCAACGGTTCTGATGGGTGGAAGAGTAGAAGTGACCTGGAAATCCAGCCAGCCTAGCATACTCTCTGACCATGGTCAGGTTCAGGCGATTACTTCCGCACAGGGGGTCACTGTTACGGCTCTTTTGACCAGAGGTTCAAGCAGGATTGAAGAAAGCTTTGAAGTTTCCGTTCTTCCAGAACAGTTGCCTCCGTACACGCTGACCATTCATGGGAATAAGGAAGTTGTGGATGTCAGCGAAGTGATGTACGGCTTGTTCTACGAAGATATCAATAACGCGGCAGATGGCGGGATATATGCAGAACTTGTACAAAATCGCTCCTTCGAATCCTTTGAGTTTGATACGTATTCCCATGCTTCTGGTGAATGCGGCTGCTCTACAGGACGGAACCGCAATCCATTGTTCGCCTGGTCTGGTGATACGGACAAGATGGCTCCACAACATAGCGGTGGATTAAATGAGTTTTTGGGTGCAAAAGACAAGGATGTGAACTCTTATTATGTGACGGTAGCGGATGGGGCAACGATTCGAAACAAAGGCTTTTCCGATTCTAACCAGAATTGTGCCATGTCCATCCAAGAAGGTGCCAAGTATGAGTTTACCATCTGGGCAAAGGCCGAATCTGCGGGTACAATCACACTGCAACTTCAAGACTCGAAGGAGAAGGCTATCAGTGATTCGGTAACCGTACAGGTGGAAGGTGGAAACACATGGAAAAAATATGGCGTCAACTCCAAGCTGGTACTGACAGGTACAGCTACGATTCTGGGGCAGCTGGCGCTTACATTTGAAGGCGACATTTCCATTGATATGGTCTCCTTATTCCCACAAGATGTATGGGGGGCAGGAGAGGAAGAGCAATCCCCATCGGCACACGCCAACTATCAGGGTAATCCGAACTACCGATTGAGAAAAGATCTGGTGAACGCACTGGTCGGCATGCATCCGAAGTTTTTGCGTTTTCCAGGGGGATGTATTTCCGAAGGATCGTTTATATGGGAAAACGTATATGACTGGAAGGAATCCATTGGGGATATCGAGCTGCGCAAGGAAAACTTTAATGTATGGGGCTATATGATGACCATGGGTCTTGGTTATATGGAATACTTCCAGTTGGCAGAAGACCTCAATGCAGCTCCGCTTCCAGTTATGGCCTGTGGTGTGCTCTGCCAAGCCCGCTCGGATTATGCTCATCCGGCTGGCGGCGCATTAAGAGAATACTATATCAAGAATTTTACGGATCTGATCGACTTTGCGATCAGCGTTGATTTTGAACACAATGAATGGGCCGCCATGCGTAAAAAAATGGGCCATGAAGCACCGTTCGATCTGCGTTATCTGGGCGTGGGGAACGAAAACTGGGGCACAGAGTTCTTCGCTAACTTTGAAGTGTTCAAGACATCGATTGATGAGTACATGGAGAAAAACTACCCAGGATATGAGCTGCACATCATCTCCACGGTTGGCGCTCAAGCAGACGACGATGCCTATCAACAGGGCTGGAAGTTCCTGAGCGGTAATATGGAGGGCTCTGCCAAGGTTGCTTTTGCGGACGGTAACCAGGTGACGGAAGAAACTGTAACCTGGTATGAGAAGCAAAAAGACTATATGGACACCATTGCCGATGAACACTATTACCGTTCTAATGAGTATCTGTTGAATAATGTTGACCGCTATAATTATTACTATAGAGCTTATAACACGGATGGCAGTGTCAACTGGAAAGAATCGTCGAAGGTTTTTGTTGGGGAGTATGCCTCGACAGATAAAAATACATTGGCAGGCGCAGTCGCAGAAGCAGCAGTGATGACGGGCTTCGAAAATAATGCCGACGTCGTCCGGTTGGCTGCCTATGCGCCGCTGTTTAACAAAGTCTTGACGGACGGAACGTACAGATGGACGCCGGATTGTATCTGGTTCGATGACGAAACTGTATGGTTTACACCAAACTATTATGTGCAGCAAATGTATGCCCAATATTTGGGCAATAAAGTATTGGCCACTTCGTTCTCTACTTACAAAAACGGCCAGCCAATTGACCTCATTCCTCAGGGTGGAATTGAGATCGCGACAGGTAACGCCGAGGTTGTGGTTAAGCGTGTGACGGTTACTTCGAATAAGGACGGCAGTGTGCTGCTGGATCAAGATTTTACCAAGGAATTGAATTCAGCCTGGAAAGTTATTCCTGGTTCCGTGGGATATACGGTGGAGGAAGGCAAGGGGCTTGTCCTCAAAGCCCAAGATAGCGGGCTGAACGGCCTGTACATCTTGAACGACAGCTGGAACAACTATAAGGTAGAGGTCGTTGCTTCCCGCATTTCCGGCACGGACGGTTTTTATGTGGGCGCAGGTCTCACGGATATTACTGCTGAGAAAAAGAACGTTATCGAATACGCGATTGGCTATGGCGGCAATGCTACCGGCGTGAAGGTTTACAAGCAAGGCATAGAAGGCTATACCATGGGTGACTACTCTTCCAGTACAGCTGCGGGCAACTTGAGAGCAGCCAGCTATGAAGAACTGGCCGATAATACCGACTACACCATCACGGTGAACTATGGGGGAGAAACGGGCAGCAACCTGATTTGCTCCTACACGGACGGCAAGACAACCAGCAAAGTGCTGGATTACAAGCTGGAGGCTTATAACAGAGACGTGTTTCATTCGGTGACCCGAGATGTTGAACATGTATATGTGAAGCTTGTGAATGCCGACAACGTAGATAAGGCAACCCAGCTGAATCTACAAGATTTGAATGTTGAGTCCAGCGCCAAGCTGATTACACTAACCGGCGATTCCTCGCTTGTTCATGTACCTAACGTGAATAAGAAAAATGATGAAAAGGTAGTGCCTACCGAACATCAGGTCACACTTCATACAGATTCTGTCCTCTTACAATTACCGGCTAATTCGGTAAATGTACTGGTACTGGATCTTAAAGCGTAGGGTACGAGATAGTTAGGGTAAGGACGTTGAAACCTTTTCCCGCTTTAAAAAAAGGGGTGTCCCAAGCAGCCGTTTTATGGCTTTTAGGACACCCCTTTTTTCTATGGATCAAGTCAGAACGTTGTTGTCTCGATTTCCCTGACGGGCATTACTTCGTGCTTCTGTTTACCAATTCACGCGGATTGGTGCCATCGTCTATCGTTAGCGGGGTAGGAGCACCTGTAGCAATTCGTTCCCAAGGTACCATTTTAAAGTTCTGATTTAACTTCTTGCCGTTTTGGAGATTTTCGTCATCTTGTGCAACGAAGATACCATGAGGGAAATTCTTGCCTAATCCATAGCCAAGAACATCAATACCGTCTGTGACAGACGTACCATCTACGGTAGGGCTGTCGCCGATCGTGAAGTTGCTAATATAGGCATTGTCGCCTTGTCGTTCATAGATCGCATAGCTGCTGTTGCCTTGACTGGAGGCCATCAGGTACCCCTTGCCGTCCTTGCCATAATATAATGTGAGTCCCTCTATGTCATCGTGAAGTCTGCGTCCATCTGCAATATCAACACGTTGCAGCGGCTTGGATGAACCGTCTGGCTCAGCGCTATATTTCCAAATGGCGTAATCCTCTTCAGCAATGTACAGCGTACCATATTCATCATCGGCGACCATGCCCTCGGATTGCGTAGCCAGCTTAAACTGACGGACAAGCTTGCCGGCAATTTTGCCGTTACCATTGTCAGTCAACTCATATTGCTCGAATTCTCCCTCTTTGCCCAAAACGAGCGCGTAAAACTTATCTGTCTTGAGGCTATGGTATAAACTGAATCCATATACTTCTTTCATGGTTGCTTTAATAGGTTTGCCAACCACGTTGGTCAATGTTCCTGATTCACCATCAATGGCAAAGATATCGATCGTATTGTTGGTTCGATTGGTTGCGCCTGCAATATCGATCTTTTTACCGCCCAGTGTAAAACCGTAACGAAGATCCACGTTGTTCATTTTTCCGACTTTGATGTTCTGCAGTTGCTTGCCATCCAGATCATAGACTAAAATTCCGCCGCCTTTATTGGTAGCTAAAATTCTGCTTTTATCCGGATCAACCGGATTGAGCCAGATCGCAGGGTCATCAGCTGCATCTTCTCCATCCTCCACGGCTTCTGTTTCGACAGAGGGGGTCACTTTATAGGTGGGAACTGCGTCTTTAGGATCTGCATATTTGCTATTTTCTGCTTCAAGCGCAGTAATCACTTTGGTAGGAAGATATACATTTCCATTGATTATTTTAATTTCACGGTCTGCTTTTCCGGTTTGGCCGGCTAGACGATATTGCTTCTCACCGACTGTAAAAGTTCCCACAATGCCATTTTTCAGCTTGATCAACACTGAGTGATCATCACTATCCCATGTAATGGTTGCCCCCATTTTATCTGCCTGTGTTCGTAATGATGCATACCCAGATGGCTGAGTGTCTGCCGCATGGATCAGGTCTGGTGATACCAAAATCCCGGTTAACATGGTTAATAATGCTAGTTTAGTTGACTTCATATGTATGCCCCTTTTCTGAAGCGAAGATGATATAACCGACTCAGTATAAAGCGACAATATCAAAAGAATACAATCAAAATGTAAAGGAAATGTAAAAGAGACGTAAACATTCAATTAGAGGCCGGTTTCCAGTATTGTTGTCTGTAATTTTTCGGCGACATTCCGAATCTTTCCTTGAAGCACTTTGAAAAATAGCTGGCTTGGGAGAATCCTGTTTCCTCCGTAATTTGTTGGATGGACCAGTCGGTTTGCAGCAAAAGACTGCGTCCCTGATCCAGACGGTAGTCCATTAAATACTCAAGTGGTGTGCGCTGAAAGGTGGCCTTCATGCATCTAGCAAGATAATTTTGATGTACGTGAAAATGCGCCTCCAGGTCTTTATTAGTAATCGCATTTCTGTAGTTTTGTTTTAAGAAAATTTCGATCTGTTCAGCTAACTTGGAGGAACTGCTTTTATAATTCTCATCATATTCCAAACCCTGAAAAATATTCACAAATGTTTGTTGAGTCTCCCATAGAGCCAGCTTTCGGGTTTTTAGAGTAGAGGCTAGTAAATAGTCCAATTTGGAGAACAGCTCATGGGGATTAATTAATTTTTGGTATTTGGGTAGGTGGATGGTGGTATGTTCTGAGTGAAAATGCAACTCAGGAATGGGGGTGCTAGGGATAATAAGATTAGGCGAGGATTGGGCACACCACATACTGTTGGTTTGAAAATGAAACCAGTAAAAGGAGGTTTGTTCTGTACATGCCTCTATGGGGAAATGGTGCTTGTCCGGCTCAAGAATGAGAGCATGATTTTCAGTTATCTTCCACGATTCATCTTCCTCACCGATGTGCAGTAGTCCTTCTTTAATGATAATTACGTCAAAATAACCCAAGTTATAGCGATTCGGATGCCAGTCCCCTTTTTGATATGTAGTAAAATTCCCCTCTATGAAATAGGGCAATGGAGGGACAAGGAAAGATAGAAAGTCTGTTTTGCTCATAGAAGTCAGCTCCTTTGTGTGTGAAATCGTATAAGTTTTAGTTAAAGATCGCGATTTTTTTTATAAATTCAGGTTGATAAAATAAGGACTGTAGCAAGGGGCGCTCAGGTTAGCTTGTTCGATATTATCATTACTTTATCCTTATTTTTTCAAAAATGAAAGCGTTCTATTTCCAGGAAGGGATGTTTATTCAATGAAAACGGCAAAGCCAGTAAAGCATGTCATCGTCGATGATTCATTTTGGAAAAAGTATAAGCAGGTTGTGGCGGAAGAGGTCATTCCCTATCAGTGGAAAGCATTAAATGATGAATTACCAGATACAGAACCCAGCCATGCGATTGAGAACTTTAGAATTGCAGCCGGGGAATCCAGTGGGGAGTATTATGGAACCGTTTTCCAGGACAGTGATCTTGCCAAATGGCTGGAGACGGTCGCTTTTAGCTTAAGGGATCATCCAAATTCTGCGCTGGAAGAGCGAGCCGATGAAGTTATTGAACTGTTGGGAAGAGCTCAAGCTGAGGATGGGTATCTGAATACGTATTATCTGCTCAAGGAACCCGATAATCGCTGGACGAACCTAAGAGATAATCATGAGCTGTATTGTGCCGGGCACTTTATAGAAGCGGCTGTTGCTTATTATGAAACGACAGGTAAGACAAAATTTCTTCACATTATGGAGAAATACGTAGACCTGATTCAGCAGACTTTTGGTACAGAAGAAGGGAAAAGGAAAGGCTATCCGGGCCATGAAGAAATTGAGCTGGCCTTGATCAAATTATACGACGTAACGGCTAAGGAACAATATCTTAAATTAGCGCAATATTTTATCCAACAGCGGGGACAGCATCCAATTTATTTTGTGGAGGAGCAAGAAAAGAGAAAGCATATTCAAACAGAGCCCACCTGGAATGATGATAACAACATTAATTTTGGCCTAGGCTTTGAGTACCAGCAGGCACACCAACCTGTACGGGAACAAAAAGAGGCGGTCGGTCATGCGGTAAGAGCAGTGTATTTGTATATTGCGATGGCGGATCTGGCCGCAAAAACGGGAGATGCTTCCCTGTTACAAGCCTGTGAAACGCTGTGGGATGATGTCACGAACCACAAAATGTACATTACCGCCGGAATCGGGTCTACGGTGAACGCGGAAGCGTTCACTTGCCATCATGATCTTCCCAATGACAGCATGTACTGCGAAACTTGCGCCTCTGTAGGGCTGGCCTTCTGGGCTAACCGCATGCTGCGCTTAGCGCCGGACCGGAAATATGCCGATGTTCTGGAGCGTGCGTTATACAACGGAACGATCAGCGGAATGGATCTGGATGGGAAACGGTTTTTCTACGTGAACCCGCTGGAAGTCAATCCTTTTCAAAAATCGAGAAAAGATCAGGAACATGTAAAAACAGAGCGGCAAAAATGGTTCTTCTGCGCCTGCTGTCCGCCCAATTTGGCGCGAATGATTGCATCGGTGGAGGACAATATGTACACCCAGACCGAGGACACATTGTATACGCATCTGTATATTGCCAGCAAGGTGAACATGACTTTATCTGGTCAAGAGGTTGAAATTATACAAACTCATCATTATCCGTGGGATGCGGATCTCGCTCTTTCGATCCATGTAGCAGAGCCAACTGCATTTAAATGGGCATTGCGAATCCCAGGGTGGTGCAAGCAGGCAGAGGTCAAGGTGAATGGGGAAGTTATAGCGCTAGACCAGCTTGAAAAGGGCTATGTCGAGATTCAGCGCACTTGGAAGGACGGCGATGTGGTCACATTGCATTTGGCTATGCCGGTTGAGCGCATTCGGAGCAACCCGCTTGTCTCCATGAACCAGCAGCAAATTGCTCTTCAACGCGGTCCAGTCGTGTACTGTCTGGAAGAAGTCGATAATGGGGCGAACCTGGCAGGGTTAAGATTACCAAAGGATAGTCCTATTACAGAAGAGTTTAGCGAGAATCTGCTAGGTGGCATTGTAAAGCTGACCATAGAGGGATATCGGGTAAAAAGTTCGAATGCATTATACAGCTCGGAGCCCCCTGAACTTGTTCCTCAACAAATTACCGCTATTCCTTACTACGCCTGGTGTAATCGGGCCAAAGGGGAAATGCGTGTATGGGTTTATGAATCATAATTCATTCGCATGGGGAGAGGAAAGATCATGAGTACGAGAATTGTGAGTACGGAACCACCTGAAAAAGCAACCAGTACCGTTCCTTTTCATCGTAAAATCAGCTATTCATTAACGGATACGGCTGGCAATCTACTATACTGTGTCATCTCCAGCTATCTGTTATATTTTTATACAGATGTATTCGGTCTTTCTATCGGGATTGCCGGAACATTACTATTTATCACCCGTTTTATTGATGCCATTGATGCCCCGATCTGGGGCATCCTGATTGACCGGACCAAGTCCAAATATGGTCAGAGCAGACCTTATTTTCTATGGCTAGCTGTTCCGTTTGCCGTGTTCATGGTCCTTACGTTTACGACGCCCAATTGGAGTGAATCGGGGAAAATTGCATACGCGGCTATCACTTATATCATAGCGGGTATCCTGTATACGGGAATCAGTACGCCGATTACGTCTATTCTGCCTAACCTGAGCACCAATTCCAATGAACGTGTGGTCTTGAACTCTTTCCGTATGGTCGGGGGAAACGTGGGCTTCTTCATCGCCACGACGTTCACATTACCCCTCGTAGCCTTCTTTGGACAAGGGAATGATCAAAAAGGCTTTTCCTTAACGCTCGTTTTATTTGGAATCATGGCGATTATTATGTTTTTCATAGCGTTTGCCGATTTGCGTGAAAATGCGGCAGTGAAAACGAAATCTGTCCCGATTGCTAAAAGCTTTACAGCTATCAAGCGAAACTGGCCCTGGATGCTCGTTGTAGCTGCTAACCTGTGTTACTGGATCGGCTTGAATATTCGTTCTGCCACGCTCATTTTTTATCTGCAATACAATCTGGATAGTAAGGACTTGGTGCCTTTAATCAATGGATTGACCTCTTTGCAATTGATCTCGATGGTTCTGATTCCGTTTTTCGCCAGAAAATTAAGTAAAAATACGATCATGATTATCGGATTGATACTAGCTGCACTAGGTCAAGTCGTGATTTTAATGGGGAGTACAAACTTAACCCTTATTATCGCCGGTTGGATCATAGGTGCATTAGGATCAGGCTTTGCGTGCTCGATGCCATTTGCAATGTTGTCCGATACAGTAGATTACGGGGAATGGAAAAATGGAATTCGGGCAAGTGGATTCCTGACTTCTATTGGAAGCGCATTCTGTATTAAAGCGGGTAGCGGAATTGGCGGATTATTGCCAGCATGGGTTATGGGTAGCACAGGCTATATTGCTGGAAAGATTCAGACCCCGACTGCTTTGTCTGGCATTCAGTTCAGCTTCATCTGGCTGCCGTTTATCGTCTTCTTGATCGGAATCATTCCTATGTTTTTCTATAAGAAATTCGAGAAGAATGAAGCTTCTATTCAACAAGACTTAATTGCGAGAAGATCATAAGTATTCACTTAACAAGTTATTAATGACATTTTATAACATGGTTATGCTGCTTAAAAACCTGTTCACTGAGCTGAGCAGGTTTTTAAGTTTTTTCTATTCAAATGTGAGCAAAACCATTGACAGAATTTTCTTTTAGAGTGATACTTCTATGTAGAGAAAAGTGTACAGAATCAAGAGCCAGAGACATCTAGCCTTGCAACTTTATACATTTTTTCGCCATGAAAGACTCTTCTGTTGAAGGGTTTTTTTCAATTTGATAAAAAGAAAGTGATGATATGAGTCAACTAAGTGTAAGGATGAGAACGCATGGCTTTCTAAATAGACATTTTTCAGGAGAGTCCATTGACTATCGGCAGATTATTGCCCTGTTTATCCCGCTTCTGATTGATCAGGCTTTTATTGTGGGTCTTAATTTGGTGAACACAGCAATGATCAGTTCGTCGGGGATGGCGGCGGTCAGTGCTGTAAATATGATTGATTCATTAAATATTTTTCTAATTAATGTATTTGTGGCTGTGTCTACCGGGGGGACGGTTGTTGTGGCGCAGTATAAGGGAAGCGGTAATGACCTTATGGTCTCTAAAGCAACCTCCGGTACCATATCCTCCGTTTCCTTGCTGGCCTTATGCATCAGTCTGTTTATGATCGTGTTGTACAATCCAATTTTAAGTGTGCTGTTTGGCTCCGCCTCGCCTGATGTATTGGCTAACGGCAAGGTGTACCTGCTGGGAAGCTGTATGTCTTTTGTAGGGATTGCGATTGTTGAAGCGGTATGTGGAGCGCTGAGAGGGATCGGCAAGACGAGGGCATCGCTGGCTCTTTCGCTTATCATGAACCTTTCGTACGTGCTGCTGAATGTCGTATTTATTAACTTGTTGGATATGGGTGTACTGGGCATGACGATTGCAGTCAATGTGTCCAGATATGCAGGGGCTGCCTGCGCGTTGATTTATTTGGTCAGGGTAGATGATGACTTGCGTGTCCAGCTTAGGGATATGCTATATTTTAATCTGGCTATGCTTAAAAAGATTCTGTTTATTGGTCTTCCTTTTGCGGCGGAACAGATGTTTTTTAATGGGGGTAAAATTTTAACCCAAATTTTCATTGTGAACCTGGGGACCAATGCATTGGCGACGAATGCCATTTGCTCATCCCTAGCTAACGTGTTCCAAATTCCTGCGAATGCTCTGGCTCTTACAATTGTGACCGTGGTCGGTCAATGCATGGGGCGGCGAAATGTACACGATGCCCGCAAGTTTACCAAATCGTTTATTTGGCTGTCTTCCGCTTCGTTTATTGTAATGGGGCTGATCCTAATGCCTTTGTTTAAGCCGATGGTAGGGCTGTTTCATCCGCCTGCTGAAATTGTAGATGACATTTTTATGGTCATGCTGATTAATACGTTGGCCCAGATTCCGCTCTGGTCCATCGCCTTTATCACACCTTCTGCGCTTAGGGCGGCAGGTGATTCTAAATTTACGTCCCTCACCTCAATGCTGTCCATGTGGCTATGTCGGGTAGTGCTCGGATATGTTTTGGGTATTGTGTTCAATTGGGGAATTGTTGGTGTTTGGCTGGCCATGGATATTGAATGGGGGGTGCGGGGGATCGTTTTCCTCTGGCGCTTCCGCGGCAACAAATGGGTTCAGCATCGTTTGATCGACTGAATAGGTCCACTACTATAAAATTGACCTCGGATGAGGCCTTTTATAGTAGTGGATTTTTTTCTAAGACGCATATGGTTACGTGCGTATTACTCCATGCTGATCCCTATATTGCCTAGCTGCGCTCCCTGCTGCATACGGTAAAAGGCTTGCGCCGTATCTTGTAGAGGGAAGACGCCGTCTATAATGGGATGAAGGGAATGACGCTCCATGAATTGGAGCATATCTGCGAATTCCTCGCTGCTCCCCATAGAGGTACCGATGATGCTAATCTGTGGGAAAAATATGGAGCGAAGCGGAATCTCTATGTGATCTCCTGAGCTTGCGCCAAATGTAACGATTCGACCTTCCGGTTTGATGACATCCAGATATTTATCGAACGTAGCGGGTCCGATGCTGTCAAGGATCAGATCCACGGTGTCTCCGTTCATACTTTCTTTCCAATCGCTATCACTGTCGAATGCATGATGAGCACCATGGGCGAGGGCAGCTTGCTTTTTGACTTCGCTACGTGATGTGACGCTGACCTGTGCACCCGCCGCTAAGGCCATAAGCATGGCATACGTGGCTACCCCGCCGCCAATACCGGGAATGAGCACATGATCCCCTTGCTGCAATTGGCCTCTAGTGAAGAGAGCGCGGTAGGCGGTCAAGGCAGACAGAGGCAGTACCCCTGCCTCTTCCCAAGACAGGTAAGCTGGCTTGCTGACGGCATTTTGAACGGGAATGATAACCGATTCGGCCAATGTTCCGTCCGAAGGACCACCCAAAATGGCAGGAACCAAGGGAACGAGGTGCGTCTTTTCCCATCCGGTACAAGGATTGATGATTACTTCAGTGCCAACCAGCGAGTTTGGAACGCCAGCGCCTACAGCTTCGATCACGCCTGCTCCATCCGATCCGAGAATGAGTGGAGCATCGTTGGCGGTTCGATCCGCCATGAGGAACAGATCCCGATGATTCAAGCCCGCGGCTTTGAGTCTAACCTTCACTTCGCCGTGCCCCGGATGTCTGTCCGTAACGTCCTTATACATCAGGCCCTCAAGGCCGCTTTTGCCGGTATGTATTACAGCTTTCATTTTAAAGCCTCCTGTGATCGATTTTAGATGCATTTGCATGTACTTTGAATTGTACAGAGTGGCAAGCATCCGGTAAAATGAACAAAATCGAACGTCAGTATCATAAATGATCATACCAAGCAGGTGACGTATACATGGAAAGCAGTGATTTGAAAATTTTTCGGGCGGTTGCTCGCGAGGGCAGTATCACAAGGGCTGCACAAGTGTTGAACTATGTACAGTCCAATGTGACCTCGCGGATTCAGCAGCTTGAGGCACAATTGAACGTACCGCTATTTCGCAGATCTAATCGCGGAATGACGCTAACATCGGCAGGAGAGAATCTGCTGGAGTATGCGGAATCCATACTTACCTTGCTCGACGAGGCAGAGAAGTCTACTCAATATTCGGCTCAGCCTGCGGGACCGTTGCGACTGGGCTCGATTGAGACGACTGCGGTTACGCATCTAACCTCATTATTGACGGGATATCACGCTCAATACCCTGATGTGCATCTGTCGCTTATGACCGGGGGGACGCATGCTCTTGTACAAAAGGTATTGAATTACGAGTTAGATGGGGCATTCGTCTATGGCCCTGTCGATGATCCCAATATAGAGCATATGGCGGCTTTCGAAGAGGAGTTGGTGCTTATTTCGGAACCGGGAGAAAGGGATATGAGCAAGTTGCTCGCCAAGCCTATGCTGTTCTTCGATGTAGGCTGCACACATCGGACAAGAGCAGAGAGCTTTCTGAACGATTCAGGTGTGGATGCGTATCAGATTATGGAATTCGGAACATTGGAAGTCATTTTAGGTGGTGTAGCCTCTGGCCTGGGGGTGTCCATGCTTCCACACTCGTCAATTGTAAAGGCGAAGGAGGCGGGAAGGATTGCTTCGCACCGTTTACCCGAAACATATAGCAAATTAGAGGTGTGGTTTGTTCATCGGCGGGATTCGGCTTACTCCAGTGCGCTGTCAGGCTTGCTCCACTGGATGAAAAAGGATGCTATACTTAACTAGGATTAAATTGACACCAGGGGTGTATCATTTGGAAGAACATCATTTATCGAAAAATCCATCTACAGTAGCACCGGGAGAATTTGTGAGGAATGGCGGCTATCAACGACGAGAACCAGATAGGATGGCGGTATTATCAGAGACATACGGAGCCTCTATCTTTTTCAGAAGATGGGCCGCCTGGATGATTGACTTCATTCTTATCGTCTTTGGGTATGGAGGGCTGGTTTATTTCGCAGCGAAGAAACTATCTGAAACGGGAACTCCAAATCTGGGCATGGTAGTGATTCTCTTCTTGATTGGCTCTTTCTGCTATTATCTGTTACTGGAAGGACTTACAGGCTATACGCTGGGCAAGTTTGTACTTCGTATTCAGGTTGTGAATGGAGAAGGAAGGCCACCAGGCATGATTAAATCGTTGATCCGTACGCTCATACATCTGGTGGATACGAATCCGCTGCTTTTCTGGGGGCTGCCCGCCGGCATCTGTGTGCTGGTGACACCTCGGAAACAACGAATTGGAGATATGGTCGCCAATACATATGTAGTTAAGGTACGGGATTTGGGGAAGGTAGGCAGAAAGAAAACCGGAATTATTGCAGGAGCAATCATCCTGATGACGATCGCTTCGATTGTCTTTGCTGTATCCTTAATTTCTACGCTCATTACTCAAATCGTGAAGCCAGAGGTATTTATCAGTAAGGATAACCAGTTTGCGATTACGGCTCCGTGGAATTGGTCACGAGATAATATGATTAATGAGGAAGCGGATATTTCCATTAAAAATGAATTTACCGATAGATATTTGATTGTATTGTCTGAACCGAAAAGCGACTTTGACAGCAGTATGACCCTTCAAGAATATAAAGGGATCATTGGGGATCATTTGGTGTCAGGAATTACGGACCCCGAATTGGGGCTGGCCTCCGACAGGATGGTGAATGGATACCCAGCCATTGAATTCACCCTAAAAGGAGAAGTGGACGGGATTCCGATCATGTATAATGTGACTACGATTGAAACGCCTTCGCATTATCATCAAGTGCTTGCTTGGACCTACGCTTCCCGATACGGTCGAGCCCAGCAAGAGCTACGCAAGATTAGAGACAGTTTCCGTGAAATGAACATCATGTAACGTGAACATGAAGCTGCTACTATATTCGAAGTTATTAGGGTAAACAAAAAAAGCAGATAGCTCATAGGAGCATCTGCTTTTTTTTTATTTAAGCAGAATTTAAAAGATGAACATCAAAAACGGAGCAGGCGGAATAGTGCTGTACAAGCAAAGCGGTGGCGATGGGAAGCGCTATCCGCCTGCGTAGTGGCGTTATCGTAGATTTATATAGATCATTTGGTCATACAATAGAATGTCTGATCACTCGTAATCCAGCCACTTTCGCCACCTTGCCTTGTGGATGGGCTTTGAATTGAATTGTCACTTCATTTTTGTGGCTCGTCACAGACAGAGGCAACTCATAGGCAAACGTCTCGAATTTATTCATTTCCTCGGATTCCAGCTTGCCTTCTCCCAAATTCTGACCATCTGCGATGATGTCAAAGTCACGATGAGAGCGGTCGGAGTCCTTCAGATAGGTCACTGCTAATTGGACAGGCTCATCAGGGAGCACCTTCATGACAAAAGAGAACCAGCCCCCAGGCCATGTATCGCGATATTTGCGGTTATAGATGGACCCCAAGCCTACATGTTCGCCAGTAAAGGCATGATCCCGTTCAGGCTGCATTTCGGCAGGCTGCACAACATCCACTGTACGTCGTTCCAGTTCCAGCTGGTACGCTAACGCGGTACGGTATTCTGCCTCTGTTGATGTCCACTCCTCCTTGGAAAAGAGATCCCAATAAACGGTATAAGAACGATCATATATCTGATAAAACGGACGAAGCTGCAACTCTCCGATATAACCCAGGTCGCTTAGATGGAATGTATTCGGCTCGATCCTGTCAGCAGTCAGCTTGGTTGCCAAGGAATCAGCCGATCCGATCAGAACAGATGCCAGCAGACGTTCCTCGTTGGACTCCTGTTCAACAGGACCCAGATCTCCAGCCAGCACAAGTGGACCGTACATGAAGGCAATTCGTCGCGGATTATCTGGCATTTCCTCAACTCTTACTGTCATAGGAATATCGTACTCGACCGTATCTCCATCGTTCCATTCCCGTTCAATTACAATATAGCTGGTAGGACATGCCTCTGCGGCATACTCTTCCCCGTTGATCTTAATCATCATGCCCTGCTCCGCCCAGTGTGGGCATCTTAGTTTGATCGTGAAGAACTTGGGCTCCTTGCTTATGACACGCAGCGTTCCTCGCCCATTTTGCGGAAAGAGAGTTTCTTGTTGGAGCTGTACATCCATTTCCCCCCACGTCACAGTAGAAGGGACATATTGGTTAACATAGATTGTATTTGCTGTGTGAAAATAAATCGCGGTGCCGTACATAGAGTGACTCTCCATACCGGACCCGACACAGCATGTAAAATCCTCATATTGAGAATTGAAGGACTTGTGTCCACCCATTTCCAGCGATACAAAATAGCAAACACGTCCATCTACAGGCTGCTGTGAAGCCAGAATATGATTAAACATTGCCCGTTCATAGTAGTCGGCATAAGCTGCGTATGCGTCCCATTCGAACATATGTCTTGTTAATTTCAGCATATTGTAGGTGTTGCAGGTTTCACAGGTGCCCTCACCCAAACGATCATTCAGCTTGCCAGGTTCACCAAAATGTTCATTATAGCTATTGCCGCCGATTACGTAGGAATGCTTGTGAACCACCCGATCCCAGAAAAAGCGGGAGAGGTCCGCATATAGAGGTTTGCCTGTCACTTCGAACTGCCGTGCTGCACCAATGATCTTAGGAATTTGCGTATTAGCATGTCGTCCTGCCAGCGTATCGCGGCTGTCTGCCAGATCATTCAGCACTTCTCCATGATAAAAGCGTTCCGCCAGATTCAGAAAGCGTGTCTCTCCAGAATGTTCCGCCAGATCGGTCAGCACCTCGTTCATGCCGCCAAACTCGCAATGGAGCACCTGTTGCACCTGTTCATCGCTCAGTCCTTGGAATACATCCTCCAGCCAGTCGCCGAGTTTGATTTCCATCGCTAATGCTTTGGGATGATGAGCGAGCAGGTGGGCATCACGCAAGCCTGCAAAGAGCTTGTGCATCGTATATAGCGGTACCCAGCCTCCGTTAAGGTCAAAGCCCTGGGAACGAATATCTCCGGCTTTGACCTCTTCAAAAATCTCTTTCCCGCGCGGAATACCGGAAATGTATCCGTTTCCATGACTGTTTTGGCATATTTCCAACTCGTCGATCACATAGTTTACTCGCTCCAGCAGTCTTTTGTTACCTGTTGAGGCAAACATCAGTGCACAGCCAGACAGGTAGTGACCAAGTGTATGTCCACTGATGCCGCGTGCTTCCCAGCCTTCATAATGAGCCGCTTTGGGTTCCAAGCCCGCATATTCACGAAAACGTGACAATAAACGGTCGGGTTCCAAACCCAGCAGATAGGTCGTATTCAGTTCCATAGCGTGGTAAAGTGGGCCGGAATCAATACTTACTTTATTCAAGTCAAAAGCTTGTGCTTTCAAAATCATCGCTCCTTAGCTAAGATGAAAGTGTATATTTCTCCACTACATTAGCATTGCAACCGCGGTATGTCAGTAGCTTAACCATACAATGGGTGGACAAATCCGAACATGAATCTAAAGAGGCGATAACATGACCTATCTGAAAGTGAATGTAGATACTCCGATCCAACTAATCTCGGCAGGCGAGTTTGTTTCCGAGGTGCCATGGAAGCATATGAGCCGTTCCATTGAGAACTTTGAGTTGATCCTGGGTGTCCAAGAAACGGTATATATACGGGAGGAACAGGAGAATTTTGAAATAGGGGAAGGAGATATTCTATTGCTGTACCCTGGTCGTACGCACCGAGGATACCGGGAATCATTGCCGGGGGTTAAATTTTATTGGTTTCACTTCGATGTACCTGCGACCCCGAATGTATTATCTAGTGAGGAAATGAAGCAGGAAACAAGTGTTATGGACGGGCTTTTGCAGCGTCATGGCGTAATGCGCGATATCTATTTACCGCAAAGCGTACAGGCAGATAATGGAGATCGGATTCATATTATTGTCAATCAAATTTTGCATGTCGCCAACTCACATTATCTTACATATCACAGTGCTAACTATTTGTTCACCTCACTGCTGATTGAGATATCTGAACTGGCCCTCAGTCGCTTGATCTCCAATCCTGTCCATTCACAGGGGAACGTGAGTATGAACAAGATTATCGAGTGGACTCGAATTCATGCTGAGGAACCGCTGACCGTGACCGATCTGGCTCGGAAGTTCAATTACAACAAGGATTATATATCTCGTTTATTCAAGCAAAATACGGGCATGCGCCCCTTGGAGTTCATTCACAGTATTCGAATCAACAAAGCGAAGGAACTAATTTCCCGTACAGATATGAGCATTAAGCAGGTTGCGGAAGAAGCGGGATACACGGATGAGAAGTATTTTATGCGATTGTTCAAAAAGCGAGTCCATATGACTCCCTCGCAATACCGGAATGCCTATCACAAAACATTTATGAACAATGTCTAGTCCATTTCCGCTTGGATCGGGAAATTTTATAGATAAAACATGGAGGAAGAGTCGGCTAAAATAAATTTGTAAGCGTTTCACTTGTAGATAGAGGGGAGGAGAGACATCCACCATGATTACTAGAGAACAGATTTATTTGGATGAGAAGCTGGAGACCAAATCGGCTGTGTTTGAGTTTATTGCTCAAGAGGCTGAAAAGCTGGGTGTCACCGTCCATAGGGAGCAACTGGTGCAGGATTTATGGGAGAGGGAAAAGGTATATTCGACAGGGCTTCAGGACCAGTTTGCCATCCCTCATACGCAAAGCGAGGTGGTCACCAGACCGGCAGTCCTCGTCATCCGATTGCAACATAGCATTGACTGGGACTCTCATGATGGCAAGCCTGTCCAGTATATTTTTAGTATTTTAGTGCCTAAAGGGTCTGTGGATGTATCCCATTTACAAATTATTTCCTCGCTCGCAACCCTGCTTTTAGAAGATTCCTTCAAAGAGGCGGTAGCGGACGCGAATAGTAGCGGCGATGTGTATCATTTGCTGGAACAGTATACAGAAGGGTTGGTGTCATAATGAAAATTGTAGGCGTTACATCGTGTATTGCAGGGTTGGCTCATACTCCAATGGCGGCCAAAGCGCTGGAAAAAGCGGCGGCACAGCTCGGTCACCATATTAAAGTGGAACAGCAAGGTGCATTAGGCCAAGTGAACAAGCTTACAGAGGAAGACATTGCAGCGGCGGATTTTGTATTGATTGCTTCGGATCAGACGGTGAAGGATGCGGAGCGGTTTGAAGATAAAAAAATCGTTCGCGTTAAAATCGGCCATGCGGTCAACAATGCGGAAGCGGTACTCACCAAAGCGGTGGAAGCGATCTCTGCTCAAAAATAAGGTTAGGAAGGCAACACGGAGAATCAGCAGCGTAGCTGACTTACATGTTATCCGATTGTCCGATGAGCCTTTGAATTAACAGTAGTATTCATGATGGGGGAGAACACGATGAAAAAATGGCTCGGTGAAGCTAAAAAGCATCTGATGACAGGCATTTCTTATTTGCTTCCAGTTATTATTGCAGGCTCCTTGATTGTTGCCGTATGTAAAATTATCGGTCTGACCATGGGGGTCACCGACTTTGGCCCATATGCTGACAAAAGTGGTTTTCTTCATATTTTATACTTAGTTGAAAATGTAGGTTGGCGCGGAATTGGACTGCTAAACATGGTTCTGGCTGGGTATATCGCCTATTCGATTGCTGACAAGCCTGCACTTGCTGCAGGGCTGATCGGCGGTGTGCTGGCGCAGGAAACAAATGCGGGCTTTCTAGGCGCTCTTGTTGCAGGTTTTTTTGCGGGGTATGTCACCCTCTGGGTGAAAAACAAAGTGAAAATTACAGGCCCAGCCGCTGGTTCTGTTCCGCTGATTATTTTGCCGCTCATTACGGTAGGCTTAACCGGGATTCTCATGTCCGTCATTCTGGGTGGGCCGTTGAGCGCGATTAATGAAGGACTGGTCAACTGGATTAAGCATATGAGTGAGAGCGGAACCAGCACCCTGGTGCTTGCCTTGATTTTGGGGGCTATGATCGGGTTCGACCTTGGGGGCCCTGTTAATAAAGCAGCTTGGATGGCGGGAAATGCATTATTCCTGTCGGGCGTGTATTTACCTAATATTTTCGTAAATATTGCGATCTGTATTCCACCTCTGGGCTATGGAATTGCAACTCTAATTTTGAAAAAACGCTTTTCCAAAACGTATCGGGAAGCTGGAAAGGGCTCTGTGATCATGGGCATTATCGGAATTACAGAAGGGGCTATCCCGTTTACACTGCGTAATCCTGCCAAGCTGATTCCAATAAACATGATTGCCTGCGCAGCAGGTGCAGCATTGACAGCTTTGCTAGGCGCACATGTCATCATGCCTCCAATTGGCGGTTTGTATGGCGCGATATCCGTCGGTACTCCGTTTGCATATCTGGCTGGAGGGATTACAGGCGCATTGATCATTGTAGCTGGAACCTTGCTCGTCAACTTCCGTGAGGAAGAGCAGCAGGCTGAAGCGAAAGAGGCATCTGTTAAGAAAAATGGAGAAGACATAGAACTTGTATTTGACTAAATATCACTAGACAGAAGATAGATGGAGGGAGAACGAGATATGAGCCGTACAAAAGTGCATGTCATACCCCATACTCATTGGGACCGGGAATGGTATTTTACCACTTCCAGATCGAAAGTCTACTTGGTGAAGCATGTGAAAGAAGTATTGGATGCGTTGGAAAACGGGGACGGTTTTAAATACTATCTTTTGGATGCTCAAGGGTCATTGCTCGACGACTATACCCGCTGGTGCCCGGAAGATGAAGAGCGCATTCGCCGCCTAGTAAGCGATAAGCGTCTGATGACTGGACCGTGGTATACGCAGACCGACCAATTGGTGATTTCCGGAGAATCTATTGTACGTAACCTGTATTACGGTATGGAAACCGCACAGAAATACGGTCATGCCATGAAGGTCGGATATGTGCCGGATGCCTTCGGTCAATCGGCGCAGATGCCACAGATTTATCAGGAGTTTGGTATTCGGCATTTTCTATTCTGGCGTGGGGTGGCAGATAACACCAATCCAAAAACCGAGTTTTTGTGGAAGGGATCGGATGGCAGTCAAGTGTTTGCGGTACAGATGCCGTTTGGCTACTACTATGGTGGCAATATTCCGGAGGAAGCGGGAGAACTTGAGGCGTATCTCGATAGTCAGATTGGTGCGCTGGAAGAAAAAGCGTCCACTCGCCATGTTTATTTTCCCAACGGTTTCGATCAGGCGCCGATCCGCTTGAACTTGCCGGAACTGATTCGCACGTTTAACGAGCTGGACCCGGAACGGGAATATGTGATGAATGAGCCGGAACGTTTCCTTGAAGAGATTGAAAAAGACAGCAGTGACCTTCCTGTACTGGAAGGAGAGCTTATGGAAGCCAAGCATATGCGTATTCATAAGTCGATTTTTTCCACACGGGCCGACCTTAAGCAGCAAAATAATGAGATTGAAAACTTAATCGTGAATACGCTGGAGCCTGTACTGTCGATCAGTCATGCACTTGGACATGAATATCCACATCATATCGTGAAGGATATATGGTTGCTGTTGTTTGAAAATGCGGCTCACGACAGCATTGGTGGCTGCAATAGTGATACGACGAACCGAGATGTGGCCTTTCGTTACAAACAGGCGCGCGATATCGCGGAGAATTTATTAGAGCTGCACAAGCGAATGATCGCGTCGAAGATTAAGCAGGAGGAGACTTTTGCCTTCACCGTCTTTAATACGTTGCCTTATCAGCGCAAGGGAGTGACGGAGATTGAAGCTTACTTGCCGGAAGGAAGCTTTGTCATTCGGGATACGAAGGGTCAGCAGCTTCCATATACGATTACCGAGAAAGTGGAACAAACCGACTACGTGCTTGGTCAGCATATTGATCTGAATCCGAGCAAAAAGGTGTACCTGCCTGAGCGTGTGTTTCGTGCCAAGCTGTTAGTGGAGCTTCAGGAAGTCCCTGCTATGGGGTATACACAAATCGTGTTTGATTTCAGTTCGACTGGGGATGCGATAGCAGAACGCAGCAACGGAGACTGTATTGAAAATGAATTTTTTACGATATCTGTACAGGAGAAGGGGGCATTAAGTATTACGGATAAAGTCTCGGGGCGTGTGTACGTGGATCAAATGGTTTTCGAGGAAAATGGAGATGACGGAGATTCCTACAACTATTCTCCGCCAGAACGTGATCTTACTGTTTCTTCGCTTGGTGCTGATGTGGAGACGATAACATCCAAAGGTCCGGTAGCCGAGGATCTATCCCTTCGGATGAAGCTGAAGGTTCCGTATGACTTAAATGAGCGTTCCGCTGCTCTGACTTCGGCTGAGTTGCCACTACAGGCATCGGTCTCGCTACGTAAAGGCGAGCGTCTGATACGTTTCTCAGTGGATGTGGACAATCAGGTGTTGAGTCACCGTCTGCGGGTGCTTTTTGATACCGGGATTGCCTCCAAGCTATCCATTGCAGATCAGCCGTTCGGCGTCATTGCCCGTCCAACTACGCTGGAGGAAGTAAAGGTATGGGAACGGGAGCAGTGGACGGAGAAGCCGATCACCATAGAGGCGATGCAAAGCTATGTTGCGTTAAACGATGGCTCACGTGGAGTAGCGGTGCTGACCGAAGGGGTAAGAGAATATGAAATCATAGGCCCTGAACATGATACAATAGCGCTGACGTTATTCCGTACTTTTGGATATATGGGTAAGGAGAATCTGCTATATCGCCCAGGTCGTGCCTCGGGAGAAAAGATCGTCGAAACGCCGGACGCACAGCTGCTAGGTGAGCTTTCGTTTACGTTTGCTCTACATGTCCACGAGTCTGGGTTTGATGAGGCGGACATCGCTCGAGCAGCGAAGGAATATTTAACGCCGTTGTCCAGTTATCAGCTGTCTGATTTTCTCAACGGTCGCTTAATATTTGCCTTCCGTGACGAAGAGCGAATATTCGAGCAAAACTACAGCTTGTTATCATTTAGCGAGCCTTCCAACGTCATCTTAAGTGCATTCAAGAAAGCAGAACATAGCGATGGGTATGTCGTTCGTGTGTTTAATCCTTATCTGAGGAAAGACGCAACTGCACGTATCACATATGGTGGATCAGCCCACTACGAGTTGGTTTCGCTGGATGAGCGCTCCAAGGGGGAGACACTGGTTGCATCCGCTTCGGAGGGTGCACAATTGCCGGAATTGCAGCATTGCAAGCTGCTGACAGTACTGGTAACCCCGGAAATAAAGTAACGTGGCAGTAAAATACGGTTTATCGGAAAGGAGGTCTTAATCTACATGGTTTTTCCCTACAAACGCTTGAAAAAGCTGTACCAGCTCATTAGTGGAAATGATCAAGGCTGGTCTTGGACCACCAAGGCGCTCGCTGAGCGGCTGGAGGTCACGGAACGGACAATCCGCGACGACCTCAAGAAGCTGGATGGTATGCTGAATGAATTTGGAGCACACCTGGAATCCAAAAGGGGCAGCGGCTATACGATCAGGGTTGATGATCATGAGAGATACGGTTTGTTCGCGGATGAAAGTCAAGAAGAAACAGAAGTAGGTCAGCGCCTGCCAGAGGCTCCAGAAGAGCGCATACGGTATGAGCTGTTCAAGCTGCTGAATGCGGGGGAATACGTGAAGATGGAGGGCCTCGCCGATGAGCTGTATATTAGCCGGGCAACAATGAATAATGATTCTAAAATCATTCGTCAGATTCTGGAGGATTATAGCCTCACCCTGCGCACCAAGCCAGGACATGGTGTGAAGGTGGTAGGGGAAGAAAAGAATATTCGTTACTGTCTGGCTGAATATGCCGATATCCGCGATGAAGAGGGGCAACGCAGCGGCATGCCCTTGGAGCAACAACAGCTGTTTCAAGGATTAGATCTCTCGCAGATCCGCACAATTATTCTAAAGCATTTGCGGAGCGTGGGGACCAAAATGGCTGATTTGGCCCTGAAAGACCTTATTACTCATCTGGCGGTCATGGTGCTGCGGGTGAAGGAAGGACATGGGATAGAACGCTTTGAGGCAGTGGTGGGCAGTCAGCGGGATATTGAATTGGCTACCACCATTATGAGGGAAATGGAAGAGGTATTTGGCATCATCTGCCCTGAAGGAGAACTGGATTATGTTCTGCTGCATATTGTCAGCAAAAAGATGACCGAAACCGAGTGGGAGCGTCTTCAGTCTGACCGTCTCTTCTTGACAGTGCACGGGATGCTGACGTTTGTCTATGAACGCTTCACCTATGACTTGCGTGACGATGAACGGTTATCCCGGGATTTATTTGTACATTTAAAGCCAATGCTGATCCGGCTGGAGCATGGCATGAACATGCGCAATCCGCTGCTTGGACATATCCGCAAGTATTATCCGCTTGCTTATGAAATCACAGTAGGTGCAGTAAAAGAACTGCAAAAATCGTTTCCATACGACATCAACGATAACGAGATCGGTTATTTGGCACTTCATATCGGAGCTGCACTGGAACGTAAATACCATATTCCTCATCGGCGTCGCAAAACCGTGTTGCTGGTGTGCGGCTCCGGCTACGGAACCGCCCGTATTCTGGAATCCAGGCTGCGTTCGCTGTTTGCTGAGCTGGATGTATCCCGTGTGGTTTCCCTTCGGGAATACGAGGAAATGTCCACCGTCGATGAGGACCTGGTCGTTTCGACCATTCACTTGCAGCAGCGTAAGGATAAGCCTTCGGCGGTGATTAGCCCGATTCCTTCGGAACGGGATATGGAGACCATGACACGGATGGTACGTGCCAGCGATGAGGAACAGGAGACATCACTGCTGCGGTATTTTGACAAGGAATGGTTTATGACTCGCTCCGATCAGCCGAGCAAAGATACCCTGATTGAAGAAATGAGCGATATTTTAAAGCAAAAAGGAGTGGTGACCGACAAGTTTTTGCCAGCAGTCAAAGAAAGAGAGAAGCTGGGTTCTACTGCGCTGGATCGAGGAATGGCCATTCCCCATCCTCTGGAGCTAAGTTCTAACCGAACAGTCGTAAGTGTGTGCTTGCTGGAAAATCCGATCCAATGGGACGCTAACCATGAGGTTCACGTAGTATTCCTGCTCTCAATCTGCAAAGAGGACTATGAGCAGGCCATGGGAATTTATGATTTGTTTGTAGAACTGATCCGGCAGGAGGAAACGCTTGAACGATTAAAGCATTGTCATTCCTTTGATGCCTTTATGCTAATCGCCCGTCAGGTGCTCGCAGTCAAGAGTAATGATTTTTATTAAGGTAAAAAAGAGATCATGCGTGATCTCTTTTTTTGGTTCATCCATGTAGTTTGGAAGAGTGAAGCTTGATTAATAAAGCTAGCTGATCCAACGAAAATTTATGGTTATCCCTAAGCTGTTTCCGAATTTAGTAATTTTACGTTCCATTCCAATCACCTTACCCATCTCTTTATCCTCCTTATTATACTATTTAACCGTTATAACAATTCATACATAGTTTTATAATATATAAACATATAATTTTTCAGCTTATATCTGCTAGAGAAATAGCTTGTCAGACTGTAATTTGGTAATCTTATGTAAGACTTGTATGGGGAATATATTTATATTATTTCATTCAAAAGGGGCGAGTGAGATGCTGAAATCACCATTAAAGGAAGAACTGACTCGAATACTCGAAGAGCATTCACTTGATGATGAATTAAAAGAAGAGCTCTATCAGGAAGCCGAAGCTACGATACAATTTCATCTAGAGCATGAGGAAAACTATGAACATGTTGGAAATAGTCGGATCGCCGGCTATCCAGATTTGCCGCCTTCGATCGAGTGGCCGTGTAATTCAGACGGAGAATATTATACGTTTATTGCTCAGATCAATCTAAGTGAGTTGCCTTTTTCACCATTTGAGGGATTGCCCCATCAGGGCATACTATACTTTTTTCTTGGGCTGGATGAGCCAGCTTATGATATTGAGCATAAAATCTTTTACTATAACGGCGATAGCAGCGCTTTGCAGAAAACTTTGCCGCCGAATGGGAAGGTTGAAGTATGTGCCGAGAACAGGGATTTCACCGCGTATGCAATTTCCTTTCATCCGATCCTGACACTACCCTCGGAGGGTGAACTAGGAGATATTCTTGTAGATCAGTACGAAGAGCTTTATGAGCTTCTATATGAACATAGCGACACGGTGTGGGGACAGCATCAGTCTTTTGCCGGGAATACTCGTCGGGATGCTTATCTGTGCCGAAACGGGCTGGAGGGTCTTCTGTTTAACTGGCATAAGAGTGAGAGTCAGATCCATCAGGAAGCCGAGCAAGCTATGCATAGGGGAAGTACGGAGTATGCGGAGCAGTTACGATCCAGAGTGCTGCCTCAGCTGCAAGAATACCAGGCTAACCGGGAAAAGCACGATCAAGCTTCAGCAAATTGGCATGTTCTGCTCTCGGTATCATCCTTGAATGAGGTCGGTATGTGCTGGTGGGACGCAGGGTATTTGGAGTTTTTTATAGATCAAAGGGACTTGCAAAACCTTGATTTCACGCGAACGTATGTTAATCTGGCTACGAGCTAGCCAGGGCGACAGACTCATGTTTATGACGAAGGCAAAAGGCCGGGGTTAGAGCAGGGTGCTTTTTTGTTTGATAAAAAGTAGTGAATTGAGCATATGGCACAGTAGGTTTGTTTTGCCTGACCGTTGGGAATTGAACGATTAATCAAAGGTGGTCCTATATAGGACTGCCTTTTTTAGATGTAAATGAACGATTGTACTCTGTTATTAGTCTTATAGATGAGACCACAACAAGGGGGGGACACACATATGACTGATCGAGAGCTATTTGAACTATATAAGGAACAGATATATTATTTTTGCTATTATCTGATGCAAAATCAAGCAGATGCGGAAGATGTTTGCCAAGAGGTATTTGTCAAAGCAATCTTGGCCGACAGGTCAAAGGTACAAGATCTCAAATCATGGATTTTACGAATTGCTTCCAATGAGTGCAGCAATGTGCTTAGAAGGCGAAAGACTGGGCTGATGAAGGAAATACGAACTTTTTTATTGTCACGCCCTCATTCATTTAATCCGGTGGAAGAGAGCTTATATCATCGAGAAACTCAGACAGAGCTACACAAGCTATATAACAAGCTTCCAGATAAAATTCGAATGGTCGTGATCCTTCGTTATGTAAACGAATTGACTGTGCCGGAAATATCTAGAGTTATAAATATACCCGAAGGAACAGCTAAATCCAGATTAAATCGGGGGCTTAAACTGCTAAAAAAAATGGTGGTATCTCAAGTAAAGGAGATGAATAGCAGTGAGTCGGTATTTTGAAAAAGAACAGCATATTCCTCAACCTGAATATGATGCAATGTGGGTGAATATAGAACAGGAAGCAGCCAGACGAAAAGAAACTCTGCAACAGTCAGAGGAAGCACCTACACCTAGAACAAAAATTGTTCCTGTGAGTATCGTATTATCATGTTTTTTACTCGTTGCCATCCCTGTATTCGCTAGTGTAACTATTAATTGGGATAAAATAGGCGGACGTAGTGTAACCAATGCGCTAAATAATGGTATTGGCCAGCGGTATGATCTAAAAGCAACCAATGCAGGCATTACGATGAATTTGAATGGTGTTGTAACAGATGGTGAAAAAATGAAAATGCTTATCTCTCTGGATCCAGGAATCGATCCAACCAGTTATATTGGGTTTGCTATAGAGAACACTATGGTAACTAGCAATTCTAATAACAAGGAACGAGCACACGGATATTTAAATTACGATCCTAAAAGCCAGAAACTCCTTGGTATTTATGAAACTGTTGATACATTAAAAGATCGGAAACAAGATTACACACTTGAGGCACAGAATCTAATTTTTTATCGTAATCAGGACATTCCTCTAAAGACGGATTATCAAGCCGGGGATACACTTGTTACGGGGACCAAGCAGTATCCTAACATTTATATAGAATCCGTTCGACAAACCAACAACAAGACTGTTGTCCGCTTTAGAGTTGCTACAGCTCCATCCGATTTAGGACGTGGGAACCCGCATTTAGTAATGAAAGTGGGCGACAAAGAAATAGACGCAATCCCCACCATTCTACCTAGCGACAGCCCAGACTTGAATATTGAGCAGGTATTCAACATGACTGCACAAGATTGGAGTAAGGCAAACCTCCATTTTAGTTACATTGAGGAAGCAAAACGAATTGAGGGCACCTGGAAGTTCGAATTTGAAGCGGATGGGAAAAAAGCAAGTGAAGCGATGTATTCTAAGAAGTTGCATAGCAGCACTGAATTCCAAAATAATACAGGCGCTACCCTAGACCAACTGATTGTTACCCCCTTGGATATTGAAATTCTAGTAACAGAGCGTGATTCACTTAAAAAGGGAAATGTTCATTATAAAACAGCTCAACTGGTTATAGGTGATAAAAAAATTAGCGGAGGTCGGAATATTAAAGGAGTTGATCCTGAAAGTTATCAACACTTATATCAGTTTGAATCTCCAGAATGGTATAAGGACTGGTCTGATGTTCCAATGAAACTTATATTGAAAGATGCTGTCATTGAGAAACGTGATACGTCTAAAAATTGGGTCACACTTCATAAACCTAAAGGAGAGAAACAGTTCGCTGGCCTTAAAGCGGACGGTTATCAAATTGATTTTGCATACTATATAGAGGGAAAAGATTTGATTGTCGAATCGAAATCCGGTTCCCCTGGCTTCAAAGGTGTCAGCCAAACAACGATGCGAATTAACGGCAAAGAAGTAGTACCTGAGATCATTGCGAAGGGTATGGTATCCACAGGCGTTAATGTTGATCGTTATAAAGATATTAAATTAGACGGAAGATTGGAACTAAATCCTGGCATCTACAAGTACAGTGATCCTGGACGTGATATTGAAGTTGTTTTGAAATAGATAGGGCGTTCGCCGCCTATTCTACAGATACGTAAATATAAAAGCCCTTCCGGCTTTCCATGAGGGAAGCAGCGGAAGGGCTTTTGTTATATATACTTGCCTATGGGGGGAGTTTATTTATATCCGCTGCACGGTGAACTCGAATTCCAGCTTTTGATCGGCTGGAATTTGATATTCCTCATGTACTGGAGCACCCCAGCTGTCGTCGCCGCCTACGCCCATTTGCTTGCCAGCTACGGTGACAACGGTGTAATAAACGTTCGGTAACTCATACACATGGTATGCACTTTCCAGCTCGAACGCTGTATACGGCGAAATATTGCATTCCACCGGCGCGGTGGCAGGTGCGGTAATGCGGATGCCCCGCTGGGAATCGTTAGTAATATCGACACGGCGCACGCCTGTACGATTGCCGGATTCCTGTGGCACGACATACCCGGACACGTTATCCGCAGCTTCGTTGCGGAATACGCCAAGTCTAGCACCGAAGGCCCGGTCGATGTAATTCTCCTCTGGTCCCATCGCATACCAGTCCAGATGGCGGTAGTCCGCTGGAACCTTGAACGAAAGGGCAAAGATCGGCAGGTTAGGCAGTCCCGATACACCTTCATAGGTGGATTTTACGTTCAGACTGCCGTCCGCCAAGACGGTATAGGCTACCGTTACCTGTACGTCTGCATGAATGCTCAGCGTGTAGCGGAACGTAATGGTCACACGGTCTGCCTGCTCTTCCGTGACCTCGATACCCACACATTTACGCGTCAGACTTGCAGCGAACCAGCCACCAGCTTCAAAACCGAGTGCGGTTCCCCGATCATTGTCTGTGGTCGCCCGCCAGAACAACGGGGCAGGAGGCGTAGCGATCATCTCACGTCCCGCGTAGCGAAGTGAAGTCAGGCTACCTGCTCCTTTGGAGAACATGATGCTGAAATCTGCACCGTGAACGCCAATATTTACATCGCCATGTACTACTCGTAGGGCTCCACCTGTAGGAGCTTTTAGCGGACTTGGATCTTCCACAATGAAAATATGCTGCCCGAAGGCCACTTCATGCCCAGCCTCAGCCCAAATCGTCGCTTCCTTCAATACAAGCGCCGTGTGAATGACATATTCCCCAGGCTTCCCGTCTGTGCTTGGGAACGTCAATGGAATATAGGCTTCGGTCTGAGCCGCCACATCCACATGACTCACATTTCGCGTGATCTCTTGACCTTCATGCAACAGGCTGTATACCAGTTCATAGTCCCCTGTTCCCTCGAACAGGTTTTCGTTGCGAATGGTCACACCTTTGGTATCCGGGATGAGCTTCAAATTTTGGTACAGGAATTTGACCTCCTGCATCTTCGGTGAAACCTTCCGGTCCGCATAGACAATTCCGTCCGTACAGAAGCCATAGTCTGTTGGACGGTCGTCAAAGTCGCCGCCGATCGCGAGGTACTCGCGTCCGTAACGATCTTTTTTCATGACCGCTTGGTCGATGTAATCCCAAATAAAACCGCCCTGATACAGCTCGTATTTGTTCTCCAACTCGGTATACTTGTGCATGCCGCCCACAGAATTGCCCATCGCATGCATGTATTCGCAATTGATATACGGCTTTTGTGGATTGTCATTCAAGTATTGCTCGATATCAGCGGGCTTGGCGTACATCCGGCTCTCCATATCGCTGGTATCATCATACGTACGATTGTGAAACACGCCTTCGTAGTGTACCAGACGGCTCGGATCGGTGGACCGGAAATAGTTAGCGACATTGCGTAGCACTTCGCCTGCATACGACTCATTTCCGCAGGACCAGATCAGAATGGATGCATGGTTTTTGTCCCGTTCCAGCATGGAAATAGCGCGATCCATAACGATATCCTGCCATTCAGGCAGATTGGCCGGAATATTCCACGAAGGCTCGACCGCGCCGAGTTTTTGCCAGGAACCGTGTGTTTCCAGGTTCATTTCGTCAATCACGTATATCCCGTACTCATCGCACAGCTCATACCACAGTGTCTGATTCGGATAATGAGAGGTACGTACAGCGTTCATATTGTTCTGCTTGAGTGTCCGAATATCCCACAGCATATCTTCACGGGAAATTGCACGCCCGGTACGAGCGTTAAATTCATGACGGTTCACGCCCTTGAACACAATGCGCTTGCCATTCAGATGCATGACCTTGTTCACCATCTCGAATTTGCGGAAACCAACCTTTTGTGGGATCACCTCGACGAGTGTTCCATCGGCATCATAAATTTGAATGAACAACGTGTACAAATAAGGCCTTTCCGCGCTCCAGCGCTCTACTTGCTCCAAAGTTGCTGACAGCGAGGCGATGCCATCTGTAAAGTCAGCTTTCAAAGAAGCTACTATATGTCCGGTGGCATCCTTCACATCGACAGTTGTATGGGCTGTTGCTGGTTGCTCCAAAGTCAGTTTCAATTCCAGCAGGCCCTGCGTGTAGGTAGCATCCAGGTCCGCCTTGGCATGCAGGTCGCGTACGTGAACAGTAGGGATCGTGTACAAATATACGTCTCTGAAAATGCCGGAAAAACGCCAAAAATCCTGATCCTCCAGCCAAGCTCCCGTACTTCTTTGATATACCTCTACCGCCAGCTTGTTTTCGCCAGCTTGCAGGTAGGGTGTCAGTTCAAAATCAGACGGTGTAAAGCTGTCCTCGCTGTAACCGACAAATTGTCCGTTCAGCCATACATAGAAAGCCGACTCAACACCTTGAAAAGAAATGAACACAGGCTGCGCGTCAGAAGCCATATTTTCAGGCAAAACAAAGCTTTTGATATAGCTCCCGACCGGATTGTGGTCTTGTGGAATATGAGGTGGACGAACGTCCGAATGTCCGTCCCACGGGTACATCGTATTGGCGTACTGCATTTGACCGAAGCCTTGCGTCTGAATATGACCCGGCACTTGAATATCGCTCCAGCCGCTATACTCAAAGTCAGGGGCATAGAATTCTGCTGGGCGAGTAGCTGGATTCGTCGCATAGTTGAACTTCCAGCTCCCATTCAGGCTGTGACGCCAGGCCATATCGGCCTGGTGCTCTGCTTCCTGAAGCGTGGCGTAATATTTATGATCGGAATAGGCAGGCAAGCGATTTACCGCGAATTTGGTCACATCGGTGAGCCAGTCCAGACTAGGGGTATGAATGGTCAAGGCGAACACTCCTTATTTTTAAATTGAATGAAGACCGTATACAGAAATCTATTATTTTACCGAGCCGACCATACCTGCGACAAAGTGCTTCTGCATCAGGAAGAATACCAGTGCAGTCGGCAATGTGGACAGGACAATGGCGATCATAATAACGCCGTAGTCCGGTGCATAGCTGGAGCCGAGGTTCGAGATCAACAGCGGGATGGTTTGATTTTCTGGCGTTTGCAGTACAATCAGAGGCCAGAGGTAGTTGTTCCAGCTGGACATGAACGTGATAATTGCGGCAGCGGCATAGGTTGTTTTCATCGTAGGCATATACACCCGGAAGAACAGACCCAGCTCGGATAATCCATCCATCCGGCCAGCTTCCAGCAGATCCTTGGGAAACATCTTGGTGCTTTGACGGAAAAAGAAGATCAGGAACGCCGTAGTTACGGTCGGAATAACGACAGAAGAGAGCGTATCAATGCCGATCCACGGTATCACATTAGAAATGCTGCCGAACATCCGGTAAAGCGGGATCATGATTGCCGCAAACGGAATCATCATTGACATCAGCAGGATATTGAAGACAACGTCTTTCGCTTTACTTCTGTAAATTTCAAAGCCATAACCAGCCAGTGATGCAATGAGCATCGCCAGCAACGTCGTTGAGATGGAAACCTTTGCAGAATTGCTTAGTGCTGTAACGATGTCTACTTGTTCGAGCAGATTGTGCATGTTATCCATCAGATGGGAGCCTGGCAGAAGCTTGCCTTTGGTCACATCGACTGACAGGTTCGTGGAGCTGGATAGCATCCACAGGAACGGGAAAATCGAAATGAATGACACAAGAATCAGAAAGGCGTACGTAAATGCTCTTTTTGTTTTCATCATTTTTTCTCACCTGCCACTTTAAACTGGATAATCGACAAGATAATGATCATAATGACGATGGAATAAGATACGGTCGCCGCATAACCAAAGTCGGATGAATACTTGAAGGACAGATTATAAATATATTGCGAAATGGAAGATGTCGCGTTACCTGGTCCACCTTTGGTAATATTCATGATTTCATCGAAGAGCTGAAGTGTACCAATCGTCGATGTAATCGAGGTGAACAGGATAATCGGCTTAAGCAGTGGAACGGTAATGCTGAAAAACTGCCGGATCGGGGAAGCTCCGTCAATACGGGCCGCTTCGTAGATGGAACTGTCAATGTTTTGAAGACCCGACAGGTAAAAGATCATGTTGTACCCTGTCCAGCGCCATGTGATCGCGATAATAATCGTTACTTTGGCCCAGAAAGGATCTGTAATCCATTGGATTGGCGTGCCAATCACGTGCAGGTTCAGCAACAAGGAGTTTACCAAACCGTCAGCCGAGAACAGATACTTGAAAACAACCGAATAGGCTACAAGGGATGTGATACACGGCAAGAAGATGGCGGTGCGGAAAAAGCCTTTGAATTTTAGGTTTTTATCATTCAACAATACGGAAATAAACAGAGCCAGAATGACCATTAAAGGTACCTGGAAAATTAAATAAATAAACGTATTCTTCACAGCGGTAATGAACATTTTGTCAGTGAACAGACGCTTATAGTTATCAATGCCGTTAAAGCTCAGATTAGACCCAGTACCCGTCTTAAAGGATAAGATTAGCGCCTGAATCATCGGATAGAAATAAAAGGCGGCAATCATGATCACTGCGATGGATATGAACAACCATCCTGTCATACCTGCTTTAAGACGTGTTGTAGTCATTTTGGGCGCGGCTGTCTTCATACCATGTCAACTCCCTATGCAGCAATAAAACCTTGAACTCGCAAGCCCAAGGTTTTAAGTGCTTATCGTTTTATTGTTTAGCCTTGGCTAGATGGACTGACTTATTTAAGCTGTGCTTCCGCTTGTCCTTGAGCGTCCTTCAGAACTGCATCTACATCTTTTCCGTTCAGGTAGTTTTGAATTTCAACAGTCATGATGTCCTCAATCGCATAAGTGTGCAGGCCATAATTGACTTTTGGAACTTGTTTAGTCCAATCAGCAAATTTCTTGTATACTTTGTCGCCACCGAAGTAAGCATCTTCCACGTCATAAGCTTTACCGCTGGAAGCTGCGTTCAATGAACCAACAATTCCGATTTTGCTCAGCATATCTTGATACAGCTCTGTATCTGAACCGAATGTTTCTTTCAGGAAATCAGCAGCGGTATCTTGACCGTCCGAGTTGAGGACATACCAGGAGCTGCCGCCGAGGCTGGAAGCATTCACGGATTCAGGTATATTTTTCAGTTTAGGGAAAGGAACAACAGCCCATTTACCGGATTGCGAAGCTTCTGCCTTAATCGAAGGTGTAATCCAGTTACCTGTAGGTACAGAAGCAACTGCACCGCTGTTGAATGCGGCCAAGAATTGACTCCAGTCGGCATTCATTTTAACAATGTTGGCGTCGAACAAGGATTTGTACGTCAAGAGCGCTTCTTTCAGAGCTGGATTACCAGCCAGGTTTGGTGTTTTACCGTCTTCTTTCAGGTACCAAGAACCTGCAGTTTGGATCATGCCACGGATCAGACCGAGGTCATTCGGATCTTGAGTCAGCATATCTTTGCCTGTTTTTTGTTTTACAGCTTTACCGATTTCAATAAATTTGTCCCAATCAATATTGGTCAAGTCCGCTACTTTGTAGCCAGCTTGTTCCAGATAATCCGTTCTTACATACAATCCCATAACGCCGGAATCGAAAGGAACTCCATATTGCTTGCCGTTGTAGCTAGTCGGTCCGATTTTATAATCAGCGAAGTCAGATGCTTTGATCGAATTAGTCATATCATGGAAAGAATCGGGATAGGCTTGCAGGAAGTTCTGTGCCCGGTAATCCTCAATTAGAACCACGTTCGGCAATCCTTTGGTAGAACCGGAGTTGAGACCGGCATTCATTTTTTGTACGATATCGTTTTGAGCATATTCAACAATGTTTACGGTTACATCAGGATGTTTGGCAACATAACGATCTTTTGCCAGCTTCAGGGCTGCGATGTTAAAGTTCGGGTCCCAAGCCCAGACCGTAATTTCTTTCTTGCCTGAATCTGTGGTCGTAGCTGCTTTCTCAGAATTGCTGGAGCATGCGGATAACAAGATCAAGCTTGCAATCAGCAGAAGGAAAGACATTTTTTTCATTTTATTCAACCCCTACTCTTTTTTTATATGTTGCTAACCATGTAGAACTTTTTTTGAAAGCGGTTACCTTGTTTATGAATTTAGTTTATCATCCTTGCTTTACTGGCAGTTAGGAATATCTTTATACAGATTGGTCTTATTATTATGATTTATCCAAAAAGGTACCGCTTACATTTGTACTTTCTTTAGACTTAGGTAGTTTTTATAGATTGAACTAAAGATTTTCACGAAGCGCCACTGCGCGGCCGGATGGTGCTTCCCATCGCTGTTGTGCCTAGATGGCTAGCACCATTCCGCCCACTCCGTTCTTGTTCCACCTTTTTTGTTTCGTTTAACCTATATTTTTTATGGGGTAGGAGGAGCGGGTTTTACGATTAGAGGCAGTGTCATTCTTACTTTGGTGCCCTCGCCCTTCTTGCTGGAAATGGTCACGCCATATTCTTCTCCATATAAAAGGGTAATGCGATTGTGCACATTCTGGATGCCGATGCCCGTAAATAGTTGGCGTTTGCTCTTGGGATTCGGCAGTCCGTCCTGCGCTGTATTTCCGTCCAAATCCATACCGTCTCCATCGTCGACTACTTCACAGATCAATGTATCCTCTGTTTTCGACACCAATATATAGATGTGCCCTGTATTTTTCTCATTAAACGCATGGAAAAAAGAGTTTTCGATAAAAGGCTGAATAATCAGCTTGGGCACATGATACTCCAGACAATCAGGTGATACAAAATAATTTACCTGTACCCGTTGCCCATAGCGCACATGATTAATGAATACATAATTTTGCATGTTGGCCATTTCTTGCTCGATGGTGATCGTTTCGCTCACATTGCTGATTGTATTTTGCAGCAAGGAAATGAGCGCATTAATCGTCTCGGCGGCAGTTTCCTTGTTTCCTTTGAGCACTAGCATTTTGATTGAAGCCAATGTATTGTACAGAAAATGTGGATTGATCTGCCGTTGTAGTGCAGCTAGCTCTGCATTTCGTTGGCCTTTTTGGGTTTCTAAAAGCTTACGAATATAATCATTGAGTTCATCAAGCATGTAGTTGTAAGCATGACTTAACTGTCTGACCTCGTAGCTACCCGTGACCGGGATATAATTATCAAAATTTTTCTCGCGTATAGTCGACATTTGCTTGACCAGCCGAGTCAGAGAACGAATCAGGCGACGTGAAATGAGAAAAACAATCACCAAAGCAATCAGTACAATGGCGATACAGATCCAGACAACAGATTTAACGTCAATAATTTGCCCAACTGCGGTTTGCCTATCGATCATGTTCACCAGATAAAAATCAAATGAAGGGATATAGTTGGAAAGAACGATGCTCTCCTTATTCATTACATCCGCATTAATATAGTTTAGTCCCTGTTCATTGATTTTGGTGGCATAGCCCAGCAGCTCACTGGAGCGTTGTCCGATTAGGTCCTGACGGTTGCTCGATACAATCAGTCCCGATTTGTCCAAGATCAGCACATCATTACCGTTACTCGTGAAATTGTTATAAAAACGCCGAAATTCTGGCTCCCGAATGGCAATGTAGATCATTCCGTACAAGGTACCACTGGTTCGCTCCATAAATGGTTTAGAGGCGATGATATAGGGTGTGGGTTTTTGCATGGTGCTAGTCATTTGTTGATGAAATAACTCCGTATCCATTTGATACATAAGCTGTGCCGGGCGTGCTACACTTCGGGCCGTAATAGCACTGCTCTTAAGCTGCTCCGCAGTTACAGGCCAATAGGAGGAATCGGAGTAAAAGCTCCGTCCGTTCAGACCTGTTACAGCGACACCGACATCATAAGCATCGACGTTCGATTTAATTTGCTTCATTTGCTGTGCCATACCGAAGTAAATCCTTGCCGAGTTAATCGAGTCAGATTGGCCGCTAGTCAAATAGTTTTTGACGGTTCCATTTTCCGAAGCATGGGTTACAGCATTCACGATGGAGTCATTGAAGGATTCAAAGCTGGATTGAATCTGGCTAAGCACCTTGGCATTCGTAATACTGAATGTTTCAGCGAATAGTCGTTCAGACATTCGAATCGTCACCAAAGAGGTCAGCAACGACACCGCCGTGATGCTGACCACCATAACAATAAAGATTTTGAAGAACAGACCTTGATATTTGATCTTGTGGATATATCTTTTCATATTCGATCTCTTTTCTGCTGGCAGATATGCGCTTGCTCTCTAATGGAGATGCTCCCGGCGGTACTGGCTGGGCGAGTAGCCCTTCACCTTTTTGAACACTTTAGTAAAATAGCTGGGGTCCGAATAGCCTACTGTACTGCTAATATCTGAAATGGGCAGCGTCCCCGATCGCAGTAATTCAGCAGCCTTTTCAACCCGAATTTTGTTTAGATACTCGCTAAATCCCTCTGTATGGTGTGCCGTAAAATAACTGGATAAATAAGAGGGGTTAAAATGGAAATATTGCCCAAGGTTCGTCAAATTGAGTGTTTCAGCATGATGTTCCTCAATATACTCCAGCAATTTTTTCATGCTTGCACTACTTCCTTGCTGCGTCTTAGCCAGGATCTGTCGGTTCGCTTCCTCTAAAAAAGTCTCCAGCAACCGTACGGCTTCATGTACATGAGGGGCATCATTAATTGTTTTGAAATACGAATATTTCGCCGCATCAAGCTCCTTCATATCATACCCCTGATTCCCGAGCAAAATTGTAATGTTGAACACGATATTTCCGAGCAGCGATTTGAATTCAAAAGCGGTCGAGGTGTAGTTGCCGGACATGGCGGCTACATAAGACCTCAAATCCTGAAAAGCTGTATCAAAATGCTCACGCTTCATCTCTTCCGTAAACTGTTTTAAGTTAAACGAACGATTCACCTGAACAGGCTGAGGGAGTTCATCTTCAATCAGCAGCGCTGTCTCTGGGAAATAAAAACGGTAACTTAGTAATTTGGGCAGCTCATCCTGATAGACACTGCTAATCTGATTAAAATCATCAAATAGATGACTGACCGCCCAGCCTGTCTGCGGATCGACCTGCTTCGTCTCTTGAGCAACTTCCCTAACCGCAGCCATCCAGGCATCTAATTCCCGTGGTCCCAGATTGGCTAAAAAAACGGCCGCATACCTATCCGATGGCAGCTGTCGCAGAACGATGTGTTCACAGGCAGAGTCTACTCGGTCTGTAAGCTTGGAAAATAGGTCCGAAGCCGAGGGAATGGTAGAGCGTCCCTTATCTTGCTGTACCGACTGTTCTATACCTATAAGCGCAAAACGGGCGTAAGGAAATGCTTGCTTCACCAGCTCAACGTCATAATCTATGCTATAGCCAGAGATCAATTTTTCGATCACATGATCCATCGTGATTTGATTATTCCCGGCATCCTCCTGGTACTGAATGGATGGAATTTTGCGGGCTGTTCGCTGGAGCACCTGAAGCAGCTCATCTGTGTCCAGCTTGGGCTTCAAAATATAGTCAGCCACACCTTGCTGAAAGGTGGAGCGTACGTAATTAAACTCGCCGTAGCTGCTGAGCACAATCACCTCGATATCTGGATAGTTCTGTCTGACGATGCGTGTCAGTTCCTCACCATCCATGATCGGCATTACGATATCCGTAATGACAATATGAGGACGCAAGGCTTCAATCAGCTCCAGCGCCTCTTTCCCATTGGAGGCCTCACCTACAATTCGAAATCCGTATTGTTCCCACGACAAATGATGTTTGATCCCTTGCCGTACCAATATTTCATCATCTACAATTAAAATGTTGCATAGCTCATTCATGACAGCACTCTCCATAATTATATCTATTCAAAAAAGACGCCATTAAGGCGAGGGCTTAATCATCTGCCGGACACAGTTGATAACGCTTCCAACTTTAGCTAAAATCTAAAGCTTTTAATCTTTACATGCTAACATAAACGGCAGGGTGATTCCAAAGATAATTTAGTTCAAATGGCATACAAAAGACAAAAAAGGCTGCCGAGAAAATCTCGACAGCCTGAACAACCGGGATTACTTTATACAGTACCCCATGTCCGATCTCCTGCCAAATATTTTTCAGTCAAAATAGACAGCAGTTGAATACCAACCTCGTTATGTCCTCCCTCAGGCAGGATCAGGTCGGCGTATTTTTTGGAAGGCTCAATAAATGCCTCGTGCATCGGCTTAACCGTCGTCAAATAGTGATCATGGATCGAATGGATGGTGCGACCGCGTTCCTCAATATCGCGAAGAACCCGACGGAGAATGCGCACATCAGGATCTGTATCCACAAATACCTTAATATCAAGCAGGCTGCGGAGTTTTTCGTCTGACAGTACGTGCAGACCTTCCAACATAACGATATGATTCGGCAGAAGCTCTACCGTCTCGTCCGTGGAACGAGCATGAACCGTAAAGTCATACACGGGCGCTTGAGTTGCTTGTCCTTTTTTCAGACATTGAAGATGCTCAATCAGCAAGTCGTTGTCAAAGGCAAACGGATGATCATAGTTGACCAAAGCACGTTCGTCATAACTCAGATGTGAATGGTCTTTATAGTAGTTATCCTGAGATATGAAAGTCACTTTATTAGATCCCAGACGCTCAACGACGGCGCGTGCGACCGTCGATTTACCGGAACCTGTACCGCCGGCAATACCAATAATAAGCATGGCGTTTCACTTACCCTTCCCTAAATGTATCCCGATACAACTCAAGTATTGTAGCACAATGCACACTTTTTTTCATCACTGTTGCACGTTGTATTTCTTCCATTTCCGTATCTTAGCTCTGAATGTTTTGAACGGTGCTACGGAGTTGATGTGAATCCATCTCGCCATAGGCCAGTTCGGATTAGTGCCTGTCCAGTTGTAAATGCCCTGGGTGAAGAGCTCTTCATGACTGAGTGTGTCCACCCAATCCAGCCACGTTTGCTCAGCCAACTTGAACATATCGCGTAATTCATATAGAGAGTGGTGGGAATAGGTCTTGTAGAATGATTGGTATAGTTCGCCTAGTCTATTCCACTTGTAATTCGGAGCGGGCATGATAACGGTTTTTCCCTCCCGTTCGTCTTTGTCCCAACTCATGACGAGATGAAGCCATCCGAGCTGGTAGGCAATCATTTCTGCGGGTGTTTTATCTACTTCGTCGATTCGAGTATCCTTGTGGCTTTCGTCGATGTCCTGGAATTCACCGTCAAACCGTAAGTAGGCGGTATGAATGGCTTCTTTTAACTGTGATTTGGAAGCGTAGTCGTAGCTAGACATCTAATCGCTCCTTTACATGAGAAATTGGTGATACTCACCCCTTTATATGTACCATTCTCAATATGACAACCGTATGTCTTATTCAAAAATAAAAAAATCTCGTTTTTTGTGATTTTATGAAACATCATTTGGTGTGTTCGCGAAAAAGAACGAAAAATTAATAGAAAAATTAAGACAAAAGATAAGTAATTAGACATATTTTAATATTTATTTAAGTGCCTATAATTATTGGAGTATAGCGATTAGGGGCCCTCATTGGTGCACGGATATGATTTCCTCCATCAATACGTTATATACCGTTTGCTTTAGTATTCATAAATCCAATTGAGAAGGGAATTGTGATATGAAATCGAGTTTATTAAAAAAATGTGCAAGTGTCGTGTTAAGCAGTACGTTGGCGTTATCTTTATCATTACCGCTATTAGGCCACGCACAGGCTGACGAGAATGTACAGGTAAGTGATGATTTTGAACAAGGAGAAGCTCAAGGCTGGTCCGCAGGTTCGGGGAACTGGTCTGTGGTCAAGGACGGGAATGGTTCTACATACCAACAATCTAGTCGAAGCGAAAGCCATTCCGTAAAAGGCAATACCTCATGGACAAATTATAGTGTGCAAGCAGATGTATATGTAAATGATTTTAATGGCTCTAATCGAGTATATGTGGCAGGTAGATACACGGATTCTAACAACTTCTATGCAGCATCGTTGTACAACAAGAAAGGCGGAGCCCTTGAGATTCGTAAAAAAGTTAATGGCTCTATGAAGACACTGGCTACTAATAAAACATACAAACTGGACACCAATACATGGTACAGAGTGAAGCTGGAGCTATCCGGTTCGGAAATCAAAATGTATGTTAATGATCAGCTGGAGTTGTCCGCAGCAGACACCAGTCTCACTGCTGGAGCTATGGGTTTGGTAACGTCCAAAGCAGTTGCCCAGTTCGATAATGTGATTGTATCAGGTGCTTCCTCGGAAGGGGAGACAAGTACACCTCCTATGAAGCCGGCTCCAGGTACAGAACAACCGACTCCTGGGGTGGACCCCAGTGTAACCTCCAAAAATAACTATAATTTGACTGGCTTTTCATATGGTAATACGGGTGGTGGGAACATCGCCGATACCGATGCCAATTACAAAAAGGTGTACAATGCTGTAGATCTCAACGAAGCATTGAAAAAAGGCAGCAAGGTTAAAGTGATTGAGATTATGAATGATCTGGACCTTGGCTGGAATGAAATTCCTAGCGCTGCGAAGGCAATGCCATTTAGTGCCAACAATCCTGTACAAACACATCCTGTTCTAAAAAAGACAGGGGTGAGCAAAGTCTATATCGAGAATATGAATGGAGTTACAATCTTCTCGGCCAATGGTGCGAAAATCAAGCATGCCGGTTTTGTCATCAAACGAAGCTCTAATCTGATTTTCCGTAACCTTGAATTTGATGAACTGTGGGAATGGGATGAAGCAACCAAAGGAAACTATGACAAAAATGACTGGGATTATATTACCATCGAAGGTGCAAGCTCTAAGGTATGGATCGACCATTGTACATTTAACAAAGCCTATGATGGCCTGGTAGATGTGAAAAAGGGCAGTAACGGAGTTACAATTTCCTGGTCCTTGTTCAAAGGAGATGACCGCAGCTCCAACAGCTGGGTAACCCAACAAGTCAATGCCATGGAAGCAGATAAGTCCTCCTACCCTATGTACGCTTATTTGAGAAGCAGTGCAGTGGGCATGAGTAAAGAAGATATCATTGATATTGCAGCAGGACAAAAGAAAGCGCATCTGGTGGGTGCCACGGAAATGGCAGGCGACAATGCGGATTTGGAAGTGACGCTGCATCATAATTATTATCTGGATATTCAGGACCGTATGCCACGTTTGCGTGGTGGTAATGCGCATGCATATAACATCGTTATGGATGATGCTGGATTGGCCAGAGCCAAAAAAAGAATTACGTCCGACATGGCCAAAGCGATCGCTGCCAAAGGATATCATTTTGACGTCGTGGGTAATGGTGCGATTTCAACAGAAAACGGCGCGGTGCTGCTAGAAAAATCGTATTTAATAGATGTGTTTTCTCCGGTGCGTAACAATCAAAAAGACCCTAATAAAGCGGATTATACAGGTAAAATCAAAGCCGAGGATGTTATCTTTTCGGACAACGGTGCCGTGTTCAGAGGCGGCAGTGACGCTGCGAATAGCCCATTAGCTCCTTATCCAGCAAAGGCTAAGAGCTTCTCTTGGAATGGGTTCACAACGTTGCCATACAGCTATACAGCCGAAGACCCTGCCAACTTGGTTGCTCAATTGCAGGCCAAGGACGGAGCGGGCGCAGGCAAGCTGAACTGGTCGAGTGAGAACTGGCTCAAAACGGTGTACAATACAGCCGCTACGAAAGACGTACAAGTGGAAGAAGATTCCGAGTAGGTAGGTAGTTTGAAAAAAGCAGTCGGGACAGATACGCTCTGTTCTGACTGCTTTTGTTGTTAAACATGTTTAGGCTGCGTTCGGTACGAACTTAACCAATAACGACAAATGAGGACACGCCAGCAGGTACGGATCTAACGCGGAATAATACTCCATCATCTCTAAAAGTACGCAGAATATAAGGCTGGTTTGTAGGTGTGCGGACTCTGTTGAATCGGGCAGTACCAAAGCGGTCGAAGCCTGCAGCTTGGACAAAGGTTCCATCTAAACGCCGGAGTGTTGCAAAAAATCCAGACGTGTTAAAAGGTACACCATCATTATTAGCCCAGATAACTGTAAATCTACGAAGGGTTTGTGTTGGACTCACATTGCGATATCTCGTAACAGGAACCTTTCTGCCCGTAGATTTCAGCGTTTGTGGAGGACGAATGGCCACTAAAAATCAACTCCTTTGTTGTGATGAGTTATTAAATGCACACAAAGGAGTGTTGGACCGTGCTATAAACTACTCTTCCTTAAAATAGGCGTATAACGAACTTAGCACCTCATTATGCCCACTCGCGCCGTAGCGTAAAGAGGTCTTTTAACGCGTCTGTAGACAGTTCCGTAATCCAGCCCTCGGTGCTGGTGATGATTTGGTCACTGAGCTGCTGCTTGCTCTCCAGCATCTCGTCAATGCGTTCCTCCAGCGTACCCAACGAGATAAATTTGTGAACCTGTACATCTTTGGTTTGTCCCATCCGGTAGGCTCGGTCTGTGGCCTGATTTTCAACAGCTGGATTCCACCAGCGATCAAAGTGAAAGACATGGTTGGCAGCTGTCAGATTGAGGCCCACCCCTCCGGCCTTGAGCGATAAAATAAACACGGACGGTTGCTCGTCAGGGGGAAGCGTGTGCGATTGGAATTGATCAATCATTCGGTCACGCGCAGTTTTGGATGTACTACCGTTCAGATAGAGCACGGGTTCTTGAAGCTCCTGAGTGAGTACCTGCTGAAGCATCTGACCCATACCAATATACTGTGTAAAAATAAGACAGCGCTCGCCCTCTTCCCGCAGCTCCTTGACCATAGCCAGAATGCGCTCCAGCTTGGATGAACGGCTAATAACCGCTTCAAGATCGGGCTGACTATAACCAGAAGCTGCTGCATCCAGGAGCGCCTCCTTAGTTAAGAGAGCAGGGTGGTCACAAAGCTGCTTCAACTGAGTCAGAGCTGATAAAATGGCTCCTTTGCGCTCAATCCCCTCCAGCTTCTGCATCCGTTCCATCAGCTCTTTAACAATCTGATCATAGAGCGCGCCCTGCTCGGAGGTGAGGTGAATGTACGTTTTCATCTCGTTCTTGTCAGGCAAATCAAGCTGTATCGCAGGGTCCTTCTTTTTGCGCCGCAGCATGAAGGGTTGAACCAGCTTTTGCAGATCCAGCGTGCGCTGCTCATTATGTTCTTTCTCAATAGCATTCATGAAGCGATTGCTAAAGGCGCGTGAGCTGCCCAGATAACCTGGATTGATGAAATCATAAATGGACCATAGCTCGGACAGCCGATTTTCAATAGGTGTTCCTGTCAACGCGATACGATGACGTGCAGGGAAGCTGCGCACAGCTGTGGATTGCTTGGTTTGCGCATTTTTAATGTTTTGCGCTTCATCCAGGCAGATCGAATCCCAAGTCATGCTCTGCAGCAGCTCTTGGTCCAGAGTTGCCGTAGCGAAGGAGGTCAGGATGACATCAGCTTGCTCGACTTTTTCGCGGAACAAGTCTCCTTGTTCTCGCTTGCTTCCATAGTGCAGCATGACCTTCAAGGAGGGAGCGAAGCGGCTGAGCTCCTTCTGCCAGTTGCCCAGCACTGAAGTCGGGCAAATCAGCAGCGAACTGGAGCGCACACCTGTCTCGGCGGCAATGTCCTGTAGGTGCAGTAAATAAGTGATAAACTGCACCGTTTTGCCGAGTCCCATATCATCGGCTAGGCACGCGCCCAATCCGAAGCGTCGCAAAAAGGCAAGCCATGCATACCCGTCCTGCTGATACGTCCGCAGCTCGGCTTGCAGCCCATCGGGTACGTCCAAAGCGGGCCATTCCGATTGCCGTCCGAGCTGGCTGATCAGCTTCAGTAGATGAGCGTTCAGCTCTACTTCCAGTCGGAAGCGTGCCGGGTCCTCCGGCTGCTCGCCCGAGGCGTCGCCTTCAGGCTCGTCAGGGTTGCCGAGCAGATGTAACTGCAGGATGTCCTGAAAGGACAATCCCTCAGCACTGTCGATCCCGTCCATGGCGCGGCGGATTTGCGCCAGCAGCGCAGGGTCGAGCGCGATCCATTGTCCGCGAAAGCGCACCAAGCGCTCGTTGCGAGCCACAAGCTCGGCGAACTCCGACTCGCTCAGATCGGCATCGCCGATGGCCACACGCCAATCGAACTGGACAATGGAGTCCAGTCCGAACAGCGAGCTGCCCTTCGTGCGCTCTCCCGCCCCTTCGCCTGGGCGAACCTTGGCCCGCAGCTTTGGCTTCTTGCGGGTGGCTGCCTCCCACCAGGCTGGCAGCAGCACCTGCCAACCGCTTTCCAGCAGACGCTGGCTGTCGGTCGTCAGGAATTGCCATGCGGCTTCGTCAGAGAGCGGGCGGCTCAGTATGTCATCACGGCTTCCGGCACGCTGCCCTGCGGGCAAAATAGCGGTCAAGCGTTCCAGCCACCCGCCTGAGCGCTCACGCACATGCGCCGTCCACGCTTCGGGCCATGAGCCGGAGGCATAACCGTCAGCGGCGAGCTGTACAGGCACCAGCAAGGCCGGGTCCTGCTTGTCCTGCAACACAAGCTTGAGCTGCCAGGACGGCTCGTCGTCCTCCAGCTCTGGCTCCAGCAGTTGCAGAAGCGGGCGAAATGGCGCGGTATCAGCTTTCCAGCCAATGGCGATCAGCCATGCCTGAGCATCCAGGCCTGCTGCGACCTGACGTTGGGGAGCGAAGAGAATCGGATATTCTCTTCGCAAGTCAGCAGCTTCCGCTTCGGTGCCGTACCAGCGCTGAAATACAGCGGCCGAGAACGCCGCTACCAGCCCATCGCGCTCGTTCTCATCCAGGCTGTCCAGCAAGGCAAGCTCTGCCGGTTGGATGTTTTCCAACGCTTCTGCATCCCACTTCCATTGCAGCTTCCCTGCCTGGAACGACGTGAAGCTGGGCACATAGGCTTTCGTTTCAATACAGTGAGCCAATGGACGGATCAGCCGAAGCCACGGGGCATTGGCCTCGTCCCAGATCCATTCGATATGCTGTAGAAGCTCCTGCTCTGCCAGAAAAGGAATCACTTGCTCCGAGGGCAGCACGATAATATCTGTGTCTTGAACATGCTGAATCTCTAGCTCGGTGCCATAAAATGAAGCCTCATGCCAAGCAAACAGACGTTGCTTCAACATTTGACCGGAAATGCTATAGTTCATGGAGGAATCGCCATAAATTAGCGCGTCTCCATAGGTAGTTAATTGGATGTGCACCGTAATCGTTTCGGTATATTGGCTCATGATAACAATTTCCCTTTCCGCAATTCCTCCTGTAGCGCCCGCAGGCGGCTGTGACGGCTGGTAAAGGTCGTGAAGAACAGCTCCCAGCGTGTTTCTTGCTTCATTTTTTTGTACAGCTTGAACAATCGCTTTAACAGTTTAACTGCCGCTTTATAGCTAGATCTGTTTTTTTCCAGCACATAACGTTCTACCGCTTGATGGTAAAAGGGCAGCAGTAACTCAGGCGCGTTCTTTTCGATGGGTTGCAGCACGCTCACCCGAAAACTCAAAGGTTCACTGCGTATGCTTAGCTGATAGTCGATCCATTGCCGCCATTTCTCATGAGCAAGCAGGGCCTCTTCATACAGCCCACCCGCAAATGGAAGCATATCCACCAGCGTGTTCCACATGTCCTGCTCTGCTTCTGGGAGATGCTGCAAAACCAGCTCCCAATGATGCATATAATCCTGTAAATGATCATCCCGATGACTATGAAGCAGGGGACCGATATGTCGCAGGCCGTCTTTGAGACGTATCCAATCTTCGCCCTGTCGCAACGCATGTAAGAACAATAGCAATTGGCTAGAGGAGATTTTTAGTGGAAAAGCTTGTTCTGCCTCATGTAGCAGCTCCCAGGCTTTAGGATTCTGCGCTTGGTAAACATACATCCAGCTCCGAGCCAGCATCCACGGAAGCCGTGCCAACGTAGCACTATGCTCCTCTTCAGCTGCATGTAAATGCTGTAATTCTTCCGTATATATGCTAGGGTCCTGCCTTGTAGGATACACCCAGTACAGCCAAAACTGATAGTACGCGTCTGAAAAATAAGTACCGTTCCGCGACTCTGTCAGCATTTTTTGACGTAAATAAGCTAAAGTTTCTGCCATACGGGCTTCATGCATCGGTTCATCAGTCAGCTCTAGTGGGCGCTCAAAATCACGCTCAATCGCCTCTTTAAGCTCATCTGCGGCGATTTGGGTGTAGTAACCCATATAGGTATGAGTGGGGTAACCCGTCATGGGGGTCTGAGGTACCAGCTTTTCCAGTACACGCAGATGAGCATGAAGTCCATATAGCTGCTGTATGCCAGGTGAGAGTGGCGGCTTCACAGCATAGATCGAAGCTAAAGCACTTTGCACATATTGGGAATTTTGAGTGTGCACATGATTAAGGGCGATACACTGATCGAACAGATCATGCCATTCGGAAACGGGCATGTCCGGTATGTTGCTTGCTTTTTTACGGAGAGCATCTCTTGTTGCTTCCTTGTGATCCGGCGAAGGGTTCGACCGGAAAGCAGGTGTGGTACGGGTGTCTGCTTTTGTGGTCAGCCGTGTGAATCCTGCCGAATGAGCGTTCACTAATGCGTGTACCGAACGTTCCTGTTCATTCGCGTAATTCAGTAATACAGCGATCATATGCTTGCAGTTGGTGCGAACAGGGCATGTACATCTGCTGGCAGCAAAAGCGCTCAAGTGAAGATCCACTTCATAGAGCTCGTTCCCGTCCACGACAGCCGCGATATGGTCAGCATCAGGCATTACGAATTCTTTGACCTTTCCCTGCTTAAAGTACTGAAAACCTCGTTTGATTGTCACATCATTAAAATGGTCAGCCACGTTTTGAATGAGCTGCTGCCACTGTATATCATCCATAAGATAGGTTGGTTTCATATGCAATAGTCTCCTAAGAGAGAATAGTTGATCTGATATTGATCTAATAGTAGCTTAACTCTTCCATTATATCAGTTCACGAATGTAATTGAGTGGAGGGGGCAGTTGGAAAATTTCGAGGAATAACCGCTGGCTAAAAAGTAAAACCCCTTACGCTATAGCATAAGGGGAGGAGTCATCGGGAAGAGCGAGGAGATGCCCTTTACTGTTTTTCATCCGTTTTTTCTGTTCGATGGAAGACCATAGAGATGACAAGAAGCACTGAAGGTACTGCTGCACATACAACAATTCCAACATAACCTATTATTTTATCGAAGTTGCCTATTTCAATAAAATTTTGGGGATACATGCTCAGGCAAAATAATATAATTAACGGGAGATAACAGATATACCTGTTCCACTTTTGGGTGAGCTGGCTGATTCCAGTAACAATATAGAAATAATAATTTGAGGCGGTCATGAAGATTTTGATCGTCCACAAAATAATAAATAATATTTCAAATCGTTCCAGGAACGCACCGGGGAATTCAATTTGCTGTGCAAAAGAAACGACGGGCCACTGCAATCGGGAAACTTCTTCTACTGACATACAGCCAATGACCATCGTTACCATTAAAATATACAAACCCATTGCAATCGAGTAGCCAATCCACCCGGCCTTCCATGCTTTTTGTGGGTGGGTCATCACATTAGTTAATATAAGGATCGATTCAAAACCCATTGTAGAGAAAGGTATAACTTTAAGTGATTCAAAGATCGGACGCCAACCTTTATGGAAAACAGGGCGCAAATTATCAAGATTAAAATGGTTGATATTAAGAATGATCAACAATAAAAAAACAATAAAGGTTAAAGGAAAAAAAAGCTCGATCAATCGCACCATTGCATGGAGACCGCCCCAGGTCAAATACCCAATAAGCAGAAGAAACGGCAAGAGAATCATGCTTATCGGGGTTCTCTCCAGTGCAAGACCTTTGAGGAATTCCGCCATCATTCTACATACAAGAGAGCAGATCATCGTGCAAAATACAATAAATGCGATATTGATCAGAAAGCCGATGAATTTACCTGCAATCACAGGATTGAACTCATAGAACGTCTTCCCTGGAAATCTATGGCACAATTTAACGTGGATAAAAATGACGCCGATCCCAAGCAGAGTTGCCAGCAAAAGTCCCTGCCACACGTCGGGTGTTTGCGTCTTCTCCGCAATGGTTCTTGGTAAACTGACAATACCCACAGCATACACAGTCGAAGTGACGGTAAATAAGGCTTGCGTGGTGGATATCTTTTCCTGTTTCATGGAAGGTATGTTAGACATTTACTCACCCTCTTCTTTTGAATAGGCACCAGTTCGCTCTATCTGTACTTTAGCCTTAACATTGATCGGTATTTCACTGAATGTATCTTGCCAATTTTCCTTTACCTGATCCCAGTAAGCGGGATAGTTCACTTTACCATGTGTTGTTTCGTTTTTGAGTCCTCAATTCTAATAATTGAGCCCTTCGTTTTTCCCAGCATCCAGTTGATTCCGATGACATCCTCTTCGTCCAGCCAATAAGCAAATTTCTTCGTTTTGCCGCTGACCAGAGCTGCGCCAGAGAAGTGGTTGCCTCCATTGGTTTCTATGCCTTGAACGATGAAGTCAGCTCCTTGTGAGATATGCGTAGAAATTTCCCCTAATGTTATTCTATAAGGTATTTTTGAGTTTAAATTGCTGTTTTTAGCCATTGCTTCAAGGTCAATAGAAGGGATCTCTTGATGTTTACCGATCTTATTGAGCGCTTCTTTTGCATTGCCTTTTATGATCATAACAAGTGATTTTCGACTTGGTTTATAGGAGCGAGTAAACGTATCTAACAACTGGTCGATTCTTCTTTTTTGTATAGCTTGGTCACTAATCAAAATCAGGCGAATAAAACTATATAAAGGAGCACGGGATACCTGCTTGGCCTGTTCCCTGGAAGCAGACTGGATGGAATCCTTGTTAAAGGTTGTTACGTTGCTGTACATATTTTTTTTGGATTTCTGCACGATTAAGTGCTGGTAGGTAAGTTCCAGCATATCCTGCTGATCCATATCAATGGCGACACCTTGAATAATACTCAAGTTATCGATCTCTCTGCTATCCCAACAACCGGTGAGGAGAGCACACACGATCCATGCGGCAAAGCATTTTTGCACCCAGAGGGTGCGACGAAACAGAAAGGCGTAAGAAATCATAGGTTTACTTCCTTTTCCTGTTAGAATGTGTTTCGTCCTGTGTTTTTAGCATGATCGGACGCTTTCTGAGGTATTTAAAAGGAACCCGTATCAAGGTGTCTTGTTGATCTCTTAGCCGAACAGGGGCCAGGGGTGACATGTAAGGAACTCCAAAGCTTTTGATCTGGACCATGTGTACGCCTAAAAAAATAAAGGCTAAAATTACTCCATACAGCCCATAAACCCCTGCGATCATCATAATGGGAAAACGAAGAAGCCGGATTCCGATACTGCCGCTGTACTGCGGGCTTGCAAAGGACGCAATGGCAGTAAGACCAACAACAATAATCAGAAAAGCACTTACAACCGCCGCCTCGACAGCTGCTTGTCCAATAACAAGACCGCCTACAATACCGATGACCTGTCCTATCCCTTTGGGTAGCCGCAGACTTGCCTCACGCAATATTTCCAATGCCACTTCCATAATTAAAGCCTCCACAAAAACGGGAAAAGGGATTCCCTCCCTTGAGGCAACGATAGATATGACCAGCTCAGGCGGGATTAATCCAGGATGGAAAGAAATGAGTGCAACGTACAACGAAGGCAGGAATGTTGCAATGAACAACGCCATTAAACGAAGCATACGGAAAAATGTTCCTAAAGGAAAACGCTCATAATAATCCTCTGGGGATTGAGCCAGCATCCAGAAGGTCATGGGAGCAATTAGGACAAAAGGGGTGCCATCTAGCATAATGACAACCCTCCCTGACATTAAGGCCGTTATCGCTTTATCCGAGCGTTCAGAGGCTTGAATCTGGGGAAACGGAGACCATGGATGTTCCTCGATCCATTGCTCAATAACCCCGGTATCAGAAGCATCATCCACATCAATCGTTTTGACTCTTCGCTTCACTTCCTGAACTAGCTCCGGATTTGTGATATCCGATATGTACAAGATTGCTAATTTACGGGAGGATCTCCTTCCAATGGTTATTTTGTCTATTCTGAAACTAATATCTTTGATGTGCCTTCTAACCATTGCCAGGTTACTTTCCAAATCCTCAATAAAACCTTCCCTTGGTCCTCTAACCAAAGTTTCGGTGCTGGGTTCATCAACACTTCGCGAAGGAAATTTGCCTGTAGAAGCAAAAAAAACATCATCCGTTCCTTCGATCAGCAGACAAGTATATCCCGATAATACTTTGCTTACACACGTCTCAAGGTCTGTCCCTTCTGTCATATCGATCGTAAATGCTGTCTGCTGTATCAACTCCTCCTTTATTTTCTCAGGATTAACTTGGGAGTGGTTTTCACGGACTCCAGTTAAAATGAGCGGCTTGACGATTTGTTCGTTAATCATACTTGTATCCGCAATACCGGAGAGATAGATCATAATGACATGAATTCCCGTTTGGCCTACATTCATTTTTTTGAAGACGACATCAGGAAGATGACCCAGGGTCTTTTCAAGATAATCTAATTTCGCCTCGAGTGATCTTGCCAATGACGCTTCCCCCTTCAAAAAACTTAAAGCATGATATGCATGTAATAAGTGTAAAATAGTGATAAATATTCATGAATCCTTTTGTACAGTACAAGAAAAAAACGAACACCTAATGGTGTTCGTCTCTAGTCATACATAACGTCATATGAACTTAATCAGAATGAGATCATTTTTTGAACTCGTAAAAATGTTCCTCCAGCATACTCAAAGAAAGCTCGGCTGTAGTGGCTACCACGATATCCGCACCTTGCATTTGCGAAGGCGTTCCTACACCGACCGCGAACATCCCGGCGCCCTTGATCGCCTGAATGCCGGCCTGTGCGTCTTCTATGCCGATACAATCGGCAGGCTGAACGCCCAAATTCGCAGCTCCGGCGAGGAAAATTTCTGGGTCAGGCTTGCCATTCCGAATGGCCGTAACATCCACCACACTGTCAAAATAGTGTGCTAGCTCCAGCCGATCCAGTATAAACGCTGCATTTTTGCTCGCAGAGGCGAGCGCGATGCCGATTCGGGCTTCACGAAGCTCCTTCAGAAGCGCTTTAATACCGGGAAGAACGTCTGCGGGAGTTAAAGCTGAGATAAGCCGCTGATACTCGGTGTTTTTTTGCATGGCCAGTTCTTGCTTGCCTTCTTCTGATAACGTATCGGACAGGTTACCACGCACTAGTATTTTTTCGAGTGATTCCGTACGGCTGATTCCTTTTAACTGTTCATTAAATTCCCGATCAAAAGGGATGCTGAGCGCTGCCGCCAAGCTGCCCCATGCCTGAAAATGATATTCAGCCGTATCTGTAATGACTCCGTCCAGATCAAAAATAACTGCTTTCATATGCTTTCCCCCTGTCTGGTCCATTTATGAAGCACTGTTCGCCATTAACGATTGCCCACTGGTAATGTGCGTTGGCTGTCCATACAGCTCCAGCGTCAGCGGTTCTCCGTCCAGCAGGGTAATGATTACTTCACCCTCCTGTACGAGAATACTTAGCAAGCGGCCGCGATAGTTGATTTTAAACGTATATTTGTTCCAGTCCTTCGGTAGAAAAGGGGAAAAGCTGAGTGTTTCATTATAGGTTCTCATCCCGGCAAATCCCTGTACAATCGCCAGCCAGCTTCCTGTCATGGAGGTGATATGGAGTCCGTCTTCGGTATCGTTATTATAGTTATCCAGATCCAGACGGGCCGTCCGTTTATACATTTCGACTGCCTTATCTTCCATTTTGAGTTCAGCGGCCAGCACGGCATGAATCGAAGGAGATAGACTGGATTCATGAACGGTCATCGGCTCGTAAAATGCAAAATTTCGCGCTTTTTCCTCCAGCGTGAACTGGTCTCCAAAGAAATAGAGCCCTTGCAGCACATCTGCTTGCTTAATGAAGCAGGAACGTAGGATTTTATCCCATGACCATTTCTGATTAAGTGGCAGATTGCTCGGATGCAAAGTGGATACAGGCTGCAAATCTTTATCCATAAAAGTATCGTGCTGTACGAAGACGCCCCGCTCTTCATCATACGGATAATACATGTTGTTGATGATATCTTGCCAATGTGCAAGCTCATCAGCTGTAACTGCCAGACGCTGCGCTTTCTCAGTCGAAATTTGAGGCAAGACCGATAATGTATATTTCAGAACCCACGCAGCCAACGTATTGGTATACCAGTTGTTATTGACGTTATTCTCGTATTCGTTCGGCCCGGTAACCCCGTGGATCATATACTGCTGACGACTGTTAGAAAAATGAACTCGATCGGCCCAGAAGCGGCTAATTTCGACTAGTACATCGATTCCGTAGTCATGCAGATAGGTCAAGTCCCCCGTATAATTGGTGTAATTGTAAATGGCATAAGCAATCGCACCGTTACGATGAATTTCCTCGAAGGTAATTTCCCATTCGTTATGGCATTCCACGCCTGTAAAAGTGACCATAGGGTACAATGCCCCTCGAAGCCCTTGCTGGGCTGCGTTATGCTTGGCACCTTCCAGTTGTTGGTGACGGTACAGCAACAGATTTCGCGTTACGTCCGGGTCTGCAAGCGCCAGGTACATAGGTACGGCATATGCTTCTGTATCCCAATAGGTGGCACCGCCATATTTTTCACCCGTAAAGCCCTTCGGTCCAATATTTAGACGGGCATCTTCACCGTAGTACGTAGAGAATAGCTGAAAAATGTTAAAACGTATTCCCTGTTGGGCCTCCGTATCCCCCTCAATTTCGACATCTGCCTTGTCCCAGCGTCTGGCCCAAGCGTCGATATGCTCTTGCTTTAGAGAGGTGTAGCCTTTGTTGACAGCTTCCACGGCGATGCGTTCACCTTGCGGAATCAATGCATCCTTTTCCATATCGCGTGAAGTGGTGACGGCTACAATTTTTTGCAGTTGGATACGGTCACCTGGCGAGACGTTATATTGATAGTGGCGTGCAGCATACAAAAAGCCCTCTTCCGTCGTCTGCTCATCTTGCCCCTCGGTTACAATACCCATGGTAGCGTTTACGGTAAAGCGCGGAATACCGAAGGGATTATCTATCGTCGTTGTGGACAGGCTGATGAATTGCTCTTGAACCTCACGGGCCTCTTCCAGCCAAAATACCTCGTCATAGTTGGTGTCCTCATTTTTCGTATTGCCGTCCAAATAAGGAACAAGCTCAATGCTTAAAGGCTGATCGCTTATATTTTCGACCTGATAATCAATCAGGCATAATTCACGTGTAGTAATGCTCAGAAAACGCTCTGTAGTGATACGAACCTGGTCGTTCACAGTACAAGCGCGCCGCAGGATTCCCTGCTTCATGTCCAGCTCCTGCACAAAATCGCTGATCTGTGCCGTAAATAAGTCCACTTCCTCTTGGTTTACAATCAGACGGATGCCGATGAAATTCATGGCATTGATGACCTTGCCAAAATATTCAGGATAGCCGTTCTTCCACCAGCCTACCTTTGTTTTGTCAGGGAACCATATACCGGAGATATACGTCCCTTGATGATGATCCCCTGAATAAGTTTCTTCAAAATTGCCGCGCATGCCCATATAACCGTTGCCTATGGACGTTAAGCTTTCCTGTAATCGCATGTGTGTGCTATGTAGAGTGTGTGTTGTCAGCTTCCAACTATCTACGTCAAATAATCGGTTGTAAACCATGATTGCGTACCCCTCTCGGAAAATGAGATCGTTGTTTTAACGGAACCAATATATGAGCGAGTTCAGTATATAGCGCAACCGTTTGCCCTGTCAACGCAAAAAAAACTGATTTTATGAATATCCACAAAATCAGTTCTTGTTCATTTCTTAGAGATTCATAGTGTCTGGCTTGATTTGCGCTCTACAATTCGGTGGGGAACAATGATGTGCTTGGTCAATTCTTTCGGGTCTTTAATTTTTTCGATCAGACTTTTGGCAGCCTGATAACCAAGGCTGAAGATATCAATATCCACGGAAGTAAGAGGGGGATTCATCAGCTCAGCCAGCATCAAGTTATTAAAGCTCACCATGGAGAGCTGCTCTGGCATGGATACGCCTAACTGAGCAAGCATTTTCTGTACGGCCATGGCTACAAGGTCATCGCTAACGATCATCGCTGTAGGTGGCGGGGAAGCCTGTAATAACGTGCGCATGTCCTCCAGATTAAAGGGCTCCCTAACCACGTATTCTTTTGGTAGAGGCAAGCCAGCCTCTCGTAGTGCATCTTGGTAGCCTCGGAGTCTTTCAAGATTTACGATGTGTTCCTGATCACCGCCAACATAAGCAATGCGCTCATGCTTCAGCCCCGTCAAATAAGTGACCACATCTTTGGCAGCCTGGTAGTTATCGTTGTCTACATGGGTAGTTTCACTGACAAACTGCTGAGGCTTGCCGATGACGGTATAGGGGATTTTCTCTTTATGAAGATACTCCACGATGCTGTCCTTTTGCTTGGAGTACAGGACAATGTAGCCGTCAACGCGTCCGGTCCGGGTCATCAACTTTACGCGGGATAGCAATTCATCACTCGTCTTGCCTGTGACAATCGACAGTGTATAGTTGTGCTCGTTTACCCATTCGCTGATCCCGCGTAGGCTTTCTGGAAAGAAAGGATTCTGAAAGATCGCCACGTCCGATTCAGGCATAATAATGCCTATCGACTGTGTGACACGGTTAGCCAGGCTTTGAGCGGAATAGTTGGGTTCATAGCCAAGCGCCTTCATTTCTTTGCGAACGCGTGCCTTGGTGGCTTCGCTGATTTTGGGGCTGTCTTGAATGACACGGGATACGGTGGAAGTAGCAACTTTAGCACGTTTTGCGACATCTTTGATGGTTACTGCCATCGTCTTCGTCTCCTTTTGCTATCTCAAGCAGAAAATATTATGTTCTATCATACGATATTGCTCCAATTTCAACAAATTAGCGGCTTTTTCGAGTATTTCTATCATCATTAACCAAGATATTTATAACTAGGGTATTGCCAATAGAAAGCGATATCATTATAATAATCGTGCAACCGATTGCATAATATTTTTTATTGAGCACTACCCATGCTATACATACTATAAGGGATGGAGACTGAACGAGCATGAAAAAACTTCTATCATTTGATTTTTGGCAAAAGCTTGGGAAGGCACTTCTTGTGGTTGTTGCTGTCATGCCAGCAGCCGGGATTATGATTTCACTTGGTAAAGTAGTAGCGATGTTGGCTGGCGATATTCATTTCTGGGTGACTGTCGGCGGGGTCATGGAGAATCTGGGTTGGGGTATTATCAACAACTTACACATCCTGTTTGCCGTGGCGATTGGTGGTTCCTGGGCTAAGGAACGAGCGGGCGGAGCTTTTGCGGCCTTAATTGCTTTTGTTCTCATCAATATTTCAACAGGAACGATTTTGGGCGTATCCTCGAAGATGCTAACACAAGAGGGAGCAACTACCCATACCCTCTTCGGTGCAACGATTCCAGTTAGTGGTTATTTCACCTCTATTTTGGGGGCGCCTGCACTCAATATGGGCGTGTTTGTCGGTATCATCTCCGGCTTCGTTGGGGCCGTGGTATTTAATAAATATTATAATTACCGCAAGCTCCCCGATGCTCTAGCTTTTTTTAACGGTAAGCGTTTTGTTCCTTTTGTCGTGATTTTATGGTCTGTAATCGTTAGTTTGATCATGTCTGCTGTCTGGCCATTTGTCCAAGGAGGGATTAACCAATTTGGCGTCTGGTTGGCGACTTCGGGAGAGTCGGCTCCTTTTGTAGCGCCGTTTGTCTATGGTACACTAGAAAGACTGCTGATTCCTTTTGGTCTTCATCATATGCTGACCGTTCCTATTAACTATACTCAACTTGGTGGCGTTTACACGGTGCTCACGGGTTCTGGAGCAGGAAGCGTTGTTGCTGGGCAAGACCCGCTGTGGCTGGCTTGGGCTAGTGATCTCAGTGCACTTCGTGGTACGGATCCGGCAGCCTACAACAGCTTGCTGGGAGACGTAACGCCTGCCCGCTTCAAAGTAGGACAGATGATCGGCGGAGCGGGTATCCTTATGGGGCTGGCCGTGGCTATGTATCGCCGCGTAGATAAAGATAAACGCAGCAAGTACAAGTCAATGATTTTCTCTGCAGCAGCAGCCGTCTTTTTAACAGGGGTGACGGAGCCGCTGGAGTTCATGTTTATGTTCGTAGCGCCCGTGTTGTATGTAGTTTATGCTATTCTTACCGGAATCGCGTTCGGAATGGCTGATATCATACATCTGCGTTTACATTCATTTGGTATGATTGAACTGCTGACTCGATTGCCATTGTCTATAAATGCGGGGTTGGTACAGGATATAATCAACTTCGTGCTGACTTGTGTTGTGTTTGCGGTAGCAACCTACTTTATCGCGTATTTTATGATCGGTAAATTCAAAATGGCTACGCCAGGAAGACTGGGGAACTATACGGATGAGGAGCCTCAAGCGACTTCCGAGGCAGAGAGTACATTAACGGATGGTGTGGCAGCGGTTTCAACTCAAAATCAATTGGCTGCGGATATCATCAAGACACTTGGGGGTGAGCAGAACATTGTCGAGGTGGATGCTTGCATGACCCGTCTGCGTGTGACGGTGAAGGATACAGAAGCTGTCGGGGATGAAAAGACGTGGAAAGCGCTAGGCGCCTTGGGCTTAATTAAAGTAGATAATGGGGTACAAGCGGTTTACGGACCAAAGGCCGATGTGCTTAAATCAGATATACAAGACATACTCAATAGGTGATTAGCTTGAAATTGTTAACCTTAAATGCACATGCTTGGATGGAAGAAAACCAGCACGATAAGCTGAAGCAATTGGCTGCTTTTATTGATGAACAGCAGTTTGATGTCATTGCTTTGCAGGAAGTGAATCAGTCCATGAAAGAGACTCCTTTGTCAGCGGACGATTTGGGCGCGTACTATAGTGCAGATCCTGAAGTTGTCATTAAACGTGATAACTATGCTTATGTACTGAATGGGCTATTGTCCGATGCCTATCACTGGACGTGGGCTCCTGCGCATGTGGGTTTTGCCAAATATGACGAGGGTTTGGCGATTCTGTCCAAAGCACCGATTACAGCTACGGTGAACGAATATGTTTCCTCGGTACAGGACTATGACAACTACCGCTCGCGTAAAATTGTGGGCATTCAGACTGTGGTGGACGGAGTGCAGGCCTGGTTTGTCAGTGGGCATTATAACTGGTGGAATGATGAGGAATCCTTCCGCGGACTATGGGATCGTACAATCGAAGTGCTCGCTCCTTTAGCTCCGGCTCCTATGTTTGTGATGGGGGATTTCAACAACGCGGCTGAAGTGCGCGGAGAAGGATATGACTATGTGTTGCAATCCGGTTGGTCGGACACCTATTCGAATGCAGCTGTACGTGATGCAGGACACACGGTTATCAAGGCTATTGCTGGCTGGGAAAGTAATGCGGAGCCGCTCCGTATTGACTACATCTTTTCCAATAAGGCCGCACATGTTCAATCTTCAACGGTCGTACTGAACGGGAAAACAGGACCCGTTGTATCCGATCATTTCGGCGTTGCAGTCGAGTTGGAACTGTGATGAACACAAAGGAGGCCAGTTGCTTATGCGATTGGCCTTTTTTTTACGGAGTTCGATTTTAATCGAATGACATATTGAATAACAATCGCAATCAATACTAATATCATATTGTAATAAAAGGGGGTACTGAGGCTAAAACGTTCCATGAGTGCACCTGCGATGATCGGAGACGCAATGGCCCCCAATTCGGATAAAGATACGACATTGCCGATAAATGAGCTTCTATTGTCTTCAGGAATAACATCTCCTAGCTGCGAGTAAAAGGAATCCAGATAGCTGGCTCCTCCTATACCTCCGATGAACATCCCTAAGTATACGATCCACGGTTCTGTGAACCACAGAAATAGGATGATTTCCATCATGATCAACAATAGACCGATGATACATAGCAGCAAGCGATCCTTGAGTATATCAGATATTTTGCCAATAAAGGGTGCTGATACAAAGGTTGATATGCCGATGATTGTAAAGGCTAAGCTGATTTCTGCTGGACTCCAATGGAGCTTGTAGGTCGCATATACTGAGAAGTATGTTAAAAATATAGCAAATGCACTCATTTCAAGAAAATGAACGGTGGAATAAAGCAACAACTGTTTCGTTAATTTGATTCTTCTCTGCGATTTTTGAAAGGGGGGATGCTGTGGCTGTGGCTTTAAGAGAGAATTAGCGAAAGTCATTCTTGAAACGGCAACGAAGGATATACAGGCAAAAAAAGCAACGAAATAGAATGGAAAGGATAAAGAAAAATAAAAAACGATAACTCCACTTATAAGAGGGCCTAAAATCATACCAGCACCTTCACTGCTGCTGATATATCCATTGAGCGTGCCTCGATTCTCTGCGGTGCTCATATGGTTGATCGTGACTCTGACGAAGACGGTTAGCCCTATAGCCACCAAGCCTTGAAGAAGTCTAAGTATAGATAAAACAATGAAGCTTCCTGCAACCGGGAACAGAAGCATACAAACAATTTCGGCGATGAGTAAGCTCAACCCCAAGCGTTTTGCACCGATCTTTTCATATATTTGTCCTGCCATGCCTCCACCAAGAAATCTTCCCACATAAAACAAAGAAAATAAAATGCTCATGCCAAGTGTTGATATCCCGAATTGCTCTACATAAATAGCAAAGAGTGGAAGGATCATGCTTCCACTCATGTTAGCAATAAGGCTGATCACGATCATACAGGCAATATTACGATTTAAATATAAGTTTCTTACCATATCCTAGAAGCCTCTCTTTGAGCTTGCATTATGGGAACCGTTTTTCCGATGACTCCTGATTATGCATGAACGGCTTCCATTCGCTAGCGGGTTCCTTCATAGGATACGCAGGCGTACTCTACGCTGTGCCTAAATCCCAATGCCATTTTGGAGTTGTGACACGTATGGCAAGGGTAGGTGTGCCTTTATGCAGGAAAGCCGCCTCCTGGTGGTGGCCAAGCTCCATAAATACGGCGCAGCAGTACAATTTCACCCAAATGATAGGAATTGTGGGAAGCGATATTTCGCAGCAATCCCGCTTTTGTTTCACCTGGGAAATGAGCCAGTGATTCATCCAGTTGCGCGGTTTCGGCAATTTGCACAGCCCGATCTACGCCTTGTAGAAATTCATTAATGACAGCCTGCCATGCCTCTTCGCTTTGCGGTCCAGTTTCTTCGGGCCAGCTTTCCATGACATTGCCCGGAAGCTGGGGCTTCCGTCCTTCCAAATGGTCCAGCATAAATTGCTGCCAGTAAATCATATGTTTCAGTAGTTGATAAATGCTGTAGGGCATTTCTGCGTTTTTCTTCCCTGCTAGCTCGACGTTAATGTCTGGCAAAGCCCGAGCCACGCGAATATGTCCACGTTCCCCGACCAGTGATTTAACCAGCGCTTGACCGAATAATTGGTTGGCATCCGACATGTAGGATCATCCCTTCTATGAGAGCTTGTTTCTAGCTTAGTCTTATTTTACGATTATACAATTATATTTTCCAAAATGTAAATGAATACGTGGTTTAAAGTAAAGGGCAGAAATCATTTTAATAAAGTAGTTGATAATTGTTCTCAATTGAATTACAATAATATTGTTTCAGGAGAAACAATAAACGACATTTATATGTGTTGTTTAGTATATACGGAAACGTTAAGGGGAGCTTTCCGTATATATATATATTGTTTCTGTTGAAACAATAGGTGGTGGGAAAAAGTTTTTAGATAGGGGTGTGAACATGGATTACGAAGTGATTGTTGTAGGCGGCGGACCCGTTGGGATGTGGTTGGCTGCTGAGTTGGCATTGGCGAGGGTAAGCGTATGTGTAATTGAACGTTTGGAGGAGCCCATTCGCCAGTCGCGTGCGCTTACGCTACATCCACGGACACTTGAGATGTTTGATATGCGTGGATTGAAGGAGCGGTTTATGAAGCACGGCAGACCTATACGTACAGGTCACTTTGCAATGCTGGATACCCGCTTGGATTTTTCTGTGCTTGATAGTTCCTCCAATTATACATTGTTTATCCCACAGGTGATTACAGAGCAGTTGATTGAGGAGCATGCGCTCAAGCTGGGAGTTGTCGTCCATCGTGGCATGGAAGTGGTATCTGTGCGGGAGCAGGAGCAGGGCGTAGAAGTGGTGAGTGTACGCACGTCTGGACCACAAGCCAATGTATCGGTGATGACTGCTGCCTATGTCGTAGGAGCGGATGGGGCCGGGAGCATCGTGCGGAAACAAGCGGGGATTGCTTTTCCGGGCACGGATACTACTCTGACTGCTGTATTAGCGGATGTAGAGTTAGCCAATCCGCCTGAAAATGGCGTACATTCCGAATATAGTGAACGAGGCGGGGTGATGATTGCCCCCGTGTCTCCAGGTATTTATCGGGTTATTTTGACTACACTTCGATTGAAGGATGTCCCGAAAGACGCACCTGTAACGCTGGAAGAAGTGCGCACAGAGCTGTGCGATCTGCTTGGTACAGATCTTGGCGTATCCAATCCTCGCTGGTTATCTCGATTTGGGAATGCAACGCGGCAGGCGCAGACCTATCGTAAAGGGAGAATCCTGCTAGCAGGTGATGCTGCGAATCTGGGATGGAAGCTAGCAGGAGTGATTCGTGGCTGGGCTCCAGACACGCTGCTGAATAGCTATCATGACGAACGCTATCCGGTTAATACGCAGTTTTTACGGAATACCGAGGTTCAGACCCGCTTAATGGATTTTACGCCTGCTGTCTTGGCGCACCGCCAATTACATGAGGAATGGTTCCGCCATCCGGAAATTAATCGGTCTATGGCAGAGCAGATTAGTGCACTGGATGTATGTTATCCAGGGGCTGGCAATATACCGCAGCATCCGCTGAACGGGAAACGGTTTGCTGATTTTGAATTGCGGTTGCCTAACGGAGTGACATCGTATGCTTACGATCTTCTTCATGAAGGCCGATTTGTGCTTCTCCATCTTGCACAGGATACTAAGGTATCGAATGAGTTTCGCCATATCTCACTTTCACATATTTCATATGTGGAGGCCGTAGCTGAAGAATTGCCCGTTGGATGGAGAGATGTGCATACGGTTCTCATCCGTCCGGATGGGTATATCGCTTGGGCTGTTTCTGTGAAACAAACGGATATATTGAGTGTTATTAAGGATGCATTGTCACGTTAATATAAAGGAAAAAGGTATGATCATGACCATATTGTTTCCTGTGAAACAAATGTGGGCTATAATGAAAGGAGGAGTATGCCAAAGGAGTGACTACTTGTTCGTATGGAGAAGGCGACATCGGTTCAGCATGTCTATGATTTGCTTATTAAGATGAATCACCAGCTGGAGCAGCATCAGCAGAGAGAGGGCATGATCTTTCTCGAGGAAATCCGCGAGCACTTTGACGGAATGACTTCGCTCAATATGACGGATGTGCACGTTATGGATTGTATTGGGAGGCATGAGCCGATCAATGTTACAACCTTAGCGGAACGAATGGAGCTGAGCAAGGGGACCGTTTCGAAAGTTAGCACCAAGCTGCTCAAGGAAGGCTGGATTCGCAGAACCCAGCTGAACGACAACAAAAAAGAGATTTATTTTCGGCTAACCCCGTTGGGGAAAAAGCTCTTTCTTGTACATGATCGGCTGCATGCTAAGGCACAGCATCAGTTATTTCAATTTTTAGATCGTTACAGCTCGGAAGAACTAAATGTCTTGAAGCGTCTGCTGTCCGATGGCGTAGGTTTCTTGGAAGCTATGGAGTAGCAGAAGATGAGTCTCAATTCAAAGGACATTTAAATCATCGACAATGTGCACCTGTTTATTCTTCATGTGATAGCCACATGGAGAGATGCGGGTGCTTTTCTTTTAATGCAATAGCCGTTTTGCTTCCATATAGAGCACCTGCACGAACTTTTTCGTATTAATGCGGGCTTGAGATAGTGAAGGCTCCACATTGTTTTGCAGTTCCAACATTTTTTTGCGGATTTCTGTAAAATCAAAAAATTTGGATGCATAATTTTCAAACTTAGGATGGGTATAGTCGGTCAACCCGAGCGATACAATATGGCTTAATGTCTGGAAAATAGCGCGGCGGACACGCTGCTCCGATGCCTTGATTTCCTTGCTTAGCTCTATTGCTGAAGCTGAGTCTCCTAATCGTTTCAACGCTATATTAGCAAATATATCCTTTAGCGAGGGAAACAGATAGGGGGATAGATTGCCTGTTTCCTCCTCATATTGGTCCAAGTATTCCAACATATCCAGTAAATCTACACTTCCGGCTTCGCCAATCATCCCCATTTCGGAGAGCAGAAACTGTCCCGAACTTACAATGTTTCGAGTCGGTTCCAGTGTAGATGATGGGCTATTCGATGTGAACATCGACAGTCCTTGCAATGTGCGCTGAATATCTGTAATCGACTGCTGCATGCGCAGGCGTTCGGTTACTTTTTGGATAACTGCAATAATTTCCAGTCGGTTTAAGGGCTTGGCAATATAATATTCAATACCGAGTGAGTACGCCTCACCGATCATGTTTTTGGATTCAATCCGAGAAATCATAATGATTTTTCCGCTAAATTGATCACCGAGTGCACGCACGGTCTGAATGCCGTCACGAAGCGGCATCAGCAGGTCAATCAGCAATACATCAATTCGGTTCAGCTCCAGCAGGCCGCTATTCACGTAGGAACCATCCTCCGCTTCCCCAACAACCTCTCCTAAACCCTCGTCTTCAATAATGTCTGCCAGCATCGAACGAATCCCCTGATCGTCATCTACAATATAAAAACGCATCCGGGCTATCTTCCTTTCTCCGTGAGTTTCCGTAAAGGTAATATGATTCTAAAAGTGGTCTGTAATTTATCTGTATGCTCATCTTCATTCTGTAGTAGTTCAAGCGTTCCATCAAGACTCTCCGCGACTTCACGCACATAAAATAAACCCATGCCGGTCGAAGGCTGTCCTCCCTCATCATACTTGGTCGTGTATCCCGGTGTGAAGATCATTTCCCGTTTGCGCTGAGGAATACCTGGACCGTTATCGGTGACACTAAAGGATATTATATCCTCTTGTCCTGGTAGAAAATGAATGGAGACGTCAATCCTTCCACTGTCTTTCATCGCTTCTACTGAATTGGAGGTCAGATTGTTAATCAGAGTGAGAACTGTATAAACATGCAGTTTGGGCAACAAAGGATCGAAATTCAGCGTGAAACGGATAGACTTGCCTAGCGATTGAGCGTATTTGCTGTTCGTTCGGACGATCAGCTCGCCAAGTTCCTGTGAGGTCATATAATGCACGTCGCTTTCCGAATCAATGAGCTTGGACAAACCGGCAAAAATCCGCTGGCTGTCTTTTTTAATCTCATGGACTTGTCCGGAAATACGAAGTGCCTGTCTGGCGTAATGTTCTCTATCTTTCAGAGATTCATCCTGCTGCAGCTCGCGGTATAGCTCATAGCTTTCACGGGTGATTTGCTCTGCATGTGACAAAGTTTTGCCTAACTGGACTGACTCCTCATACAAGTCCGATACCAGGAGTAAAATTCGCTCCGTTTGCTGTCTTTGTGCCTCTTCATGCTGAACAGATTGATTTAATCGAATCATATTATAGAACCCAAGCACAAAGAAGCTGCGGATCATGGCCATAAAAGCCACTTTGCTGATCTTAACGATGTCCCAGAAATCACCGTCAATGCTTCGCCGGACACTAAGCTCTGCCACACTTGCGGCAACCTCAATTCCCACAGAGAGGATGCCCACACGCAGTGCGCGGTAAGGCTCAGCATTAATGTTAAGAACCTGAAAGAGCAGGCCATAAACCATATAATAAAAAAAGGTAGGTCCATGCAAGGTCATTAATTCTTCAAAGGAAGAGCCGGGATGAAGGTAATGATTGAGTGAAATACGAAATGCAACTACTGCTATCCCTGCAAACACTCCCGATAATGCAGGTGGAATATGACGTATAGATAACAGAAAGAAAAAAAATACGGGCGTACCAAAGCTGAGACGAAATGTATTATCGAACGGGTGAATATTCAACTCACCTGCTAGGGGTACAAAGATAAGCATCAGCAGGAAAAGAAGGGTATTTAGCTTCATCCATATTCACCTCCGGGTATTTGTTTCAGAAAGTCAATGTAAGATAAATTCACAGGCTTAGCATTAATACTTGTGAATTTATAGAAAAAAACAAATACATGTGTAGATAACTGTCGGTTTTTATAGTTCGGATTGTAGTATAAATAACATCATCTGAATATTAAGAGCTGCATACTGCAAAAATATACAAACCAGCCAGGGGGGACATGAAGTGAAAAAGATTAATTTAACAATGCAAATCTTTATCGGTCTGGCTTTAGGTATTATTGTTGGTGCCTTATTTTACGGCAATTCAGGGGTGGAAGTCTACTTAAAGCCGATCGGTGATATTTTCATCCGCTTAATCAAGATGATTGTCGTACCTATTGTAATCTCAACGCTCATTATTGGTGTAGCCGGCGTCGGAGATATGAAGAAACTGGGGAAACTCGGCGGGAAGTCGATTCTGTACTTCGAAATTGTAACGACCATTGCGATCCTGTTTGGTCTGCTTGTTGCCAATCTGGTTCGTCCCGGTGAGGGCGTGGACATGTCCCACCTGGCCAAGAGCGATATCCATTCCTATGTGGAGACTGCGGAAAAGTCAGGCCATAACTTTATAGATACGATTGTGCACATCGTACCTACCAATGTTATTCAAGCCCTGGGCGAAGGAGATATGCTGGCTATTATATTCTTCTCTGTATTGTTCGGACTAGGAGTGGCAGCGATTGGTAACAAGGGCAAGCCTGTGCTGAATTTCTTTGAAGGTGTAGCCGACGCCATGTTCTGGGTAACCAATCAGGTCATGCGCCTCGCTCCGTTCGGTGTATTTGCACTGATTGGCACGACAGTGGCCAAGTTTGGATTAGCCTCGTTATGGCCGTTATTGAAGCTTGTACTGTCAGTGTATGGCTCCATGTTACTGTTTATTGTGGTTGTCTTTGGAATTATCGCCAAGCTTTGCGGTACCCGTCTCTGGACGATGGTTAAAATTTTGAAAAGTGAGCTGTTGCTTGCATATTCGACGGCCAGCTCGGAAAGTGTTCTGCCTAAGATCATGGAGAAGATGGAGAAATTCGGGTGTCCGAAAGGAATCACATCCTTTGTCATTCCGATCGGATATTCTTTTAATCTGGACGGCTCCACGCTGTATCAAGCACTGGCTGCAATTTTCATTGCCCAAATGTATGGCATTGATATGCCGATCACGACCCAAATCACGCTGGTACTCGTGCTGATCATTTCCTCCAAAGGGATTGCAGGCGTGCCGGGCGCTTCCTTTGTCGTGTTGCTCGCTACGCTGGGAGCAGTGAATCTCCCGCTGGAAGGTCTGGCCTTTATCGCTGGTATTGATCGTATTCTGGATATGGCGCGTACGGTAGTCAATGTTTTAGGAAACTCGCTTGCGGCTGTAGTCATGTCCAAATGGGAAGGACAATATGATAAAGAAAAAGGCGAGGAATACGTTGCTTCAATTAAATAAGATACATTGAACCGAATAGTGGATACCAAGAGCACCTTTGCGAAGTAATGCAGAGGTGTTCTTTTTGTTTCCAGACTTGTTAACATACTTCCTTTTTCGACATTTTTCGATGTTTTTTGTATGGATATATAGGTATATGGACACGAAAAATAAGTCTTAATACCTATACGATTATAGATTTATTTATAATGATTCTTAATAAAATTCCGATATTAAATTATACCGTTTTATATAACTGGCTTAGAAGGGAAGATCATATATGTTTCTCAAGAAAAATGAGTCTCAATCACTTGCTCCTTTAGTAGAAGAAAGCCGCAAACTCTCACAAAGAATACAGCAAAAGGATTATTCTGCTGCAATACAGGTTTCCTCAGCATCTCCTGAAATTCAAGAAATCGCAAACAATGTCAACCAAGCGATAGAGTCCATGAAAAATGATGCTCAACATGTTGATATCCGTTTGAAGCTTGTTACCAAGGCGATAGAGATTGGCTTATGGGACATGGAGGTCATTGCGGGTGATCCCGTCAATCCAAGTAATACGTTCACATGGTCCGAAGAATTCCGTTCTATGCTGGGATATCAGAGCGAAAAGGAATTCCCCAATGTATTGGACAGCTGGTCATCTCGACTACACCCCGAAGACTATGACAGATCTTTGGCAGAATTGTCTGATCATTTACTGGATACTACGGGGAAAACCCCTTATGACGTACAGTATCGTTTGAGGCTGAAGCATGGAGAATATCGCTGGTTCCGGGCTACCGGAACGACGATCCGTGACCAGCAGGGAGTGCCGCTTCGTATTGCGGGCGCTCTGTTGGATGTGCACGATCAGAAGATTAAGTCCGAGGAGCTTCAGGCGCTAGTTACCAGATTTGATCTCATCAATCGTGTTTTGGTGGAGGCACCCTATGACGTCATTTTGGTGGATGGAGACATTGAGCACCCGGATAATATATTTTGGTGGTCCCAGCAATTCCGCAACACCTTGGGCTTTACAGACGAGAAGGACTTTCCAAGTGTATTAAGCAGCTGGAGTTCGCGTATACATCCTGATGATGCCGAACATGCAGTTAAGGCTGTAGTCGATCATTTAAATGACTATTCAGATCGTACGCCATATGATATGGTATGTCGCCTACAAAGTAAAAATGGAGAATATCGCTGGTATCAAAACAGTGGAAGAAGCATACGCGATAGCAAAGGAGTGCCTATTCGCATTGCCGGAACCATCCGTGATATCACAGTGGAAAAGGAAAAGCAGGCTGTTGCAGACGAGCTTACGCTCAAAATTCAGCATCTCTCCGATTCCATTACAGAAATGGTGAACGGTGTTAACTCGGTTAGTAACCAGGCACAGGAATTGGCTACGGCTCAAGAGCAATCGACAGAGGCAGCGAATCAGGCCAAAGTCAGTGCAGAAGAGACGCAAAACATTTCGAACTTCATTAAAGAGATTGCGAATCAAACGAATCTATTGGGTCTGAATGCTGCAATCGAGGCATCGCGTGCAGGCGAGCAGGGACGGGGGTTTGCAGTAGTTGCAGATGAAGTCAGAAAACTTGCCATCCATAGTGCGGATGCGACCGGGAATATCGAGACCAGTCTGGACGAAATGAAAACACTCATCGAGCGAATTCTGCACAACATCGGGAATATGTCTACGCTGACACAAACACAAGCCGCGCTAACACAGCAAGTCAATGCATCTACGGACGAGATCAACAGTATGTCCAAAGCTTTGTTGGATTTTGCGAGAACGATGTAAGGCTTTAGACTTCATGTAAATAGTAGACCGGGCCATAGGCTCGGTCTCTTTACTGCTTTTGGTAGATGAACTATACTTTTGAGGATCAATCTAAGATGACCTCAGAGTAATTTCATGTGGAAAAGAGGAAGCGATTTGAGCCTACTTAGTTCAATATTGGTTGGAATTGTAGCGCTGGAGCACGTGTACATTTTAGTATTGGAAATGTTTTTGTGGACGACTCCACGCGCGATGCGTACGTTCGGTACCTCGAAGGAACTGGCAGGAGTGACCAAATCCTTGGCAGCCAATCAGGGGCTGTATAACGGATTTCTGGCTGCTGGATTGGTGTGGGGCTTGATCTATCCCGATCCTGTGATCGGGCAGCAAATCGAATTATTTTTTGTCATTTGCGTAGTAGTGGCTGCAGTGTATGGTGCATTAACGGCTAATAAGTCTATTTTATTAAAGCAAGGTCTGCCTGCCATCTTGGCATTAATCAGTTTGCTGGTCTTCTAAAAGACGCCCTTAACGGGTGTCTTTTTTGCTAATTCGATCACATAATGTCTGCAATGCTAATGACAAGGGGAATAAACAGTTTTTGAACGATTGTAAATCCGACTATTCCGATTTATAATATTTTTCAATACATACTTAAAGAATTTGGAGGCTAGAGCGATGCGTCGTAATTTGACAGGTATATTCGTATTCATCGTATTAATGTTGGTAGTAAGTGCATGCTCCGGCGGAAATTCGGGATCTTCGTCTGCGACGAATGGTAGTGCGTCTGGCACAGATGCAACTACAGCCGATAACGGACAGCCCAAAGATGGTGGCAGCCTGATTATCGGCGTGCAAGCCGATCCGGTGGTGCTGAATCCGAACTATGCGGGTGACCGGGTAAGTCTGACGATAGATCAAGCGATATTTGCACCTTTGTTCCAAGTGAACAATGGCAAGAAGACGTTTTATTTGGCAGATAGCCTGACTCCTTCGGCAGACAAGTTGACCTATACACTAAAACTGAAAAAGGATCTGACTTGGCATGATGGCGAGAAGCTGACAGCTGACGATGTCGTTTTCACGATTAACAAAATTTTAGATGAGAAGCAGCACAGCTTCTTGAGAAGTAATTTTATGGTCAACGGCAAGCCGGTACAGGCGAGCAAGGTTGATGATACGACGGTGGACTTCAAGCTTCCTCAGCCAGCCCCAGCTTTTGAGGCGGCCCTGGTACAGGTATCCCCGATTCCGAAGCACATTTTTGAGAATGAAGCGGATATTGAGAAAAGCACGAAAAACAACACTCCGGTTGGATCAGGTCCTTTCAAATTTAAAGAGTACAAAACTGGCGAGTACGTTACACTTGAACGGTTCGATAACTATTTTGGCGGCAAGCCGCATCTGGATTCTGTGACATATCGAATTGTTAAAGATTCGAATGCTGCCAATTTAGCCCTGCAAAATGGTGAAATCAATGTAAACTATCTCGACCCACAAAACGTAGACACCATTAAAGCGACAGATAAGTTTGACATTTTCCCTTACAGCGAAGGCCGCTTGGCTTACCTGATGTTTAATGAAAACAGTGATACAAAGCAGTTGAACAAAAAAGAAGTACGTCAGGCGCTTTCTTATGCACTGAATCAGGATGAATTGATCCAGGTATCGTATGGCTCCAAAGATTATGCAGATACTGCAAAGTCCGCTTTGACACAGGATGTACTGTATCACACGAATGATGTTGCATTTTTCAATAATGATGTGAACAAGGCGAAGGAGCTGCTGAAATCGGCCGGCGCTGAAGGGCTGAAGCTGCGCATTATCATTCCGGGCGGCAACAAGGTTCAGGAAGCACAGGCGCTGTATATCCAGCAGAAGTTCAAGGATATTGGCGTTCAGCTGGATGTGAACAGTATGGATTCCTCAGCGTGGTCGCAAAAATTCGTTGATACGAATGCCAAGGATTTCGATCTGGCGATCAGCGGCTATATCATGGGGTATGACCCTGATGCGTATCGTATTTTGTATAGCACGGGATCGTCCTCCAACTATTCGCATTATTCTAATAAAGAAGTAGATAAGTTGTTGGAAGAGGGCGCGGGTGAGTCGGATACGACTAAACGTGGAGAAATTTATAAAAAGGTACAAGAAATTTTGGCTGATGATGCGGTTATCTACCCAATTGCATACACCAAAACGATTGTGGCCTTCGACAAGCAGTATGGCGGTATTGATCAGGCTGTGTTGAAGCCGGTCGTGATTTTCGAGGATTTGTCCAAAATTTATCACAAATAAGACAGGGTTTTCAAAAAATAAGCTGGGGTAACCAGCTTATTTTTTTCGAAAACAGCAAGGGGAAGGAAAACGTATGAGACAACTCATCGCCAGAAGGTTGCTGCAAGTTATACCGATGCTATTTTTTGTGTCCATCGTCTGCTTCGGCTTGATCAAGCTGGCTCCAGGTGATCCGGTGCTCTCTTTTGTTACACCGAATATGCATCTGGAAGATATTGAAAGAATGAGGCATAGCTTGGGGCTGGACCAGCCCGCTTATGTACAGTACATATTATGGCTTAAAAAAAGCCTGACAGGAGATCTAGGTTATTCGCTAATTAATCATCAGCCTGTACTGGATCAGATTCTCGACCGTCTCCCGGCGACAGCGGGGTTAATGGGCGCCTCCATCATACTCGCTGTGTTGATTGCAATTCCACTTGGTTTGATTGCTGCGGCCAATCGGAATCGCTGGATCGACAAGCTCATTAATTTAATGTCGTACATCGGTATTTCAGTCCCATTGTTTTGGCTTGGCATTTTGCTTATTTATCTGTTTGCAATTTATTTGCATTGGCTTCCAAGTACAGGGATGCGTACGATCGGAACGGATTCGGTGCTGGATGTGATCAAGCATGGCATCTTGCCATGTTTTGTACTGGCCTTTGGCTTTCTATCTGTCTATGTGAGGTACATCCGTTCCAGCACGATTACGCAGCTTAAGGAAGAGTACGTGCAGATTCAATACGCGTTCGGGTCTGGACAACGAATGGTTTTGTTTCGACACGTGCTCAAGCATGTTCTGCTGCCCATCATTACGCTGCTTGGTATGTCGGTTGCGGACCTGGTGGCGGGAGCCATTGTGACGGAGACGGTATTTTCCTGGCCGGGCATTGGCTCGCTGGGCATGACGGCTGTAAAAGGAATGGATTATCCCGTCATTATGGGGATTACCTTATTTTCCGCTTTACTGCTGATCCTGGGTAATCTGCTGGCAGATATCTTGTACAGCATGGCGGACCCGAGAATTAAATCAACGAGGTGAAAACATGAATCGGAGCAAATGGCGCAACATCGGGATCGAGCTGATGACGAGCAAAATGGGCGCCGTCGCCCTCATACTATTGATCGTATTCTCGCTGGGAGCGATTTTCGCATTTTTATCACCGCAGGACCCGAATAAGCTGAACGTACTGGAGCGCCTCCAACCACCGGGAGGCGCACACTGGTTTGGAACGGACGATTACGGTCGGGACTATTTTACAAGAGCGCTGTATGGCGGTCGTGTATCATTGCTGGTGGGCTTTGCCTCTATGATTATTGCGACCAGTATTGGTGCAGTGGTAGGCATTGTGAGCGGCTATTTTGGCGGGTGGATTGACAACCTGCTTATGCGGATTTTGGAGCTAATCATGTCGATTCCGTCTTTTCTGGTTATATTGCTGCTTAGTGTGTTTTTGAAGCCAGGCGTTGGCAATATCATTGTCATTATCGCCCTGCTCATGTGGATGAATATCGCCCGGGTGGTGCGGGCAGAGACGATGACGCTGCGCGAACGGGAGTATGTACTATACGCTAAGGCTTCAGGACAAAGTACATTTGGCATTATCCTGAAGCACATCGTTCCCAATCTGATTCCAGTCATTATCGTAGGAGCGACGAACAATATCGCTTCAGCCATTATGATGGAATCATCACTGAGCTTTCTCGGCTTTGGTGTTCAACTGCCGAACGCTACGTGGGGCAGTATGCTGAATAATGCCCAAGGCTATATTGCACAGGCACCATATATGGCATTGTTTCCGGGATTGCTTATTTTACTGACCGTGTTGAGCTTTAATGTACTGGGAGATGTACTGCGTGTAGGCTTTGAGCCCAAATTAGTAAAACGATGATTCACAGCATAGATCCATTACCAATGGCTCCAGGAGCGACAGGAAGGGGCGAAAACACAATGACAGAACATCTGCTGTCCGTCGAACAGCTGGAGGTCTCGTTTTTCACTCGTGAGGGGGAGAATCAGGCCGTTCGAGGGGTTAGCTTTCATATTGATGCTGGAGAAACGGTAGGAATTGTAGGAGAATCCGGTAGCGGCAAAAGCGTTACGGCGAAAGCGATCATGTCGATGATTGCCCCGCCCGGCAAGCGGCTGAACGGCGATATCCGTTACCGTGGAGAAAGTTTGACCGCGCTGACAGAAAAACAATGGCGTAAAATACGCGGTAACCAAATCGCAATGGTGTTTCAGGACCCGATGACTTCGCTGAATCCGGTCAAAAAAGTAGGCTATCACCTGGTCGAGGTGATTCGTAGGCATCGAGGACTGAGCAAGGAAGCAGCTACGCAGGCAGCTGTGGAGCTACTGCGACAGGTAGGTATTACTGAACCGGAGCGTCGAATGAATCAGTACCCGCATCAATTCAGCGGAGGGATGCGCCAGCGGGTGATGATCGCAATGGCGCTCTCGTGCAGCCCGGAGCTACTGATTGCAGATGAGCCAACTACAGCGCTGGATGTGACGATTCAGGCGCAAATATTGGAGCTGCTCAAGACGCTCAAGCAGCAATCCGATATGGCGATTGCCTTGATCACCCATGATCTGGGCGTCGTCGCCCAGGTGTGCAGCCGTGTCATCGTAATGTACGGCGGCATGGTGATGGAGGAGGGGCGTGTGGACGATATCTTCTATCGTCCTGGGCATCCATATACGCAGGGTCTGCTGCGCTCTGTACCCCAGCGTACGAACGGCTTCCGTGAGCGGCTGGTGCCGATTGAGGGCACGCCCCCGGATCTGGTGAACCCGCCATCAGGCTGTCCGTTCATGGAACGGTGCCCGCATGCGTTTGCCCGCTGTGTGGAGCGGCCGCCAATGGTGGAGTTGCGCTCTGACCAGCGAGCAGCCTGCTGGTTGAACGAGCCGGACGCCGTGCCTGCCGGAGTCTACGAGACGTCCGAAGCGGGTCGTGCAGAGGAGGGGAATGACGGTGAATGAAGCGTTGAGAGAGGCCAACCATGTGGCGGGTGAGGATCAGCCCTTGGTGGAGGTACACCAGCTTAAGAAGCATTTTGTGACCGCAAAGGATTTGTTAGGGCGCAGCTCCGAGGTGCTCAAGGCGGTTGACGGCGTAAGCTTCCACATCAAGCGCGGCGAGACGTTCGGATTGGTTGGTGAGTCCGGTAGTGGCAAATCGACAGTTGGACGCTGCCTGACACGGTTATACGATTATACGGAAGGTACGGTACGCTTTGACGGTCAGGATATTTCCAAGCTGAATGACAAGCAGCTCAAGCCGCTACGTCGGCGTATTCAGAGCATTTTTCAGGACCCATATTCCTCGCTTAATCCGGGTATGAACGTGCTTGACCTGATTGGTGAGCCGATGGATATTCACAGATTGCATCAGGGCAGTGAGCGTAAGGATGCCGTAGTGGCTTTACTGGAGAAGGTAGGGATGAAGCGAGAGCACCTGTACCGCTATTCGCACGAGTTTAGCGGCGGTCAACGCCAGCGGATTTCCATCGCTCGTGCCTTATCCGTGAATCCCGAGTTCATCGTCTGTGATGAACCGATTTCGGCCCTGGATGTGTCCATCCAGGCGCAGGTCATTAACACGCTGGAGGATCTCCAGCAGGAGTTCGGACTGACGTATCTGTTCATCGCTCACGACTTGTCGATGGTGCGGCATATTTCGGATCGAATCGGCGTGATGTATCATGGACGGTTGGTGGAGGTAGCCGACGCAGATGAACTGTATGAGCAGCCCGCTCACCCCTACACGCAGGCGCTGCTCTCCTCCATCCCTGTGCCTGATCCGAGAGCGGTCGGCGAGCGGCAGAATAGCTTGGCTCAACCCGACGGTTCATGGGTATGGGACAAGGATAGCAACGATGCTGGCGAGCTGAAAGAAATTAGTCCCGGACATTATGTGGCGTACCCGGTTAGCCGTTAGGTTAAGATTGGTTGTACGTGTACATAACCTATAGGAGGTAAAAAACGATGACTGAATCAACGAATAGAGTACGTATTTCCCAGTGGGACGCGCTCATGCTGGAATCTTTACGTTCATTAGGCTGGTCCCCTGAGGAACTCATCCGTCGGGTGCAGCAAAATGAGCTGCCAACGGACGGACAATTTGATTATGCGGAGCTTGCCACCGGGCTGGCGGCCAATGAACCGGAGGTGTTTGTCAGCGCGGTAACAGACGGGTATCAGATCAAGTACAATACGATCCGTGGCATTCGTACGTGGATTGCCGTGGCGCTTGGAGGTGAGCCAGAGCTGTCTCTGGAGGAAGGAAGCGAAGCTGTCACATCCGAACTGACGCAGGCCGAATATGATCGGCTGGAGCAGGTGCTGTCGTTAGGTTGGGTCATTCAGGAGGTACGGCCCGCAACTGGCGATACTGCAGGATTGTACCGCATTGTGCCTGCTGCACAGACGAATTAAATTGTGAATATGGAGCAACACACTTTACCAGAAATTGAAACGAGCTGACCGGGAGGTCAGCTCGTTTTTTTAATACGATGCTTCTTCATTATTTTCATACTTTAGAAGATACGTTTACGGCTTGGCACCTCATTCACGTCCCTTCCATCTTTCCTCATATGGATATCATCAGTTGAAATGATTAGAAAGGTTACATTTTTCACCATATATGACCGATAAAAGTATAGTGTTATTTATATTTTATGGGAAATGAGGAAAGGGGACCTTTTAAATCTGATGAGTGAACAAGAAATACATGTGGGTGAATGTGGAGATGAGACGATTGCCGCGGAATCGAACGCAGTTCCACCTCGTCCACAAAGAATAGTTTTGACTCTGGTTACAGGGTTTGCATTATTGATCTTTAGTTTGTTCCTGTCGCTAACCACAGGTATATTTCCTATCAGCTATGCAGAGTTATGGGAAGTATTGTTTTCTTCCAATCCTGATCCCCTATTAAAGGAAGTTGTATACCAAACTCGTATACCATTTGCCTTGGATATGTTGTTGCTCGGAGGAGGTCTGGCCGTTTCAGGCACTCTTTTACAACTACGAATAGCTAATCCATTTGCATCACCCACCTTAACCGGACTTATGCCTGGGGCAATGGTGGGGTTATGTGTTGTCCTTTTACTGGGAATGAACATAGACTCTTTTGGTGGTATGGCCCTTTGTATTGCAGGGGCGGTATTTGGGGGATTCATTGTATTTACATTAAATAGAATCCGTTTCATTCGAGGACGGTCTGCGGGAATTCATTTATTCATGATTGGTTTCATTATTGATGTAGCCCTTCGTTCAATCTCTGGATTTATTGTGCTATTTGGGGAAAAATCGCAAGAGTGGGCAATGTCTGTGGGAGGGTGGGGAATAAGAGAAGGGTCATTCACGTTTTGGCTTACCTTGGTTACACTTCTCGTCGCAGGATCTGTCTTCGCATTCCCCAAGCAGCTGAAACCCCTGTACATTCCCTTCGCAATTGTGTTGACCGCCATTACGGTGTGGGCATGTGGTACCATCGGATATATAGGGCTTATTGTGCCTTATTTCATGCGCTGTATGATAGGAAACCGTCCACGGCTTCTTTTGTTGGGCTCCATCCTTTGGGGAGGCGGGTTGTTGATGCTGGCCAAAGTCATTTCCGCTAGAATCCATGAGCCGGTTGGGTTGCCCTTAACCCCAGTACTGGCCTGCATCGGCATACCCCTTTTGATCTTTATGATGTGGAGAGAATGGCAAAGAGGCTCTATGCTTGAAAATGGTAAATTCTGAACGCTATTAGCCAGAGCATCAAACTCTATTTTTTATGCTATATTTTATACATAAAAAAATAGAGTTGAGGTGCAGCATGACATCAATGACGATTGTCGATCCATCCGTCAAACCAGGATTAGTGGCTTATCAGGCAAGTAATGAAGATCAGGCTGAGATTCAGGAGTTAATTTTAAAGACGGCCAGATGGCTGCACAGCAAGGGTTCCACGCAATGGGGCAAATTACTAAAAGGAGAAGATGATCACAATCTGGGTGGTGCTATTTCACGCGGAGAAGTGGTTATTTTCCGAACCTCAGACGATCATCGCTTGGCAGGCGCAGTGATCTTGCAGCAGCAGCCCAGTGCTTGGGATTGTAGATTGTGGGGATTAGACGGGATGAATTCCGAGGGAGGTACCTCCGTGTATCTGCATCGTTTGGTTGTAGATCGCGATAACACGGGGAAGGGACTGGGCCGTGAGCTTATGCAGTGGATTGAGCAAGGTATCCGCTTCGCAGGCAAGGATCGAATCCGTCTGGATTGTATTGCGGGCAATGACAAGCTTAGCGGTTTTTACCAACAATGTGGCTATACTTATATAGGCGAAACAAATGGCTATAACACTTTTGAAAAGATGCTAATAAAGTCATAGAAAACGGAATCATAATTGAAGGAATACAAAAGAAGGAAGCAGGTGATCTGCATTCTTCTTTTTTTTGTTGTGCAGACCTTTACGTCCTCGTGATGTCTTTCTCTTGGTTACTGTCATATCAGAGCCACTCAAAAGAAAAAAATTTATATAAAAATGAAAATGGGGATATCGCGCTTTCTCCTTCTACATATGATGATAGGGAAAGTTTTGTAAGCGCTTCAAAGAAGGGTGATATACAACCATGCGAAGCTACAGGAGGCGGTTAAGGTGGACAATTACATGAGTTGGATAAAAATTGGATTTTTCCTCAGCATTCTGTTTTTACTTGCAACGGCATGCAGCACTTCTCCCAAAGTAGAGAATACAGATGGACAAAAGGTGCGGCTTACGATGCAGGTTTGGGGTAACCCTGCGGAGGTGAAGGTGTATCAGCGGGCACTGGATGCATTTGAAAAAGAGAATCCGAATATCGAAGTTAAGCTGGTACCAGTACCGGGAGACCAATATGAGCAAAAGCTGTTGACACAGCTACAGGGAAGTCGCGGACCGGATGTCTTTTATTCATATGAGTCGACGATTGCGCGTTTGATCGGAGCAAAACAGGTGCAGCCTTTGGGTGAATTTTTAAAAAGTGAGGCAAGTGACGTGAAGGCCGAGGATTTTCCGGAAGGATTATGGGGTCCGGCCAAGCGTGATGGGGAAATCTATGGGGTCACTCCTGACTCAAACCCGATGGTCATGTACTACAACAAAAAGGTATTTAAGGAAGCAGGTGTGAAAACACCGCAGGAATACTATGATGAGGGCAAGTGGAACTGGGACGCCTTTGAGGAGGTTACATCCAAGCTGAAGGCCGCCGGAAAGCAGGGCTATATTGCGGAAAACTGGTGGGCTCACTGGTATTCATGGGTGTGGTCGAATGGTGGCCGGATCTTTGATGAACAAGGCAAGTATGTGCTGGACCACAATGAAAAGGGCAAGGAAGCGTTCGCTTTTATGTACGATATGGTGAAAAAGGGAAATGCGGTATACCTTGGCTCACTCCCAAAAGGGCAGGGGGCAGATGCCATGTTCATGTCCAATCAGGTCGGCATGCTGGCGGCAGGAAGATGGCTGGAGCCCTTGTTTAGTCAAAATAAAAGCCTCGACTTTGATTATATCTACTGGCCCTCCAACACTGGTAAAAATGAGCCTGTCGCCATCCCGGTTGCATATGTAGCTGTCAACAAAAACAGTCCGCATGTGCAAGAGGCCATGAAGCTGGCAGCCTTCTACGTCTCTGTGAAAGGGCAGGAGGCGCGGCTGGTTGAAGGTGGCAATGCCATGGGTACGCTTGCTGCCGCAGATGAGAGCATCATGAAAAAGGCGACGATTGAGCACTCGGGCTATCTGACTGAGGGACGTGATAAAGGGCATGCTTATGGTTCTGCATTGGCGTATGATGCACAGGTGCCGGGGTTGAACTCCGATATCACGGAAACCATTGACCTGATGTTCCTTGGCAAGCAGGATGCTGCGACAACCATTGAAAAGTTGAATCAGATCATATCCAAGGCGGTCAAGTAAACACGGGATGGGCCGTGACCAGGGAGGAAGGTGACAAGATGCAGAAAAAGCATCAAGCGCTGTGGGGCTATCTATTTATTGGCCCCCAGTTTCTTGGTCTGTTATGTTTTTCACTGCTGCCCTTGCTGTATGCGTTTTACTTAAGCTTTGTCAATTGGGATGGTTTTGGGGTGCCTTTGTTTGTCGGCTTGGACAATTTTAAAGGTCAATTATCTGATCCTGATTTTTGGAAGGCACTCATTAATACGGTGTACTATATGGTGCTGGTCATTCCGGTGGGGATTGTGTTGGCTCTGCTCGTAGCCATCGTACTCAACAAAGTGAAGGGCAGGGAAATCTATCGCTTGTTTTTTTTCATGCCTGTCGTAACCAGTTCGGTATCGGTGGGGGTCATCTGGATGTGGATACTGAATGGTGAATTCGGCATTTTAAACCACTTGCTGCGAGCGATTGGCATTGCAGGCCCGATGTGGCTTACCGATACGCATTGGGTGATCCCGTCGATTGCTCTACTTAGCATATGGCTGGGACTGGGATACAACATGGTCATTTTTTTGGCAGGACTTCAGGGCATCTCTAAAAGCTATTACGAGGCAGCCGAAATTGACGGGGCCAGTAAGTTCCAGCAGCTAAGGTATATTACATTGCCGCTATTGTCACCAACAACCTTTTTTGTCACCATTATGATGGTCATCAGCTCTTTTCAGGTGTTCGATCAGGCGTTCGTCATGACAAACGGCGGGCCAGCCAAAGCAAGCTATACGCTTGTGTATCACATTTACGATCAGGCATTCATTGATTTCACGATGGGAGAAAGTGCGGCAGCGGCAATGATTTTGTTCGTGATTATTCTCATATTTACACTGCTGCAATTTAAAATGCAAAAGAGGTGGGTGCACTATGGAGATTAGTTGCAGAGGCAGGATGCTCCTGCGCCATGTGCTGCTCGCTGTCGGCTCTTTAATCATGTTTTTTCCATTTCTATGGACCATCCTCAGTTCTTTAAAGGATATCTCTCAAATTTTTGTCGTTCCGCCACAATGGATTCCCGATCCGTTTGTATGGAGCAACTATCCGGCATCGCTGGAGGCCATGCCCTTCGTGCAGGCGTACATGAACAGCTTTTACATTACGTTTATCATCGTGACAGCGACGCTGATTAGCGCATCTATGGCAGCGTATGCCTTTGCTAAAATCCGTTTTCCGGGTTCGGATATATTGTTTATTTTGTTCCTCGCTACGATGATGGTGCCTAAGCAGGTAACGATGATTCCGCTATACTTGGTGATGGATCGTATCGGCTGGCTGGATACGCATTGGTCGCTGATTGTACCTGGAGCCTTGTTTAATGCATTCGCGGTGTTTTTGCTCCGTCAATTCGTCATGGGAATTCCACGCGATCTGGAGGAAGCAGCAGTCATGGACGGGGCGGGATACATTCGCATTTACTGGAGTGTCATTCTGCCACTCATTCGTCCGGCATTGGCGGCGATCGGGATTTTCACTTTTTTGGGTGCCTGGAACAGCTTTCTTGATCCGCTGATCTATCTCAATACACCAGAGAAATTTACAGTTCCACTTTTGCTCAACAATTTCAAAGGACTATATACCGCCGATTGGTCACTGATGATGGCGGGCACCACTATTTCGGTCGTCCCGGTGCTCATCGTCTACATCATCGCCCAAAAGCAAATTATTGAGGGGATTACCTTAACAGGTATCAAGGGGTAGGGGCTTTTCCCTACTCCTTTTTATGTACTTTCCGATACTGTAATGGAGTACGCCCGGTGAAATGCTTGAATACACGGCCAAAGTGAGCAATGCTGTCAAAGCCCGTTTTTTCAGCAATGGCGGTCACTTTCCAGTTTGTTTCCTTCAAATACGCCCGAGCCTGCTGGACCCGTACATCCTGAAGATACTCGACCAACGTAAAACCTGTGGTCTGCTTGAAAATGCGGCACAGATAGGTGCTGCTAATATAAAAGTGTCCTGCCAGTTGCTCCAACGATAGCTTCTCGGCATAGTGGATATGCAGATACTCAATCACCGAGTACACGCGCTGCTGCTTCTCGCTGCGCTCAGGCGCTATGGTCTCAGGAGCCGCTGATTGTATGCGGCGGATTCGTATCAGTAGCTGCAGCAGCAGGCTTTGAAGATACATATATCGGTAGGCATGCTCTTGATGGTATTCATCCAGCATTTGCTGGAACAGATGCTCCAACTCGCGTTGTTCTGCTGCAGAGGGGCGAAGCAAAAAGCTTTTTTCAGGCAATAGCAGGTGATTCTGATCGCCGGATGGAGTGACAGACGTGGACGAGCCTACAAACGCTTCATCAAAGTTGATCAAAATTCGCTCATGGCTGCCGTTCCCTTTGTTACTCGTACGGTGGAAATCATGTTTGCTAATCCAGATCAGATCGCCCTTTTGTAGTGCGTATACACGCTGATTAATGTAGTAGTAACGCTCTCCTGCCAGCAGATAATAGATTTCATGCGCTTGATGGACATGGTCGGCAGACATGCTAAATGGCACCGTCCGAAGCGCTTGCTCGATAGCAAAATGGGGAGTGGCGATCATAACGACGTGCTCCTTTATGAAAATATTCATGAGGATAATATATGCATACTTTTTGGACCGATTCACAATAAAAGCGAAGATTTCGCTCTTTCTTATACTATAAAATAGAAGTAATTCATGTAAAGGGTGTGAACCTATTGGCTAAAATCAAATATGCGCTTGTGGGCACCGGAGGAAGAGCTGAATTTTTTTACGGTGAAGTTGTTACCGTTTTCAAAGATACATCAGAGCTGGTCGCGTTCTGTGACGTCAACCAGACGAGAATGGACTATGCCAATCGGCTGTTGCAAGAGAAATACGAGCACCAGCTGATTCCAACCTATAAAGCTCACGAATTTGATCGGATGATCGCGGAGGTGAAGCCGGATATCGTCATCGTCACCACCATTGACCGGGTGCATCATCGGTATATTATCCGGGCGATGGAGCTGGGCTGTGATGTCATTTCCGAGAAGCCGATGACGGTGGACGAGGATAAATGCCAAGACATTCTGGATGCCATAGAACGCACGGGACGGAAGCTGCGCGTCACCTTTAACTATCGCTATGCCCCGCATAATACGAAAATCCGTGAGGTTATCATGGACGGGACACTGGGTGACATCTTATCAGTCAATTTTGAATGGCTGCTGAATACCCAGCATGGCGCGGATTATTTCCGCCGCTGGCACCGGGACAAGCGCAATAGCGGCGGTCTGTTGGTGCACAAATCAACGCATCATTTTGACCTGATGAACTTCTGGCTTGGCTCGAAGCCGGAGACGGTGTATGCGCTGGGTGATTTGAAATTTTACGGCCGGGAGAATGCGGAGCAGCGTGGCGTGACGGAGTTCTATCAACGGGCTTACGGCAGCAAGGCGGCGGAGAATGACCCTTTTGCCTTACATCTGGATCGTAACGAGCATCTAAAAAGTATGTATCTGGATGCGGAGCATGAGGATGGATATGTGCGGGACCAAAGCGTATTTGGCGACAATATCAGTATTGAGGATACGCTCAGTGTCATGGTGAAGTATCAGAATAAAACGGTAATGAACTATTCACTGAACGCTTATATGCCATGGGAGGGCTTTATCATTGTATTTAACGGCACCAAGGGACGGATGGAAGTTCGGGTGTCCGAGCAATCCTATGTTAATTCCGGTGGCAGCAAGGCAGATGAGGGGGCGCTAAAAGAGAAAACTATCACGATCTATCCTCACTTTGCAGCACCTTACGAGGTCGAAGTAGAGGAAGGCGTGGGGGGACATGGCGGAGGAGATCCGGTCATGCTGCGGGATATTTTCGATAAGCCGGCAGAGGATCGGTTTCATCGTGCGGCCTCCCATATTGATGGCGCATGGTCCATTTTAACAGGCATCGCTGCCAACCGCTCTATGCGCACAGGTCTGCCGGTGAAGGTGGAGCAACTGGTGCGATTATAACGATGGTAAGTAGACAGCAACTATAATAACAAGAAGCCCCTCTATCAGATGAATGAGGAGGCTTCTGTTTGTATTTAAAATGCACCTTATATCTTTATGTCTTAGGGCACTATATTTTATTGTTTATCGGTCTTCAGCTCACGGGTTCCTAGCTGTTGTACAGGACGATGGTTATCGGGAAAAATGGCAGCAAACTGATTGATTTGGTCTGCGGACATTTCAATAGGCTGTTCCAATACCGTCCAATTCACATGCTCTGTGCATGGTGGGGTAGTCAGCGACCCATTGTAGCGAACGGAGTGCAGGTCTTTTGGCAGCAGCGCAGCGAGATTTACATCCTCATTCAGAACCGCTTCTTTGGAAATATCTTTCGGCAGTTTGGACCAAATGCGGTTGAAGGCCTTGTTTTCTTTGCCACTTTGTATAAGAACCCCTAAGACAGCTGTGCTTCCGTTGTCGCTTTGATGAACAAAATGAAGCTCCATTTCAGCATTTTTACCGTCTATTTGGTGTTCACTTGGATGATGAAAATGGAACTGCTTTAAGGTGAATGTAGTGCCGTCCACGACAATATTATTGCTGGGACTAGCTGCATTGACTTGGACGGTATGTCCATTATTCAGTATGGATACTTTAGTGGTTGAATAATGAACCTGCAGCGGTTGCTGCGTATGCGAAGCTTCCAGATGGGAATGCTCTATGTTGATGGGAGATTGCTCCTGACCGTTACCACAAGCGACAAAATCCTTTTCCAGCTCCCCCCAATGCTCCGGTCCTTCATCCCCTTCGTAGGACCAGTGCGGGCTTTTCTGAATAACTGCATGAGCGTTGTTAGCTGAGGACGATGATGCGCTAGTAGGACTAGAAGTGGCGGGTGATGTACATCCTGTTACCGACAGTGCCAAGATTATGGAAAATATGCTGAACAAGCAACCTCTCCAATGTTTTTTCATGTTTCTTTATCCTTCTTCCAAATAGAGTATGTGAAACTTTTTACATTGTAAATTATTGTACAAAGTTCCTGCAAGGGTACAAGGACTTAGGAAAAAGGTAGAAATGGTTGCTTATTATTACCGGGGTGTAGAAAGAATAATGGAGTGGTGAAATTTTGTTTGTCCTCTTTGGGGGAAGTAACTATAATAGTGGGGTGTGCGTTACAAAATAATTCCATATCTACTCAAAGGAGAGATCTACATGAAAGCAGCAATTGTTACAAAAGACAAGAAAGTTAGTGTAGAAGAGAAACCTTTGCGCTCCCTGAAACATGGGGAAGCGTTAGTCCAAGTTGAATATTGTGGGGTTTGCCACACAGATTTGCACGTAAAAAATGCAGATTTCGGTGATGTCACAGGCAGAGTTCTGGGACATGAAGGTATTGGGAAAGTCATTGAATTAGGTGAAGGAGTGACCAGTCTTAAAATTGGCGATCGCGTAAGTATTGCCTGGATGTTCGAAAGCTGCGGTCACTGCGAATATTGTTTAACTGGACGGGAAACTTTGTGTCGTGAAGTTAAAAATGCCGGATACACGGTAGACGGTGCAATGGCAGAACAATGTATTGTCACAGCTGACTATGCGGTCAAAGTACCAGATAATCTTGATCCTGCCGCTGCAAGTAGTGTAACTTGCGCAGGGGTTACAACATATAAAGCAGTTAAAGTAAGCGATATCAGACCAGGACAATGGATCGGTATCTTCGGTATCGGCGGCTTGGGTAACCTGGCTGTGCAATACGCTAAAAATGTATTCAATGCTAAAGTTGTAGCCTTTGACATCAGTGATGAAAAACTCGAACTGGCCAAAAAAATTGGTGCTGATTATATTGTTAACAGCATGAAAGAAGATCCAGTCGCCCGAGCTAAGGAATTAACGAACGGTGCTGGTCTGGATGCAACCGTGGTTACTGCTGTTGCCAAAACACCTTTCAACCAAGCTATTGACGTTGTGAAGGCTGGCGCGCGTGTCGTAGCTGTAGGTCTTCCAACCGATAAAATGGATCTGGACATTCCGCGTCTGGTTCTGGACGGCATTCAAGTAATCGGTTCTTTGGTCGGTACTCGTGAAGACCTTAAAGAAGCGTTCCAGTTTGCTGCAGAAGGTAAAGTTGTTCCTCTTGTACAAAAACGTCCGCTTGAAGACATCAATGAGATCTTCGAAGAGATGGAGCATGGCAAAATCCAAGGACGTATGGTCATTGATTTTACCAAATAAAATGATGTCCAATTCGTAACTCTTGGAATTGTAAGAGAGAGAAAGCGCCTGCTGATCTAGTGCAGACGCTTTTTTTGCTTTACAGCTTATTCAGAATGTTATCCTCCAAAACCGCAGATTTATCCCCGTATTCTTTAATAATATGTCTTTCTCCCCAGGCACAAAGTGAATCCAAAATGCTTTTCAAACTACATCCATATTCACTAAGCTCGTACTCCACTTTGGGTGGAACCTGATTATAGCTAATCCGATTGACAATGCCATCTTCCTCTAATTCACGAAGCTGTTGAGTCAGCATTTTTTGTGTTATGGAAGGCATCATTCGCTTTAATTCACTTGTTCGCATCTTTCCATGGGTCAAATGACACAGAATCACACACTTCCATTTTCCCCCGATCACCTCTAATGTCGCCTCAACAGAGATATTGTATTTTTTCTTCCCCAATGCCGATCCCTCCGTGTATGTCACCTGTAGGGTACTTTTTGGTACCTATATCACTAAAAAGTACGTACTGTTCATAATTGATTGAATAACTCATAATAACATCTGCTGGTCGAAGATTACTATAGATAGGAGTGAAAAACATGTCGCCAGAATCCAAACGAAGTATCTGGCCATTACTGGCTTTAGCCGTAAGCGCCTTTGCCATTGGGACCACTGAGTTCATCAGCGTAGGATTGCTTCCCCTGATCGCTGAAGACTTGCACATATCCGTAACAATGTCCGCACTAACTGTAACGCTGTATGCATTAGGGGTTACCATTGGGGCACCTGTGTTGACCTCGTTAACATCGAGTGTTCCTCGTAAAACGCTGCTGCTGTGGATCATGATTGTGTTTATCGCAGGCAACAGCCTTGCTGCAGTCTCTAGTGGAATTACCCTGCTGCTGATTGCACGTGTCATCTCGGCGTTCTCCCATGGAGTGTTCATGTCCATCGGGTCCACCATCGCGGCCGACCTTGTTCCCGATGATCGGCGGGCGAGTGCTATTTCGATTATGTTCTCCGGCTTGACCGTTGCCACCGTAACAGGGGTACCATTGGGCACCTACGTTGGGCAGCAATGGGGTTGGCGGGCTGCATTTATGGCTATTGTGGTCGTCGGTGTTGTGGCCCTCATTGCCAATCTGATTCTGCTGCCCTCTACGCTCCGAAAAGGGAATAAGACTCCTTTCAGCGAGCAGGTCAAACTGGTTACGAATGGTCGCTTGCTACTTGCATTTATCATTACTGCCTTGGGATATGGGGGCACATTCGTCGTGTTTACTTATTTATCTCCATTACTTCATGACATAACCGGTTTTGGAGAAAATACGGTAACATTCATTCTCTTATTGTATGGAATCGCCATTGCTATCGGGAATGTCATCGGTGGAAAAGCTGCGAACCGCAGACCGCTTTCAGCTTTGTTTTACATGTTTCTGATTCAAGCTGTGATCCTGTTTCTGCTGTGGTTTACCGTGCCATTTCAAACGGCAGGTCTGGTGACGATTTTCTTTATGGGATTGCTTGCGTTTATGAATGTGCCTGGTCTACAGGTGTATGTAGTTATGTTAGCCGAACGTTTTGCACCCAAAGCGGTCGATGTCGCCTCTGCTGTTAATATTGCGGCCTTCAATGCAGGGATCGCAATCGGAGCATATGTGGGAGGTATTGTGACAGATTCAATGGGTCTCATGCATACAACTTGGGTCGGTGGGGTAATGGTTTTGGTGGCGGTTCTACTGACAGTCTGGAGTCGTATGCTCGAAAAAAGGGATACAACCGCCTTGGCAGGCTAAAACTTTTAAAAAATAGAGAGGAAGATACAAAATGACACAAAACCTACAAAGCACAACAACATTGCACAACGGAGTTCGCATGCCTTGGTTTGGCATCGGGGTATTTAAAGTAGAAGAAGGTTCAGAGCTGGTCAATGCTGTGAAGGCTGCTGTAAAGCATGGCTACCGCAGTATAGATACAGCGGCAATCTATGCGAATGAAAACAGTGTAGGACAGGCTATTCAGGAAGCCCTCTCGGAGAATAATCTGTCCAGAGAAGAACTATTCGTCACGTCCAAAGTGTGGAATGCAGATTTAGGCTATGAAGAGACGCGAGCAGCTTATGAAGCAAGCCTAGACAAGCTGGGGCTGGACTATCTGGATCTATATCTGATTCATTGGCCGGTTCAAGGGAAGTACAAAGAAGCTTGGAGAGCTTTGGAGTCCTTGTATAAAGAAGGACGGATTAAGGCCATTGGAGTCAGCAACTTCCAAATTCATCATTTGGAAGATCTCATGCAGGATGCAGAAATCAAGCCAATGGTCAATCAGGTGGAGTTTCACCCACAGCTAACCCAAACCGAGCTGCTGCAATTCTGTCAAAAGAACAACATCCAAATGGAAGCCTGGTCCCCGCTCATGCAAGGCCAATTGCTCGATCATCCGGTACTGCAAGACATAGCGAACAAGTACGGTAAATCGGTGGCTCAAGTGATTTTACGCTGGGATGTACAGCAGGGAGTCGTCACTATTCCCAAGTCCACCAAGGCGCATCGAATCGTCGAAAATGCCGATATTTTTGACTTTGAATTGACGCGTGAGGATATGGATCAGATTCAGGCGTTAAATGCCAATCTTCGGGTAGGTCCAGATCCGGACAACTTTGATTTTTAAAATCCAGTCCATCATAAAACGCCGTTTCCTTCTTCATGGAAGGGACGGCTTTTTTGTGCATAGTGAAACTGAAGCTACAGCAATCCAATCCTGCCATATGGTATTATAGAATTATATGAAATGAGAAGTTTTGGACGCTTATGAAAATGAAAATCTCCGGGGGACCTCATGAATAAGACAATTGCAGATATAGCCCAAATGGCTGGTGTATCCAAGAGCACCGTATCCCGTTTTTTGAACGGCGGATCTGTCAGTCTGGACACTAAGCGTAAAATTGAAAAGGTGGTTAAGGCCACGGGGTATGTGCCCAATACCTTTGCCCAAAGTTTGAAGGCAAAACGAACCAACATTATCGGAACCGTCGTGCCACGGCTGGATTCCTTTGCGACATCCCATACGTTAATGGGGATTGATGAGGAACTGCGTTCCCAGCATTACCAGATGCTGATCTCTAATACGAGTCAGGATGTAAAGCGTGAAATCGAAGCGATCTATGAGTTCGCACGACAAAAAATTTCAGGCATCATTCTGCTGGCTGCTCAAATTACAGACGACCACCTGACCGCGATTCGAGACATCAGTATTCCGGTATTGCTGGTAGGCCAACAACATGAGCAGATCCATAGCCTTATCCATGATGATTATCGTGCCGGATATGATATCGGTGCATATGTCCTGTCAAAGGGCCACCGTGAAATTGCCTATGTCGGTGTTACTGAAAGGGACGTTGCTGTCGGTGTGCAACGCAAAGAGGGCTTTAGGCAGGCTGTTCGCGATGCGTTACCTGCTACGTGTTATACGGACGAGACGATGCGAGCCGCAGGATATGATATCAGATACTATGAAACCGGATTTAAAATGTCCGATGCAAGGATTGCCGCATCCGCCATCTTAGACCAATTCAAGCCATCGTTGATGGTGTGTGCTACGGATAATATCGCGCTTGGGGTAATCAACGCGGCTTATTCCAGAGGAATTACCATCCCGTCGGATTTGTCGGTCACTGGCTTTGGGGGATACGATATTACGGAGGTCATTCACCCTGCGCTAACAACTGTTCAATATCCGTATATGGAGGCCGGACGTGTAGCAGCCCAAAACATTGTACGGCTGGTAGAACATAAAACGGTAGAGCAAGTGACAGTCATGGATTATACCCTTATTGAAAGAGAAAGCGTTGACAAACGCTGAGCAGGTGGATTATAATTTCTTCGAAACCGGTTCCATTGCACTCTTGCACAATTGGAATCGGTTGCAAATCCATGGATGAGTATATTTTTTTCATTGTATAGGAACCGGTTCCGTTTAATTTTTTTTCATTACATTGGAACCGGTTCCCAAAAATCTAAGTTTTAAAAAAATGAGGTACACCTATGAAAATGACAAAAGAACAAAAGTATCGATTAATCGAGCAGGCTGAGCCCGGTGAAATAGCAAGCTTGCAGAAAAAGGTGGAGCAATGTCCGTGGCGGCAGTCGTTTCATATCCAACCACCGACAGGCTTGCTCAATGATCCGAATGGATTTTCATATTATCAAGGCGAATACCACTTATTTTATCAGTGGTTCCCACTAGGAACCGATCACGGAATGAAATATTGGTATCATTTGAAATCCAAAGATTTGGTCACATGGCATAGTGCAGGCATTGGCATCACACCTGGAGACTACTTCGACTCGCATGGGGCTTATTCCGGCAGCGCGCTGGAGCATGAGGGCAAATTATACATGATGTATACAGGAAATACACGTGACGAAAACTGGATCAGACATCCTTATCAATGCATGGCTGTTATGGATGAGAGCGGTCACATTACCAAGTGGGAGCATCCTGTTATTGGCCATGTGCCAGAAGGTTATACAGACCATTTTCGTGATCCCAAGCTGTGGAAGGACGGCGATAGTTTCTACTGTATGATTGGTGCACAAAGAACAGATTCAACAGGCTGCGTTGTCCTTTATCGTTCAACGGATCTTCACACTTGGCAGTTCGAGGGAGAACTGAGCACGGGGCTGGAATCGTTTGGATATATGTGGGAATGCCCGGATTATTTTGAACTGAATGGAGCGGGTGTGTTGGTCTTTTCTCCACAAGGCTTGGAGCCTTCAGGGGATGAAAACCACAATATTTATCAATCGGGCTACGTCATCGGCAAACTGCTGGATACAGAGACAAGAACACTGGAGCACGGCGCATTCCACGAGCTTGATCGGGGCTTCGACTTCTATGCACCACAGACGATGATTGACCCGCAGGGGCGTCGTATTATGGTGGCCTGGATGGGGCTACCGGATATCGAATATCCGACAGATCCGAACGGATGGGCCCACTGTCTGACATTACCGAGGGAACTTACGCTTCATGAGGGAAAACTCTTGCAGCGGCCTATCCCCGAATTAACCACGCTGCGTAGAAATAGTGAGGATCGGGTAGCTGACACGTTGTCCTCAGAGAGCAAAACCTACGAAGGATTTAAGGGTACTGCCTATGAGATGATCTGCGAAGTAGATCTTTTGGATGCCAAGGCATTCGGTATTGAATTCCGTGCAGGTGAGACGGAGAAAACGGTGATTAAATATGATGCCATTAGCCGTAAACTTGTATTGGATCGTACGCAATCGGGTGAGCCTGTAGCCACTTCGTACGGTGAAGTACGGCAGTGTGCATGGGACAAGGATCATATTAAACTTCATCTGTTTGTAGATACATCTTCAGTTGAGATTTTCGTCAATGATGGGGAAGAAGTGTTCACCAGTCGTATTTTTCCGCACCCAGAGAGTGACGAAATACGCTTTTTTGCCGACAAGGGAGAGGCTCTCTTCCAAGCGGTAAAATGGAATTTTACATGAGTAGGCTAATTCATCAAGTGGATCGTTAATCATCAAACATAACGGAATGAACGAGGGGATGAACATCATGGCGGAAAACAGAGAGATAGCTAAAGAAGTGATCGAGGCGATCGGTGGAAAGGAAAATATCGCTTCGTTTGCTCACTGTGCAACGCGCCTGCGCATTATGGTGCATGATAAAGAGAAGATTGATCAGAAGAAAGTTGAGGAGATCGACAAGGTTAAGGGGGCTTTCTTCAATTCAGGTCAATATCAAATTATTTTTGGTACAGGAACGGTAAATCGGATTTTTGATGAGGTTGAAAAGCTCGGCGTGACGGGTTCATCTAAAGAAGAGGTGAAGAGTCAGGCGAAAAAGGAGGGCAACGTCTTCCAACGGTCTATCCGCACCTTTGGCGACGTGTTTGTACCGATTATTCCAGTGCTGGTCGCTACGGGGCTGTTCATGGGATTGCGCGGTTTGCTCACTCAGCCGCAAATTCTCGCCTTGCTCGGCATGACGCCGCAGGATATTTCACCTAACTTTTTATTATATACACAGGTATTAACGGATACGGCTTTTGCCTTTCTGCCTGCGTTAGTCGCATGGTCAGCCTTTAGAGTATTCGGCGGCAGTCCGGTGCTGGGTATCGTTCTCGGTCTGATGCTGGTAAACCCGGCTTTGCCTAACGCGTATAGTGTTGCGGACGGCTCAGCCCATCCGTTGACGATGTTCGGTTTCATTCCTGTGGTGGGCTATCAAGGCTCGGTATTACCAGCCTTCTTCGTGGGCTTGATCGGAGCCAAGCTGGAGCGGGCGCTACGCAAACGGGTGCCTGAAGCGCTGGATCTGATTCTCACACCATTTTTAACATTGTTGATTATGATCACTTTGGGACTGTTTGCTATCGGTCCAGTTTTCCATTCACTTGAAGAATGGGTGCTGCACGGAACCATATTTGTACTTGATTTGCCTTTCGGTATTGCAGGGATCGTCATCGGCTTTTTGCATCAGATTATCGTCGTTACAGGTGTGCATCATATATTTAATTTCCTGGAGATTCAACTGCTTGAAAAGAACGGCGTAAATGCCTTCAATGCTATTATTACCTGCGCAATGGCTGCACAGGGAGCTGCCTGTCTGGCAGTTGGTCTGAAAACGAAGGACAGCAAGCTGAAAGCGTTGGCGCTTCCTTCTTCGTTCTCTGCTTTCCTAGGAATTACAGAGCCGGCTATCTTCGGGGTCAACTTGAGATATATGAAGCCTTTTGTCATGGGTCTCATCGGCGGAGCGGTTGGTGGTTTTATTGCTTCGGTCTTGCATTTGGCGGCTACAGGGATGGCGGTTACTGTTATTCCAGGTACGTTGCTCTACATGAACCATCAGCTTCCGTTTTATATTTTGGCGAACTTGGCTGCTATGGCAGTATCCTTTGTCCTGACTTGGATGTTTGGCTTTAACGATAAAATGCTGGACAAAGTCAAAACAGCGGGTTCCTCCAAATAATATCATTCAGTCAGCACCAATATACGCAGATTCATGCGTGTAACTATAAATATAATGGTCGCTTTTACACGGAGCGCTCTTGTCCCTTAATGAAAAAAAGGATAACTAGAGCAGCATTCGATGTGAAGCGGCCATTTTTTTATCTATAAAATTCCGCTTCAGGCTATCAGATTAGACGATGGAGGAACGTTCATCCAGAAACTCGGACGGGGAACAGCCTGTTAAGCGTTTGAAGATCCGATGAAAATAGGACACATCACTATAGCCCACATACTCCGAAATTTCACGAATCGTTAGCCGCGACTCCGTCAGCATGTAGATAGCGGTTTTAATACGTTGCGTATGTACATGCTCGCTGATCGTTTGGCCTGTAACCTCACGCAGCAGTGTCGCGGCATAATTGGGGGTTTTGCGAATGGCATCACCAAGCTCTTCTTTGGTTACCTTTTCCCTGTAGTGATTCTGAATGTACTGTTTCATATGTTCTACATGCCGTTCTTTATCGCGAGGAACGGTACCTTTGTCCCATTCCTGGTTCATATAAATCATGGCTTCGGTCAGCAGACAGTCAGCCATCAGGGCGTAGTAGCTTGGGTGTTCAGTCCATTGATAATACATCGATTTGATCCGTTCATGCAGCAAATCGTAGCATCCGGGCTTGATCCATAACGGCTGGTCTGTATTCAGTATGGGAAGTGTGCTGTTCGTACATGTTTTGCGGCAATGTATCACATACTTGGTATGGAAAAGCGTAGGAATGCTCTTGCCATAGTAATTCAGATGAGCGGGTAAAAGCAGTGCTTCACCCTTGCCCAGAATGATCTTGCTATCGTTCACCCAATATACACATTTGCCAAAGGTGACCAAAATGAATAGCAAGTCATCGTTGTCGGTATTTGCACCAGCCTTTTCATACCAGTCTACGCCATTGTCCTGCCGTATACCCGTCAATGTAATCACAAAACTCACTCTCCAATGTCTTCAACATTCATCATACTGTAATACATCCATCATACTATAGTTCATAGTCTTGGTGAACGGGTACAGGTAGAATAGGACTATATAAGTTTAATGTAGATAGAGAAGAAAAGTGGAGAAGAAGTTATACAGTAAAGACATTCAGGAGGATGACATTACTATGCTTAAAACGAAAATTATTTGTACTATGGGACCTGCCTGCGACTCCATTGATTTGTTAAAAGAAATGATCCAGGCTGGTATGACTGTAGCTCGCTTGAACATGGCTCATGGGGAGCTGGAGGATCATGTTAAACGTATTGAAAATGTGAGACAGGCAGCGAAGGAAATGAATACCTGTATCCCTGTCATGATGGATATTAAAGGACCGGAAATACGGATTGGCAAGCTGAAGGAGGCATCTGTTCTACTGAAGCCAGGCAGCCAGCTCATTCTGACCACGGAAGAGATTTTGGGGGACGAGCATCGTATTTCGGTGAATTACCCGGATATGCCGAAGGATATCAAAGCAGGTGACCGCATTCTCATCGACGACGGTTTGGTTGATCTGACTGTAACCTCCATCGAAGGAACCGAGATGATTTGTAACATCGTAAGCGGCGGTATTTTGAAGCCGAGAAAAGGTGTGAATCTGCCAGGGATTCATACAACTCTTCCAGGTGTAACAGAGCGCGACGTGAAGCACATTCAATTTGGGGTGGAGCAGCGTATCGAGCTTATTGCGGCTTCTTTTGTGCGTAAAGGCGACGATATCCGTGAAATCCGTGAGATTTTGAAGGGACATCATGCCGAGCATGTACAGATTTATTCCAAAATTGAAAATGCCGAAGGTATGGAAAACCTGGATGATATCATCGAAGCTTCGGACGGTATTATGGTAGCTCGTGGCGACTTGGGCGTGGAAGTGCCGATTCAAGACGTGCCTGTGATGCAAAAAGAAATGATCGACAAGTGTAATCTGGTCGGCAAGCCCGTTATCGTTGCTACTCACATGCTGGAGTCCATGCAGGTGAACCCGCGTCCGACGAGAGCTGAAGTTAGTGACGTGTTCAATGCCGTTATGCAGGGAGCTGACGTAGTGATGCTGTCGGGCGAATCTGCTGCAGGTAAATACCCTGTTGAATCCGTACGGACCATGGCTGCGGTAGCTGCCAGTGCAGAATCACAATTGGATTACCAGGAGCAGTTCGATAAGCGCAGAGCACGCCAAAGCACCAACATTACTGAAGTCATTAGTCAGGGTGCGGTGAGTTCGTCTCTGGAGCTGGATGCCAAAGCGATTATTACCTCGACTGCCAGTGGATTCACGGCTCGTATGGTGTCCAAATATCGTCCGAAGGCACCGATCATTGCGGTTACTCCGAATAACACGGTATTCGCTAAAATTTGCCTGTTGTCCGGTGTATTCCCGATTAAAGGGGATAAGGTAGCCACAACGGATGAAATGTTCGAATCTTCCATCCGTAACGCGCTGAATGCAGGATATATCCATAAAGGAGATACTGTAGTCCTGTCAGCAGGCGTCCCTGTCGCTGAGGCAGGCACGACCAATCTGATTCGGGTATATCAAGCGTAAGTTATATCAAATACAGAAAAGGCGCTGATCCTCTAAGGGTTCAGCGCTTTTTGATGTTCGGTCGTGTCTAGGCTTACAGCCCGAATACACTTTTGGCAACGACTTGTGTCAGTTCTGCCTTATGGGCTTGGTATTGCTCTAGGGTAATGCTCTTATTGGCCAGTCGTTGATCCAACTGCTCCGTCAACTGAGCTACCTGTAGATCAACGATAGCCTGAGCATCCTGATTATGGGTTTGTGCAATATCAGCCAAGGTTTGACCATTATATAACGCATCATATAATTGCTCATCCGAGGATATACCCAGTGCTTTCAACAGATCATCATCCTTGGAAGCTTCATTGTCCTGTACATGCAGGGCTCTCTCTGGAGCCAGTGCAGCAGCATTAGCCCGACTTCCCCAAGTAGATGACTGCCCAATAGATAACGCCAGCAACAGTGTGCAGATGACCAACATTCGTTTTCGATTCATAAGTGTAAATCTCCTTTTGTGTTTCATTAAATTTCTGACGGGGTGGAACGGTATATGGATATCCAACGGGAGTGATGTTTATGCCTTTAGCCCATCCGGCTTATATAGTTACCAGATTCTTAAATACATCATACACGCCCAATCTTAGCGCCAGCTTAATACTCGTTTAAAATAAACTAAAAGAGAAGATTGTAAACAGGTAGCGCTAAAAAAATTCGCAGATAACGAAAAAAGAGTGTGATTTACCCTTTGGATGCTGTTTTTTTCTTTGACCAGATTGTTCGTATCCCATGAATACAGAGCAGCAGTAAGGGGAAAAACAACCCAATGGATAGAGAATAGGGAATCCACGTCTTTGTATCATAGGTTTGTTGGTAAGGGACATTAGGGTACACGATGATGGACAGGATGACTAATAACATCCCGAGAGGAAGCACCAGTTGCCGATCGCTTTTCAGACAAAAGATTTGGGCTATTGCTGTCACTGTGGTGTGCATATACAGCGTGATTCTAAAAAAAAGTGAAATAAACCACATTGTAGCCATGATGGCTTCGATGCGCTGTAGAAAGTTGCCAATGCTAATTTTTTTGGCTAACGCATAGCTAGGATATATATTTCTTGCCGTTAAGTCAGGACCAAATACCAAAATTGTCAATGCAACCACCACGACCAGCATTAATCCGCCAATCAGGCTTCCTATGAAAAAAGCTTTACGGGTTTGATCGGAACGATTTATAGAAGAAGGGAAGATCATGAGCAAAATAATATGAGGTATAAATACTGTGCTAAAAAAGGACAGGGCAGCAGGCCAAATCGGCCCTACTCCTGCCTCCAATACAGGTTGGACATTTTCCAGCTTAATGTTGGATACCACTAAACCTACAAAAGAAATATACAGCAGAGTAAATAAAGGAAACAACAGTTCGGCCGAACGAGCCAGGACTTCGAGACCCAGCCGAGCAGCGAATACTATGATAAGTGCAAAAAGAATATTTACCGCTAGAATCGGCGTTTCCGGTATCATTTGAGTAGTCATAAAATTCCCTAAATAAAATAACACCGGTACAGGAGCATTAATGAATAGTAGGGTGAAAAATAGAAAACCTACGGTTTTGCCTAACCATTTTCCGAGTAGGGTTTCCATCATCTCAACCAGGGTCATCTCTGGATAAAGCGCCGCAAGCTTGCTGTACATATACAAGATAAGGAGCCCAGCCCCGACCCCCACGAGCGCGGCAATCCACGCATCTTGTTTGGCTACAAGTGCCATCCCTGAAGGGACGATGAGAATTGCACTTCCGACCGTAAATAAAGCAGATATGATCATGATTTGTCGTGCTGAGATTTTGATTTGTGCGGGCACCCGTTTTTCACCTCCTCTTATTTTATTAGGCCCATATGGATCAGGAAATTGCTGAATGGTCTATATATGGCTGTTATCCAATCCAGGGGGGTGGGAATGAGCCAGTGTAATACCTTGGCACAACTAATTCCGACCGCAAAAAAGAGTAGGATGAAAAATAACCAAAGCTCTTTTTTAAATCCTTTTTTCCACATGTCGGGGACTTCAATTAAGCTAATTACAGCAGCGACGAGGAATATGCCGATGATTTTTACGATTTGAGATAGCACTTTGCAAAACACCTTCTTTTGTGGAGTGAGGAATTACTCTTTCATATCATTCATAAAGGAGCTACCGATGGTGCCCAAGCGCCGAATCTTGAAATCGACTTTGATCGTTACGGGTAATTCTGTAAAGTGTTCCTCATCCCAGTTTTGTTTCAGTCTGTTCCAAGTCTTCGGGGCAGCGCGGTGAATGGCTTCACCGAATCCGAATATGTCCGTTTTGTACGATTGTTGGGCCTTTCTAACTGCCGACTTCATAATATTTTCTATTTTTTCTTCTTCTTGCTTTTCAATGTCATAAATCGTTCCTACCTTGGTCAAATCGAGGTCAGTACACTCGACTTCTCCCACGTTGGCCTCAACCTGCATTTTAATATGAATTTGAGGCTCTCCCCTATAGGTGCTTCCTTTTACAGTGGTTTGGGTGCGAATGATTTCGGAGACGACTTTGCCGCCTCTAGGGCAAGCAACGTAACCGACAGAGCTTTGCACTTTGCCAAGGATAAAATTATAGCCCCTACTTTCAGTTTCATCTAACCATCCGATTAGTCGATCTTTTCTGAATACAGCAAGTCCTGAATACTGTAAACGACTGAACGGAGCGATCTTTTGCACATTGTTGCTGGTTTCTCCCATTTCTTTATTGCCAATGATCCGAAGTCCTGTCAACACAGGCTGCTTTCCTTCACTAGTCATAGCTGCAATCAATTCATCCAAGGTTACCGTCGTACTAGGCGACCAGTTTTTCTGTGATGTTTCCAGGGAAGAAAAAAGGTCATTGGCGGGAATCGGATTTAAAGGCGTCATAATTTTCAACGTATCCTCCGCACTAACGTCCTTGGACACTACAATATAAAAATCAGTGCGGAACTGATGATATCTGGAGAGTAAATCTAAAGATTTTGCCATCCCTTCGGCAGCTAACGACTCACCGATAACACATATGCGCAGGTGAGAAAAATACATTCTCCGGGGACTAATTGTTGTTATTTTTCTGATCGCTTCAAATATGGTGTCCGCCTCCTCTGTATACAAGGTGGCTGGAGCCCCACCTCCTGCTCCTTTTTTAGCCGATGCTTTGCCAGGGTCCACCACTTGGATAGAGACCCGGAATTGATCTCCTTGCTTATCGATTCCCATACCGACGGCGATGGCAAGCTCATTCAACTCTCTACGATTCCAACAGCCTGTCAGAAGTAAGACGAGTGCAAGAATCAGGAAGAGAAACGCCTTCTTCCGCTTCATGATGATCCACTCCTTTCTGACGGTTTCTCTTTTTTCTATTCCCGTGATTTGCGGGGCGGAGTGCTGTTTCGACGTTTGACATTTTTCTGATCGACTAACCGGGGACGTGACATCATCATCCAGTGAGGGAATCGAAAGATGGTATCTTTGGTGTCTGCCGGTATGAGAGGTGCAAAAGGAGTCATATAGGGAACGCCGAATGAACGAAGGCTGCACATATGCAGGATCAGGGCAATGCCTCCGACGATAATTCCGAACAGCCCAAAGGAAGCGGCAAGCCCCATTAAGGGAAATCGCAGCATACGAAAAGCGATGGACATATTGTAGGCAGGAAGAACAAAGCTGGAAATAGCAGTAATCGATACAACAATAACCATTGCCGCAGATATGATGCCCGCCTCGACAGCAGCTTGTCCAATGACGAGTGTGCCGACGATAGAGACGGCTGCCCCGATGTACTTGGGCATGCGAACGCCAGCTTCCCGCAATATTTCAAATGTCAGTTCCATCATGAGTGCTTCAATAAAGGCAGGGAAGGGGACCGCTTCGCGCTGTGCTGCTAGACCGATTAGCAGTGAGGTCGGCAGCATTTCCTGATGAAACGTAGTGATGGCAACATATAAGGACGGACCGAGCAAGGAAATAAAAACTCCGGTATAACGAAGGACACGGATGAAGCTGCTAATGTCTGCACGCTGATAATAGTCCTCCGCCGCATGCAGGAAGGAAACAAATAATGCAGGCACGACAAGCACAAAAGGGGTACCATCCACCAGGATCGCAATTTTTCCCTCCAACAGTTCGGCGGCGATCACGTCTGGGCGTTCTGAATTGTATACTGTCGGAAAGGGGGTGAAGGTTTTGTCTTGGATTAATTCCTCGATATACCCGCTTTCGAGAATGCCGTCTACATCAATGCGATTCAATCGTTCATGTACTTCCTCAACCAATTTAGGGTTCACAATCCCCTTTATATACATGACAGCGACATCGGTCTGGGTTACACGACCGATTTGTTTGGTCTCCAGCCATAGATTCGGATCTTTAATTTTACGTCGAATCAAGGCTGTGTTCGTACGCAATGTCTCAGAAAATCCTTCCCGAGGCCCACGGACGACATTTTCTGAGGCAGGCTCGGTGACCCCCCGATCCTTCCATCCACGTGCGCTGGCCGATATTGCCTGCGTCTCACCCTCAATCAAAATGATTGCATCCCCCGACAACAGCGCGTTGTACAAGGCTTCAAAGTCAGTAATATCCCGGATGCTGCCAATAGTAAGGGCGTAATCTTTCAACATTTGCATGACATTAGAGGAGGCTTGAATCCGGCATTCCACGTCCCTGGACAAGCTGCTGTCCAGCAACATTGATTCCATAATGAAGTCGGAGACTATATTTTGGTCCACCAAACCGTCGGTATAGAGGATCGCAATGGTCTGGTCACCGTCCTTGCCGATTCGAATTTCTCTTATGACGATGTCGGTGCTGTTGCCGAGCGCTTGTCTGATCTGCTGAAGATTGGTTCCGATATTTGCACTGAGCTGTTCTACGGAATGTTCAGACTTACTCTCGCTTTGCTGAACGGGTGCCTTTCTAAATTTGTTAAGGGGGGTTCTTTTCCGAAAACGCATGCACGTTCTTCCTCTCTTTGAGGATACTTTTTAATCCAGTATGGACGCTGGAGTCTCTTGGTAAACTTATAGCTGGAATTTCGATAGGGGAAAAGCGGGTATAAAAAAACCTCCTTCACAAAAGTGAAAGAGGTTTTAGACCAACTACATCAAATTACAATTTAGGATTTTTCCCATACTTATTGTCGCCAGGCTGACTGTCTAGGCATGCGAATACAAGCAGTACAATGCCACCGAATGGCACAAGAGCAATCAGAATCCACCAACCGCTTTTACCCGTGTCGTGCAGTCTGCGAGCAAGAACTGCCAAGGATGGCAACAGGACAGCCAGAGAGTAGATGAGAGTCAATATTGGAGTTAAGCCCAAAAGACCATCGATCAGACCGACTATAAAACTGGCAATTACACTAAATAGAACAAACATCCAGTATTCTGTACGTCTTGCTCTACCTTGGAATCCTACATAGTTTTTTAATCCATTTAAATACCATTGCATATATTTTCACCTCCTCATAAAATGTAAATATTTGTATTATGTTCATCGTAAAACAATTCTTTTTAGATATATCGGCAGGTAACATATAGAATTTTACTTGTCAAATTATAACTTTAAACTAGGAATTAAAGCAACACATTTATTAAGGTTAATAATTAAATGAATAATTCATAAAAATATAAAATTACATATTGAATTTTCCATATTCATTGAATAATATAGAGATACGATTAACCGTCAGGTTTGAATCGTCCTTCTTAACAAAAGGAGGTTTTATTTTTCATATTTATTGAAAGCGCTTTAATTAAAAGAGGAGGATGATCAACATTTAATTTAAGAGTGGAGATGTTAATACAAACATAATCCTGACCGTCTTATTCATTATTGTTTTATGTTAGCAGGAATGTTCAAAACGAGAGGAGATTGATTTATGAAGCAATTATTTGTTCGTAAAGTAACGGCTGCTTCTCTGGCAGGGGCACTGTTGTTGCCTGCTTCTTTGGTGGGCGCCGAGTCCACACTCAATTCAGATACAGCTGGGATTCAAAGTCTGGAGCAAACCACCCTTCAAGCTCAAGGTCTGGATAACATTTTAAGCCAAAGTAAAAAGGCTGTTTCCTTCAAAGAGACTTCCGTACATGATCCATCCATCCTGAAAGTGAAAGATACATTTTACATTTTTGGTTCACATCTGGCGGCTGCCAAATCCAAAGACCTCATGAATTGGGATACAATTGCGACAGGTGTGGCAAATGGTAATGCATTGATTCCCAACGTCAAAGAGGAATTAAAGGAAGCGCTGGATTGGGCGCAGACAGACACGCTGTGGGCAGCGGATGTCATTCAACTGGCGGATGGCAAGTTTTATATGTACTATAACGCTTGTAAAGGAGACTCCCCGCGTTCAGCTATGGGCCTAGCGGTGGCTGATAAAATTGAAGGACCTTATAAGAATAAAGGAATTTTCCTGAAGTCCGGCATGTGGGATCAACCGAGTGAAGATGGGACGATCTATGACGCAACCAAGCATCCCAATGCCGTAGACCCTGACACTTTCTATGATAAGAACGGCAAGCTGTGGATGGTATATGGCTCCTACTCCGGAGGCATTTTCATTATGCAGATGGATGAAAAAACAGGGAAGCCTTTACCAGGCCAAGGCTACGGGAAAAAACTGACGGGCGGTAACCATGCTCGTATGGAGGGGCCGTACATACAATACAGTCCACAAACGGACTACTATTACTTGTTCCTGTCCTATGGCGGATTGTCAGCGGATGGCGGATATAACTTGCGTGTGGCTCGGTCCAAAACACCGGATGGTCCTTTCTACGATGCTGAAGGCAACGACATGATCAAGGTTAAAGCGAATCCTGACAAACCTCTTTTTGATGACGCTTCCATTGAGCCATACGGCGTCAAGTTAATAGGTAATTACCTAATTCCAAGAGAAATTGGTGATCCGGGAACAGGGCTGGGAACAGGCTATGTGTCGCCCGGACACAACTCGGCTTATTATGATCCCAAGACGAAAAAGCATTTTGTCATTTTTCACTCCCGTTTTCCGGGGAGAGGTGAGCAGTTTGAAGTGCGGGTACATGAAATGTTCATGAACGCTGACGGTTGGCCTGTAGTTGCTCCTTATCGTTATTCAGGAGATGAGGATTCACTGAAAAAGCTGTCAGAGAAGGATGTCATCGGCCAATACTCGTATGTAAATCACGGGAAGGAAATTTCGGCCAATATTAAGCAAGCTGTTACCGTCAATTTGGATCACGGTGGCAAACTGTCTGGCGGAGTGAACGGTACATGGAAGCTGGGGGCAGACAATCAGCTGGAAATTACAGCAGATGGTGCGAAGTACAAAGGGGTATTCCTGCGGCACCGTGATCCAGACACGGGAGCCAAAACCCTTGCTTTTACCGCACTGTCCTCCAAGGGTGTTGCAGTATGGGGTTCGCTAAAGCCTGATCTGAAGTCCAGCAAGATTGTAGCTGCAGTGCAGAAGGATCTGAGTCTAGGCGACACAAGCAACGTTTTTTATGATCTCACGCTACCTACTCAAGCTGCACAAGATACCACGATTTCGTGGGAATCTTCCCGCCCTGAGATTATTTCTGTCACTGGTGAAGTGTACCGTCCAGAAGCCGGTTCCCAGCCTGCAGCAGTTACATTGACGGCGACTATTAAAAAGGACAAAGCTACAGCAAAGAAAAGTTTTAGTGCCATTGTTCCCGAGCAGGCTCAAGGCCCTCAGCTCGCACGTTACTCATGGAGTGAGGATCAAGGAACTTCGGTTGTCGACAGCACATATAATCAACTCGACGGTAAGGCCTATGGTGGTGCCACATGGGATAAAGACGGAAAGCTTGGCGGTGCTCTTGCCCTGAACGGCAAGGATGGTTACGTGCAGCTGCCCAACACGGTAACGGATGCGAAGGACTTTACCTTTTCCGCTTGGGTGAACTGGAAGGGCGGAGCCGCTTGGCAACGGATTTTTGACTTCGGCAACGGCCAGGCTCGTCATATGTTCCTCACCCCTTCCCAAGGGAGCGGTGTACTCCAGTTTACAATCCATGAAGGTACGGATCAGAGCCTGCTCTCCAAATCATCATTACCTCTAAACCAGTGGACCCATGTGGCAGTTACACTGGAGGGGAATACAGGGAAGCTGTATGTAAATGGTGAAGAAGTAGCTGTAAATGACGGTATTACCTTTAACCCTAATGAGTTGCTGACAAACGAAGCGTATCTCGGTAAAAGCCGCTTTGTCGCTGATGCCTACTTTAACGGCAGCATGGACGAGGTACAGTTATATAACAAAGCGCTGACAGCAGAGGAAATTAAAGCACTAGCGGATTTGTAATTAAAATGAGCAAACAAAGCAGGGGATGGACTTTTTCTCAAGAAGTTCATCTCCTGCGCAACGTTGTGTATATTTATTTCTTGATTACTGGTATAATAGGAAGCAATTGCGGATATAATGTTTTAAGTAGGCGTTAATGACTCACTCTTGTCTAATGGAGACAGCTTGAGGCAGCAATAGATGACATAAGCACTCTGCATAAATTAAATTCTCCAGTGCTTGCGTTTTCAATACACTTATGGTAATATGAGTATATTGAAATTGTGACCTGAGATTCACATATTGTAGAGGGTTATTGTTTTAGGTTGAAATAACCTTGTGCAATATGTGAATTTTTATTTGTAAAAAATAAAGGTCATATAAATATATTTTGGAGGTAATTCCATGCAAACAGGTACAGTTAAATGGTTTAACGCAGAAAAAGGTTTCGGTTTCATCGAAGTTGAAGGTGGAAGCGATGTATTCGTACACTTCTCCGCAATCCAAGGCGAAGGTTTCAAATCTTTGGACGAAGGCCAACGCGTAGAATTCAACGTAGTTGAAGGAAACCGTGGACCACAAGCTGAGAACGTTGTAAAACTGTAATTTTAAATTACAGCCTACTTCAGATGCCCCGAACATAGCGTTTGGGGCATTTGTTTTTATCTGTTCACAAGACCGTTTTTGAACTGATTACATCTTATCGCTTTATAAATCATGAAGAAAGAGGGATGTTTATGTACAATTCACGGAAAAAGCCAATGGATGAAATTCCTGAGGAAATTACAACTGTTTGGAATTGCGCCAGTGATACATGCAACGGCTGGATGCGGGATAACTTCGCTTTTTCTGTCGAGCCGACATGCCCCATTTGCGGTTCTGCCATGGTGAAGGGCGAGAAAAAGCTGGCTGTTTTAAACAATACGAGCTTTAATCATACCAAACAATCCTAAGCGGATACATGTTTGTAGTAAAAGATGCCCCATAGCCATAACGGCGCTGAGGCGTCTTTTTTGTTTTTCTGAGAACAGGGTTTCAATTAGGGTGTATAGAGGATGGGGATAGTATGCTCAGTAAGGTGGAATTAAATTCAGGTAGTGCCTCATAAAATACACCGTGACCACTTCGTTCGAAAGGAATAAGCCTGGAGCCGGCAATTCCTTTTTGAGTTTGGAGCGCTAGAGGGAAAGGGCAGACCCGATCCAGCTTGCCGTGTAGAATCCACGTAGGCACGTGTATACATGGCAAATCGGGCCGTAAATCAGAGTCACGCAGTGAATACAAAGTACAAGCCATGCTATGAACCGAAGCCGCAAAGCCCTGATCACGTAACCAGTCACGTAAACTCTGGCTGACGGGTTTGGCGAACAACATTTCGCCAAATGATGTTACCAGTTGCGGACGATCTGTATAGGCTTGTGTGATGAGTTTATCTACCTCTGCGACAGGAGTGCCGTAAGGAAAGTCGCTGGTTGGGGTAAACCGAGGCGTGGCAGCTCCGATCAAAATTAGCTGATCAACACCCCATCCCCTATGTCTGCTCATGTAGCGCGTGACAATTGCTCCCCCCATAGAAAAACCGATCAGCCGTATATGGCTTAATTGAAGGGCCTGTATAACAGCCAGGAGATCATCTGCCAGTCGATCATAATTGTAGCCATGCCATGGTCGATCAGACTTCCCGAACCCCCTAAGATCAACTTGAATACAGCGGTATCCGTAAGCAGGCAACTGGGCAACCTGGTATTCGTACATTCGATGGTCCAGCGGCCAGCCGTGCACCATCAAAACAGGGATGCCTTCTCCTATATCTTCTACATACAGCTTAACGCCACGTTCCACTTCAATATAATATCCCATGATGCTCCCCCCTTTAAAAATCACGAAATTTCGTTCTCTCTCACATATATGTAGTCAGGGCTTAGCTCATTCGGAAAAGGGGTGAGATCGCCGCTATACAAGTATAGAATTAGTAAAATATGTATGTCATCCTGCATGGGGATAGGATATACTTATGGAATGAAACAGCATTGGGAGAGTGGAACAATGACACCATCAAAAACATTAAAATGGATTACGGGCGGATTGGAGCTATTTTTTGCTATTCCTGTTTTGGGCGGGCTGCTCGTCATAAATTCTGCGTATACTGTATTGTTCTTTATGTTGATTTTCCACATTGTTACGTTGGTACTATCGGTGACTAATAAAGAGACTTATTATGGATCTATTTTAGGGATTGTGACCTCGGTTGTTGGGTGGATTCCATTTGTAGGCTGGTTAATGCACCTGCTCTCAGGCATATTTTTGATGATTACCGCAGCCCAACAGCCGCGAGACCATTATCGTAATCGCAATCCCTACGATGATTATCGCTACTAGGGCCAATATCGCCTCGAAATGATGGAAGATCCTGTGGAACAGGATCTTTTTTAGTTATGGAATCTTCCCATGATTATGGTGTTGTAGTATTGACCATCTGAGAGAATCTTGTCGTTTTTTAATAACCCTTCGATTTCAAATCCATGCTTTTTATAAAGTTCAATGGCTTTATTATTGGTTTCTAGAACTTGTAGGCTCATTTTCTGGATGCCGTTAGAGTCTGCCCAGGAAATGGATTCTTTCAGAAGATTCGTCCCGATTCCATACCCCCAGAAATCCTTTTGTACACACACACCGAATTCAACTTTATGAGCGAATCGACGCAGAACATGACCTTCACATCTTGAAAATCCAACGACTTTATCATGAACGACCGCAACTAAAAATAGATTTTTGGCGTGCTCTGTATCGGCTTTAATAAGCTGTTCAAAACCGGATGTACTTATGAATGCTTCTCCCTTTTCTCTGTCTAAATTTTCAGTCTCTCCATCCATCCGTAAGCGGATTTCAGACAAATTCATCGCATCTTGAATCATAGCCGATCTAATGATATAGCTTACTCCTTGTACATGAAATTCCTGTTTATTTATTTTCATTACATACTCCTTTTGCTGAATCAGGATAAAAAGTGTGATCTCTGGCTTAAGTTAGTTTACCACATATTGTATGAAATACATGAAAAATAAGCCTGTCCTCTTCTGTTGTATCGTAGCAGAGGGCAGGCTTATTCATTCTCGATCCGTACAGGGAGGCCGGATGGAGATTTATTATTGTGGAGTGGCTGTGTCAGATTAACAAATCGTTCTTATGAATGTGACTTATCGAGCTACAGCTTTTGGAAAACAGAAGCTGTAGCTATTTTTGCTTAGCAGATGCTTGAGCTGCATTTGGCTTAGCAGGAGCCTTAGCCGCATCTGTTTTAGCTGGAGCTTTACCTGCTTCTCCTTTAGCCCCGTCTACTAGTGGCTTAGAGGGCTTAACGCCATTCACCATATCGGTAATCATTTGCTTCAGATTGGAAACACGCTGGTTATATTCGCTTGCGGTAATCTTGCCATTTTGTTTTTCCGTAGCGAGTTTCGACTTCATATCCGAAACCATCACATCAATCACGGAGTTTACGCTCACGCCTTGTGCTTTGGCGATCGTAGCAAGGGATTTACCAGCCTTCAACTGTGTATCCAACTGACTGGAGGACAATTTCAAGAGTTTCAGGAGAGCCTTGTTCTCAGCATAGTTCCCTCCTGCGATTTGTGGACCGTTAGCATCGCCAGGGTTTCCCTTAGGTGCCTGTGCTTTGCTTGCAGTAGGAGCCTTCTCAGGTGTAGTTGAAGCAGCATGGGCTGCGCCTGTGGAGTACAGCGCTCCGCCTCCTAAAAATGCCAACGCCATCGTTCCGGCCAAAATTGCTTTCTTGGTGCTTTTCATCTTCATTTTCCACCTTTCGTTTATGGTTTGTTGGGTACGTGATACATCATAAGGGATTAACTTGAATGCTATCTGAGCGCAAGCTGAGCATTTACTGAGTGGAATTTGGAAGGCAGGACTAGCGTTTTAACGAATTGCTATTGTATTATGTGTATTAAGTGATATAATACACTACAGGCACGATAGATACAGCCGAATTAGGGGGAAACACCCATGGAAGAACAACGGGTTGGCTCGTTCCGATTTTTAATAGACTTTAGCCAGCCATTATATGAACAAATATTAAATCAAGTACGAAGCTCCATTGCTAAAGGAGAGATTGAAATGGGAAGCAAAATGCCATCTGTGCGTGATCTGGCGCAGGAATTGCGTATGAATCCGAATACCGTGATGCGGGCGTATCAGGAGCTGGAACGGGACGGATTGACTGAGAAGCGACGCGGTCTGGGTACGTATGTAACTTCGTCCAGTGAGCGGATTGCCAGCTTTCGGGAACAATTGGCTATGTCGTATATCGAACAGTTTCTCGGACAGATGAGCAGCCTGGGATTATCCTGGGAAGATGTACAGCAATATATAAGAAGCCGACAGGATGGAGATCACAAGGAAGGAGGCGAAAAGGCATGACGGAGTCTGTGGTAACCGCAAAGCAGTTGATGAAGCAATATGGAAATAAAAAAGCATTGGACCAACTGGATGTTGTCATTCCAGCAGGACGTATTGTAGGCGTACTTGGGCCCAATGGCTGCGGGAAGTCCAGCTTCTTTCGAGCCGTCACGGGGTTGATTCAGCCGGACGGGGGCGAGCTTCAGGTGCTGGGCCAACAGCCTAGCTGGGAAACCAACCGGAATATATCCTATCTTCCTGACCGGGCACGCTGGTATCCCAATCATACAGTTCAGCAGACGCTGGAATGGGGGAAGTCCTTTTTGCCTGGCTTCAATCTAAAGGATGCCTATAAACTTGCTGACCATATGGATGTGGAATTGGAGCTAAAGATGGCCGGGTTGAGTCGCGGACAGGAGGCGCGTGTGCTGCTGATTCTGTGCCTGGCACGAGAAGTACCGCTTATGATCTTGGATGAACCTTTTGTAGGCATTGATGTCCTCTCTAGAGAAGCGATCGTAGCTGGGATTATTGATTATTTGGAGGATCGGCAACAATCTATACTCATTAGCACACATGATATTCAGGAAGTGGAAGGCTTGTTTGATTACACGGTCATGATGGACCGCGGGCGAGTGATATGGTCTGGTGAATCGGATGATCTGCGTGCAGAGCATGGCTCGCTGAACCAGGTGTTCCGCAATTTGTACAAAAGGGAGTGGAAGGCGTGAATTCATCCGGGCTGTTCAAAGATTTAATACGCCATGAATTTCGAAATAAAGGAAGCTGGAGAAAGCAAAGCCGCAATCGACTGCCCAGATCGTGGAGACTTGTATATTTCTCACTATTTCTAATTGCGGCGTTCGCGATTTCCTTGTACTTCGCTCTTCACAACCAACTCGAATTGACAAGGCTGTGGTACGTCACTCTGGGCTTGCCGTACATGATTGTTTTCATGGGTGTGGGAATGCTGAGAAGAGAATGGGAAAATGACACCTACGGATGGTGGCTGACCCTTCCCTATCCGCGTATGTGGCTAATTAGCGCCAAATGGATTGCTGCTATTTTACAAACCATTGTCGTGATATTGCTCTTGTTTGTAGTAGGTTCTCTATACGCGCTATTTATCTCATCGACCATACAGGCTTATACGTTTGCGGATGCAGCGTCTTTTATGATAGCCGGCTTAAACTGGTTTGTAATGATTATCGCCTTTACGCCGTTGGTTATTGCGCTGGGTCTGCTGACGGCCAGTACCAAATATAGCACCTTGCGGCCGCTTAGCCCAATCCTGTGGATTCTTTTGATGGGTGGAGGAAGCGTCTTTTATTGGTCAGGCGATCAGCGGATTTATGAGCAGTTTCATCATGTTCACAACGGACAGTGGTTTCCTTTTACCTGGCATTTTCCGGTTGCGGTGTTGATTAGTTGGGTTGCTGCATATGCATTGATCCGCTTGAACGCTTATTTGCTGGAGAAAAAACTGTCGATTTAACTTAGGATAAATGACTCTATATTAGAAAGGGATTTCACCATGGCGACAATCTTTATCTATGCATTGATGGCTGTTCTGGTGGGGCTGATGATTTGGTTGAGAACCAAAAGACGAAGGGGCCCGGTAAAGGGAAAAGGATTTCGGATTTTGCTCCCTATGTTTATCGCTTTCCCAGCTATGATGATATCGGTATATCAATTGATGCATATTCCTGGTCAAACGTACGCGCCTCCCGCCTTTTGGGAGCTGCTGGTTGCTGGGTTATTAGGGGCTCTGTTTGGCTACGTTATTTTGCTGCATACGGCGTATGAAAGACGAGATGACGGTCTCATCTATCCCAAGCCGAACCAATATTTTAAGTATATTATTATCGCTATTATTTTGATTCGGGTTGTTCTGACTCAATACCTCAGTAGTTTGGGTACGACCGAAATTAGCATGCTGGCCATTACGATGGCGCTGGTATATATCTCAATCTGGCGAATTGGGAGCTTTATCAAGTTTCGGAGGACGTTATCTGTATAACAATATGAATGAGGTAACAGCGGCTTTCTATTCAAAAAGCGTCCATTCGCTTGGTGATAGGAGCCGCTTTTTTTGAGCTAACTTCATTAGTACATGTTATTTATAATAAAATGATGAGGATGATCATACATTGTTATTGCTTTCCATATCCTTTATTCGAAGGTTTGTGACTTGCATGACAACGGTCATAAGTATAAAAATTCAAAGGAGGGTTAATAAGGTTTCAAATGATTTAAATGGGGTTTAAAGTTAGATAGGTGGGGAAGAGTTCATACCTTCGTAGTTAACTGCAACCACATTAGTTACATAAAGAGAAATTGCGTTCCATACTCTATTTTACAGGTTGAGAGGGGCTTACATTCATGAAAAAACATACGGTTACTGCTGCACTTGCTGGCTTGCTCGTTCTGTCTTCTGCTGTACCGGCTTTAGCAGCCGACGTAAAACCTACTACGGGTATCCAGGTTTGGGTAGATGGCAAGAAGGAGGCTTACAAAATTGCGCCTATCGTGAGAAATAAGCAGGTGTTGATCCCCCTGAGACAATTGGCTACTAGTTTAGGAATTCCGCTGGACGCCAAGCATATTACATTCAATACGGCGCGTCAAAGTACGACGATTCGTTATGATCAAGCGACGGTTGTACTGGTATCAGGCAGTCCGGAAGCGCAAATCAACGGGATTAAGGTACCACTATCCACCTCGACCATCTTGACCAAGCAAGGGGTAACCTATGTACCAGTTGATGTCGTCAAAGAAGCGTGGGGCAAGCAAGTGATTTGGGACCCGGCCAGCCAGACCTTGCAAATCGGGGTGAGTAATAAGGATAAGGTTGTAGAGATTCTGAAGAGCTTTGAAACGGGCGATACGAAAGCAGCTGAGGCTTGGATCAGCAAAGATCAGTACATTCAGCATAATCCGAGCTTTGCTAGCGGGAGAGATGCCTTTTTGCAAGGGATTAGCCAATCCAAGGGAGCCAATGTGCTGGTTGAAGTCCAGCGGGTTATTCAGGATGGCAATGATGTAGCAGTACATTATAAAAAGTCTATTGCAGGGAAAACGAGCATTGCTTTTGATATTTTCCGCTTCAATAGCAATGGTAAAATTGTTGAGCATTGGGATAACATGCAGGACTCGGCTCCAACCAATCCAAGTGGACATACCATGATTGACGGAACAACACAAGTCACGGATCTCAACCAAACCGAGACAAACAAAACGCTGATCCGCAAGTTTGTAGATGATGTGCTGGTTGGCAAAAATCGTGCAGCATTGGAAAGCTATTATAATGGGGATCAGTACATTCAGCATAATCCTCTTTTTGGTGACGGTGTATCTAGTCTGAAGCAAGCATTATCCACTACGGGTCAAGGAACTTCTATTGGATATGATCAGGTGCATATGGTTCTTGGAGAAGGCAACTTCGTGCTGGTTGTAAGTGAACTGAAATCTCCTAAGGGAATCTCAGCTGCTGTCTATGATCTGTTCCGTGTGGAGAACGGCAAAATAGCCGAGCATTGGGATGTAGTTCAGGAGATTCCAGCTAAAACAGAGTGGAAAAATACGAACGGTAAATTTTAAAGAATACGCTCTCGTCGTGTGATCTGATTGGCACTGTCCAGACCGTCCGGTTCCTGTTAAAATGGGGCAAACATATCAGGGGGTTGGACGGTGGAAGACTTGAAGCAACGTGTGGGTTGCCTGCATGCGCATCATTCGAACATTGCCTATGTGGAACGAGCTTTTGCTTCTTATGAGGTGGAGCTGGTACATTTTGTGGAACCGGGACTTATGCGCCGGGTATCGTCGGATCCGCATTTTTCTTCAGATGATGCCAGTCGCAAGGTAGAAGAGCAGCTGAGCTGGATGTCTCAAAGCGATCTAGACGTTATTTTGATAACGTGTACGAATTATATTGCTTTGGCGGAGAAGGCTCAAGGGTCAATGCCTACGCCAATTGTCGCACTGGATGAGCCTCTATTTCATGAGATGTGTGATGATTTGCTGCCACGAACCTTGGTATTTACGAATCCGGCTACCGTAGAGGGCACGATGAAGCGTCTTTATCATACGGCCAATGTATTAGGCAAGCCGGACCTCTCTTCTTTGATAGAGGTCAAGGTGGTGGAGGGCGCTTTTGAACTGATTATGCAGGGACGTAAAGATGAGTATGAGGAATTGCTGGTTCGTTCATTGCATGAATTGAGGAAGGCTGATCCCAGCAGAGGGCTGGCTGTAGCACAGTTATCGATGGTTGATGCTGCGTTGCAGGTGGAGCTGGAGACAGGGCGGACGATTGCCAATCCTTTACGGTCGTTGGCGAATTTACTTGAGGTTTTGTTAGGTTAAATAAGTATAGCTAAAAGAACTTCCTACCCATTTTGGGACAGTGGAAGTTCTTTTTTTTGGAAGTGGGTAGGTGGGGGCACTTCTGTGCGATTCATTAGTGCTCCTGCTGGTCTTGGGTGATGAGCGCCGCGCCTGCCGATTCTCTTTGGACAAGCGTAACGTACAACCGTTCATGCTCCACGTCTTCCCCGGCAATGATTTTGAGAACCTGTTCAGCGGCTACAGCGCCCCATTTGCGCTTGGAGTAGTCTATCGTTGTCAGCCGGGGCTGAATATATTGCGCCAGCTCGATATTATCAAAGCCGACGATATGAACATCCTTGCCAATGGTAAGCTCTGACTGAGCCATTCGATTGTAAAAGCCTACGGCCATTTCATCATTGAGACAAAATACAGCTACAGGTTCCGAATCTGGGCGAGCCTGCTGCTGTAAAATGATCTCAGCCGCCTGCTCGCCGCCCGATTTCTCGAAATTGCCGTCAATTTCGATCATCTCGGCGACACCGCTACGCTCAATGGTCTGCTTGACCGCCTGCATCCGCTGCCAGGAATCATAAGAACCTTCTGGTCCGGTCACAACATGTAGCTTGCGGTGTCCCAATTCCAATAGATGCTCTATGGCGAGTGCGGCACCTGCTTTGTTATCCAGCAGCACCTGGTTAATGTTAGGATGATTCAGTTCGCGGTCCAATACGACAATTTTATGTCCGCGCTCGGCGTAGTTCAGCAACTCCTGACTATCAAACGTCTGATCCAGTACGATGGCACCGTCAATCATGCGTTCTGGCAGCATTCGATGTGATTGCTTGCCGCTGCAGACAATGAGGTCATAGCCCTTGCGGTTCAAAATTTCCTTGATGCCGTACAGCAAATCTCCATAAACGTCTCCGCGAAAATCAGTCAGGAATACGCCAATAATTTTGGTCTGCCTTTTCTTGAGATTCCGTGCGGCGGCATTGGGCACATAGTTAAGCTCTTTGGCAATGGCCAAAATACGTGCGCAAGTCTCTTCTGTTACCTTATCGCTACCGTTCAAAGCATATGAAACGGTAGATATGGAAACGCCCGCCTGTTTGGCGATATCTTTAATGCTGACCACAACGTCACCTCCTTGTGTTCGTCTTATATGTGCTATTGTATATGGATTATTAACCACATATCTATTCAAAATGTCGTAGTTCTACATGCAAGCAGCAAAGGGCGATCCCGCAAGATCGCCATTCCTTTGTTGCCTATACCTGATTTTGCTTATGCATCATTCGATTTATAAAATAATCTCCAGACGGTGTACACCATTATGTTCTGCTAACGCCTGCTCGAAAGTCTCACGTTTGATGCGCAAGGCACCGGAACGATAGCGATTATCATCGGCTGGCTCACTTTCCAGAGGGGCACCGTTCAATACTGCACGGCCTTGCTCACCGCTCGTATGCTCTTGCAGCATGCGGTAGACGAAGGTGATTGGCTTTCCTGCAAAGGAAAATTTAAATTCCAATCCGTCGAGATCGTCCGGCAGCACAGGGTCCAGGATCAGGTCCTCGCCTGACTGACGAATACCAAGGACATTCGATATGAGCTGATTCATGTAGATTCCCGGACCGCTGGAATAGATTCTCCAGCCACCCTTGACGGGTACGGCTCCTTCCCGCAGTTCACCAAACCGTTCCTGTGCTTCATAGCGGGTGTTAAATTTACCGTCCGAGCTGCTGAAATACGCGTTGCTTTGGCGCCATTCGGCATTCGGTACGGTTGCACGGATGCCGACCGGATTGATGAGCTTCAGGCTGTGCCAAGCGTCATCCTTGCGTCCTAACTTGGCCATGGCTTCCACAAAGCGGATATGAGCGTGCACATATTGCAGACCAACCTCACGTCCAAAGTTGGCCGCTTGCTCAGCGCGCTTGAAGTGCGAACTCACACCGCCATCATATTGAGCAGGGCGGTTCATCAGACGCACACCATCCGGGCAGAGGAACTGCTCGCGGATGAGCTGCTCATGAGCCAATGCTTGCTCAGGCGTGAGCAACTGGCTGATCATGCTGCGTGTCATCGGCAGCAAACGGTAGTGGATTCCCGTCTCGGTGTCGGACGGATGGAGCATGAGCTTGGGTTGACCAGGCTCTTCCATATATACAAAGCCTGGAATAATTCCGCTCTCCAGCATGTAGCGATTGAAGTCTTTACGGATGCCGTTCGCCATCTGATGTAAATCTTGTGCAATCTTATCCGCTTCGCTTACTACATTTGCTGGAGCTTGCTCCAACACAGCAGCAAAGTTACGAATCACTTGGTAGGTGAGTGCAACCGTCCAGCTGCTCGCCATGTATTGCTTCAGTTGCGCATTGGCTGGCTGGAGGGTGTCATCCCAATCGCCATCGCCATAAGCCGATAAGTACGTATCATGCAGGAAATTCTCTCGAATATATTCGATTTCCTTCAGGGCATGTTCCATAAGGGTCGCAGTCTGCTTGGTATAATCGAAAGTATGCCGATGGGTGTAAGGCACATTTTCTCCCAGAATACTGTAATCACGGGTAGCGGTCAAATAATCGCCCAGTACCTTGAGCGGCCAAACGATAATATCCCCATGGCTTTCTTCTTGCTGCACGTGAGTATAGTTGTCAAACATAAACCATTGCGGCCAGTTTCCGCTGTCTTCATACTGATGGCTGAATACAGTTAGCAAAATGGAACGAACCTCATCAAAATTTTGCACTGCCGAAAAATATTCGACAGGCCCCTGACATACATCACGTGTTCCCCAGGCTGCTCCGCCGTATTGCTCCAGACCGTGAGGCACAGAGTAGTGGACGAGCATGTTGTGGGTGTACCACCAGGCCACTGCGTTCACACGGAATAGCTCGCTGGTTTCCTGTTGGCCAAGCGTCAGATGGAAGCCATTCATAAGCTCGGCAAAATACTCCCGGTAGCGCTCGCGCTCATCTTCAAAGGAGGCGTGTAGCTCCTTGTGTGCTCGGTCCTTCCCGGTCGAGCGGCCATGCAGCCAGCCCTGTACAATGCAGGTCCATTCGCTGCTGTCGCCCAGTTCCAAAACGACCAGGGATGCATCAGGAGAGGCTCCACCCTGTAGCAGTGCTTGAGCGTCGCTCACATGCTGTAATGGAGCGCCCTCTACGTGCATTCGGTAAAGCAGGTCGGGATAGGCCTCGGCGCTCAGGGAAGCGGAATCAGCTCTAAAGAGCAGGTCATCACCTTCGCGTTCCATATGAAACGGAAGCTCATATTCGTTCACATGCATACACATTTGCTGAGTGATCAGGAATGGATAGGCTTTACCACTTGCCGAGCGCATGTGAAGCCGCACTTCTGGGCTATCAGCATTCGTATGGTTTGTAATAATGAATGTATCGTCAGCCGTTTTGTAATACCAGCGCACATAATTAAAGCCAATCTCAAACAGGGAAGGCATGGTGAGCAGGCGATATTTTCCTTGAATTCCGACGTAGATACGTTGACCGGATGTCTTAGGAATGTTGAGCGCATTACGCACGTTGGTGATCATTTTGTTGAAATTCGTATTGCCGATCACGAGCTGGGAATTGAATACCCCGTACATATAGGAAGTGGTTGTAATGGTTTCTTCCTTACCTCCAGAGTAATGCCCACCCATTAAAATGTGTCCGTGAGGACGCTCTACACGAAGCTCTTTGGATTTGAGTACGACATGCTCATAGCTATCCGTGAAAAAGGAAAGTAGTGTATCGCCATCCCGTTCTTCTTCCTGGCGTTTCGGGAAAAGCTGATTCACTTCGGCATCGGTCAAGTCCAGTGTGCGCAGCGGTTCACCGATGGTTTGAGCTGGGGCCACACGCCCTGCCTGAAGATCACTTGCCGCGTGTGCTGGTATGCTGGTCTCAGAAGCGTCCGCTAGAACGGCAGCTACTTCATCGCGTGCTTTGGTTACCAGGTCCTGATACTCCAGCTTCGTCACTGCAGCCGGATGGCTCGGCTGGAACAGACCGTAAAACGTAAAGCGAGCTTCCCCAGCGAGTTTTACCCGCTCAGATTGCAGCGCTGTATAAGCGAATTCGTATTGATACACTTCATTGGCGAGCGTGTCGCGGCGCAGTGCTTCCGGCTCATTCGTTTCCTTGTAAGAAAGTCCAAAGAACTGAAATCCGTCTGTCGAGTAACCAACAGTGCGGGTTAACGAGCCTTGTTGAATGTATGGGAATGCCTGACTTTGAGGCTGGTTTTGACGTGAGCAAACAGTATAGCCTCTTTGTTCATCATGATAGACAGTATGGTCAATATATTGAGACAAATAAGCTTCATTACTGCGCACAGCAGCGGTATCGGCAATGCCGATATCCTGACCGTACACAATATCTGCTTCAACATCATCGCCCTGTAGGGTTACATCCCAGAACCATACTCCCAGGCGGCTGAGTGTGAAGGTCACCTGATAGCCTACACCGGCAGTGAACCCTTCCCATATAATCTGCTGATCCGTTTGTCGGATTACGCCGGGCGAACGAACTCCCAGCAGAGGAGTGATGCTTACGCCGGAAGGACGATACAGTCTCAAGTACAGATTGTTCAGGGAACCATCGACTGAATTGGTCAACAGTTGGTTGATCATCGTTGAGCCGTGAGCGATCTTGTACACATCACCGCTGCTTAAGAAGGTAAAAGACAGGTCTCCGGCCCGCAGCAAAATATTTTGGTCTAGACTTGTATTCATCAAAGGGAACGCCTCACTTTCCTGTTTCTTTTACTAACCGAAAACGGCCTTCAGTAGTATCTCGGCTGTTAGGTCCTGTAAAGACGGCGAATTCACCGCTGTCACTGTCAAAGCTCAAATCTGCATGATGATAGCGCAGCTGAGGCTCGGTCACTGTAAATTCCACTTCCCGGCTTTCGCCTGGGGCAAGCAGGATTTTGCAGAAATCTTTCAGTTCCTTCATTGGGCGAACCGTATCACCGCTGATATCACGGACATAGAACTGAACGGTCTCCTCGACTGGACGTGTTCCTGTGTTCGTTACCTGCACTCTAACGGTCAGTTCTTGACCGGGAATAAGAGTATCGCCTGAAAGTTGTAAGCTGTCATAGGCTACATCGGTGTAGCTCAGGCCATAGCCGAACGGGAATAAAGGTTCGTTCGGTACGTCTAGATATTGAGACACGTAGCGTTCTGTTGTGTTCGGATCTAACTGCGGACGTCCAGTATTAAAATGATTGTAATACACTGGCACCTGTCCGACCGATTGCGGGAAGGACATCGTCAGACGACCCGTAGGTTCAGCATCACCGTATAACAAATCGGCAATTGCCGCGCCGCCTTCGCCACCAGGGAACCAGGCTTCCAGTACAGCGTCTGCTTCTTCAATGACGCCGTGCAGATCCAATGGACGACCATTAAACAGTACGGCTACCATGGGCTTGTTCAGTGTCTTCAGGCGTTTCACCAATTCCAATTGAGCCTGCGGCAGGCGAATATTTGAACGGCTGCCTGCTTCACCACTCATATCTGGGCGCTCGCCAAGCGCTAGTACGATGATCTCTGCTTGACTGGCAGCATGCAGAGCTTCTGCATATTGCTCCTCTGTTATGTTGTCTACAGAGCATCCTGCCGCTACCGTGAGCAGCGAGGAGGATATTTTCGATTGGAATCCATCAACAACACGAATGGCTTCCTCTTGTGAACCGCTCCATGACCAAGAGCCCAGAATATCGCCGCTCTCTGCAAAAGGTCCGATCAATGCAACATGTTGATTGCGATTCAATGGAAGCACAGAATCATTTTTGAGCAGCACGCATGATTTAATGGCTAGTTCTTTAGCAACCGCACGGTGGGCTTCGCAGAATACCACTTCACGTTCACGCTCAGGGTCTGCGCCGCGTAGCGGATTCTCGAACAAGCCCAGCTTTTGTTTGAGCTTCAATATACGCATCACGGCTTCATCAACGAGCGCTTCATCCAGCTGTCCGCTGCGAATCAACTCAGGCAGGTGCCCATTGTAGCAGGAGGTCATCATTTCAATATCTACGCCTGCCAGCAATGCTTTTTTTGCTGCCTCCCGTTCATCCTCGGCGATGCCGTGAGGAATAAGCTCTTTGATCGCGGCCCAATCCGAAATGAGCACACCGTCAAAACCCCATTCATCACGAAGCAGATCACGCATCAGGCGCTTGTTGCCCGTTGCCGCTACGCCTTCTACGGTATTGAAGGACGTCATCACCATTTCGCAGCCTTCATCTAAAGCAGCTTTGTAGGAAGGGAGATAATACTCTCGCAGCTGCCATGCAGATACATCTACGGTATTGTAATCACGTCCACCTTCACCGGCTCCATAAGCAGCAAAGTGCTTCACGCATGCGGCTACCCGCTCGGTATCATTCGTCAGATCATTACCCTGAAATCCGCGCACAAACGCACGGGCAAATTGACTGTTGAGATAAGGGTCTTCCCCAGTAGATTCCATTACACGACCCCAGCGTGGGTCACGTACCAGATCGACCATAGGAGCGAATGTGACGTGAACACCGGATACGGCTGCTTCCCGAGCAGCGATAGTAGCACTCTCTTCTGCAAGTTCCATATTCCATGAGCAACCCATAGCCAGCGGTATAGGGAAAATCGTTTTGAAGCCGTGTACAATATCTGCCATAATTAAAAGCGGGATACCCAGACGGTTTTTATTCAAATGAGCCTGCTGAACACGAATTGCTTCCTGGGCTCCTGCAAGGCCGAGCACGGAACCAACGTTGTGAACCGTCTGCTCTGTGATGCCGAGAGAAGCCATAGGCCCAGTAATTTGGCCCTCTGTACCCGCTTCTTCAAAAAAGCCACCCACAAGCTGAAGCAGTTGGTCAACTTTTTCTTCAAGAGTCATGTTTTGTAAATACGAATTCAGGTGTTGTTCCATCATAATCCTCCGTAAGCTGTTTGGTTGGTAAAACAGCTCTCTTTTTCAGATTCATGAGATTTTTGGGATAAAGTTGATTCAAAAAAGTGCTGAACAGGCTAATAGCTAGTATAGAAGCATAATCTTCTGTTGTATTATTAATCGAAACGTTTCTATTGTTGGACTCAGTTGGATTATATACGCTTCCAAATGGAGAGTCAAATGCAAAACGGGAGTTTTTTATAGGACAAATAGCGTAATAAAGATTGAAATAAATGAAAAAGAGATGCGATTCCAAGTAAATAAAAAATAATATCCCTATTGAATACGGTTTCAATTTGTTCTATAATGACTATCGAAACGTTTCTATTGATGAGTATGGTCCTTAGGCTTTAAACATAATTGTTATAACGGTATGCTTTAACTGCTATATATTTGCATGTATCAGGATTTTGCAAAATTCGATTTCAGTCGCTCCAAATTGCAATATTTGGACATTGGAAGTCGCTTATTGAATTTTTGCAAAATTCATGTGCTTGAATCCGTTATCATATTGCATGATCGGTAAACTGATCATCTCGGGAGGAATTCGTATGATGAAAAGAACATTGGGAATCATTTTGGCAAGCACCTTATTACTGGGGGGTGCGCTGGTAGGCTGTTCATCCAAGGATGATTCGTCGGGCAAAGATGCAAATGGCAAGACGACCATCACCATGTGGGGAATGGGAGCGGAAGGGAAGTTGCTGCCTGAAATTGTAAAAGATTTTGAAAAAGAAAATCCAGATATTCACGTTGATGTACAGGCGTTGCCTTGGGATAACGCTCACGACAAATTGCTCACGGCGGTTGCCTCAAAATCAGGTCCAGATGTTGTCCAGCTCGGTACATCATGGGTGCCGGAATTAGCATCTGCGGGTGCACTAACAGACATCACGCCTTACATCAGCAAATACCCTGAGCTTGAAGCGAAAAATTTCTTCAAGGGCGCTGTGAGTACGGCTCAATTTGAAGCTAAACCGGTCGCCGTACCTTGGTACACTGAAACGCGAGTTTTATTCTATCGTTCGGACCTACTGAAACAGGTTGGATACAATGAAGCACCTAAAACGTGGGAGGAACTGTCCGATGCTGCTCAAAAACTAGCAGCTCGGGGTAAAGGCAAATATGGTATCTCCTTTAGTGCAAAGGAGCAGTCTATGGGCTTTATGTTTGCTCTCCAGAACGGTTCCAAGCTGGTTGACGAGCAGGGCAATCCGCTATTCAACCAAGCACCGTTTGTAGATGCTGTGAAGTATGTAAATACCTTTTTCCAAAATGGCTCTAACGCAGTGGATATTGGAATTGATTCCGTTCAAGGTTTGCAAGGCGAGGGGATCGTTCCAATGTTTATCAGCGGTCCTTTCATGATTAAAGAAATCAAGAGCAAGGCACCAGAACTGGAAGGCAAGTGGAATATTGCGGAGCTTCCTGGCAAAGTAAACAACCTATCCGTTTTGGGTGGAGCCAACCTTTCAATTATGAAATTCAGCAAGCACCCAGAGGAGTCAGCCAAATTCCTGGCTTACATGAGCAAACCAGAAACACAACTGAAATGGATGGAGCTGTCCAGTAACTTGCCTGCGACTACTAAATCGTGGGAAGATGCCAAACTGAAGAGTGATCCGATGCTTCTGACGATTCGCAAACAGCTGGATCATTCCGCAGCATTGCCGCAACTGGCTGCATGGGAAGAGGTTTCTCAACAATTTATCAAGAGCTTTGAGCGTATTTACCGCGGTCATGCCGATGTACAGAAGGAAATGGATGACTTTAATCAGCAGGCTGCAAGTATAATGAAAAAATAATGATCCATATCCGTCATTGTCAAAGGGAGTGAAGGCATGAAAGGAAGCTCGCAGAAGCTTGCGCCATACTTGTTTATCGGTCCCTCCATCATCCTGTTAACGCTGTTTTCATTATTGCCGATACTACTGGCGCTCGTGATCAGCTTCACGGATATGGATCTGTCCGGACTCGTTAATTATGAAAGTATTCGCTTTATAGGATTGGAAAATTACACGAACGTGCTTTTGGACCCTTCCTTTTTGAAGTCCATTGGGAATACGTTGTTCTTTGTTATCATTGGCGTTCCGCTGGTGCTGATATTTTCACTCAGCATCGCGATTCTGATTAACATGGGTAAATCACGTGCTTTCAAAGTATTCCGCGTCGTGTTCTATCTGCCGTCCGTAACGAATGTGGTTGCGGTCGCAGTGGTTTGGAGCTATTTGTATAATCCGACGCTTGGATTATTCAACTACGTACTTGGTCTGGTGAATTTGGGTCCCGTCCCATGGCTGACCGATCCAACAGTAGCGAAAATTTCGCTGATTGTGTTAGCGGTTTGGCGGGGCATCGGTTTAAACATGATTATTTTTATTGCGGCTATTAAAGGGATTCCGGGCTCTTATTATGAAGCTGCACAGCTTGACGGGGCCAATACATGGCAGCAGATTCGTTATATTACACTTCCGCAGCTTCGTTACGCTATTTTCTTCGTGTCCATCACGACGATGATCGGCTGGCTGCAATTTTTCGAGGAACCTTTTGTCATGACCAAAGGGAAACCGCTGGACGGCACGCTGACGGCATCCTTGTTCATTTACAATAACGGCTTCCAATTTAGTAAATTCGGGTATGCCGCGGCGGGATCGTTCATTCTGTTCTTCGCGATCATCGCGGTAACGCTGATTCAGTTCCGTTTGCAAAATAAAGCGGAGTCCTGATAGAGAGAGGTGATGAACGTGAAAACAGCTGTTCAGCAAGCCCGCGCCAATACGCGCAGTGGTGAAAAAACATTTCAATGGTTCGTGGCGATTCTCCTGACTGTGGGAGGTCTGTTGATGGTGCTGCCTTTTGCGTGGATGATTTTATCCTCCTTTAAGACAGAGGGTGAGGTAACCAAAATTCCTCCAACCATCTGGCCGGAGCATTTTACACTGGATAATTTTAAAATCCTATTCGATAGCATGGCGTTTGGAACCTATCTGACGAATACGCTGATCATTGTCTTAGCTTCCTTCTTTGGATTATTCCTTAATGCCATGGCGGGCTATGGTTTTGCCAAATTCCAGTTTAAGGGCAAAGGCTTTCTATTCTATCTGGTGCTGGCAACCATGATGATTCCAGGTCAAGTGACGATGATTCCCGTCTATTTGATTCTGAATCAGATGGGGTTGACCAATTCCATGCTGGGGATTGTGCTTCCTGGATTGGTGGGCGCGTTCGCGATCTTCCTCTTCCGGCAGTTCATGTCCGATATCCCGGAAGAACTGCTGGAGGCGACACGACTTGATGGAGCAGGGGAGTTCCGCACTTTTTTACAAATCGTGCTGCCCATTTCGACGCCGATTATTGCGGTACAGGCGATCCTGACCTTCATCGGTGGATGGAACAGCTTCTTATGGCCGCTCATTATTGCGAACGATGAGAAGCTGTACACCTTGTCCGTAGGTTTATCACTGCTCAAGGGACAGAACGAAAGTCAATTTGCCCTGCAAATGGCGGGCTCGACCTTTATGGTTGTTCCGATTATGATTATCTTCATTATTTTCCAAAAGTATATTATCGAGAATTATACAATTTCGGGAATTAAGTAGGGGTATAGGGTGAAAGCAAGTTTAGTCACCAGAACGAGTAGCGGAGCTTCTCTTTAGGAGAGAAGCTCCGCTTTTTTGCTTTACATGGATATATTTATATATGAGTTAGACAATATTGATGGGATAATGTACGAATTTTTCGTTTTAGTCTGTAAATCCGGGTCGTTGTCGCCGTAACTGAAATATTATATTTTTCAGCGAGGAAGGAAACAGGCAGTTGTTGACAAAAGTAATCCTGATAGAGCGTATATTCAATGTTGGAAAGCTGCATCAGTATGCTAACAATCACCGTATCCACATCTTCCAGCTTTTGATTCTCCCACTCCTCCTCTACCGAATTCGAAAAACCACATATTTTCTCACATTCAAGCGTAGTTTCATGCTTTCTTTGCGTATAGTAGCACCTAAATGATTTATATATGAGATTCCTAGCCGTAAGGTACAGCCATCCCTTAACATTGGGGTGATGCTTGAGCTTGACCAATTGCTGTCTTGCCGCTACAAAAGTATCTTGTGTACATTCTTCTGCCATAAATTTAAAACAAGATTGATTCTTGATTAAATGCATACAGAACCGATATACCTCACTCAGATACAGTTCACAAATTTTTTTGTAAAAGCATCTGGAACTACCTCTGCATTGATCCTCTTTGCAACAGTCAGTAACCATCGTGGTCGGCATTTGTTCAAGCCCCCTTTGGACGGATAAAAAGATAAATGACTTTTACATGTTCCAATCGTATACATTAATACCAATTTTGAAGAATGACAAAAATCATATTTAATCTCGCAAATGTGGAATTACTAGAACAGTTAAGAGATATTTTAAGGTGATTTTGATTCCGATACGGAATTAGTTAATAGGGGGAGAGGGCGCACCAGCTGAAGGGGGAAAAGGATGAAGGATTCTGTAGTATACAAACACTTGGCAGCAACCTTTAAACCTCATTTGAAGACAGTCGTGATCATTGTGACATGTCTCATCGTATCAGCGGGCTTGAATATATTGTTGCCTTTGACAAGCAAGACTATTGTAGATCAAGGTCTCTTGAAAGGAGATATGCGGGCTGTAGTCCTGTACACTTCTGCTGCGTTCTTCATCGTTTGCTTGGACAAGCTGCTGAATGTGTGTAAAGAATTCTTTCGGGCAGGCTTAAGCGCACAGGTTACTTTTTCCTTATTTGAAAAGGCGTATCTGCATCTGACAAGAGTCCGAATGAGCTATTTTAAACGAACCAACGAAGCTGAACTGTTGAACCAGATTAGTACAGATGTAGGTAATGTTTCAAGGATCACAGATAGTGGAGTGTTTTTTACTATTATGCAGGCGTTCAGTATGATTGGTGGTTTATGTGGTCTGCTGCTTATTAGTTGGAAAATGACTGTAATTGTGCTGTGCTTTTTGCCTATCAAATATGTTGTAGTGAAGTATTTTGTGAAGCGCAGAAAAAGACTGGTGGGGGATTTGATTGAAGGCAGCAGTGATTTTGCCCAGTGGTTTGGGGAATCTGTCGGGGGTATGAAGGAGCAGCGGATGTTTGGTCTTATCCCTGGTAAGCATCAGCAATTCTCATCCAAACAGCGGCGAATTGTAGATTCGGAACGGAAACTGTCTCTTCTGGATGCTTGGAATATCGCTTCAGAATCGATTGTAATTCAACTTCTGATGATGCTTGTGTATGTTGTTGGAGCTGATCTTATTTTTCGTTTACAGCTCACTGTAGGTGGTATTTTTGCCTTTGTTACTTACAGTGCTTATGTTACCACTCCCATTTTCGCTATTTTAAACATTGGCTACATGCTGGCCGAAGTTATTCCTTCTGCCGTGCGATACTATCAGTTTTTGGATTGGGCAGAGGAAGAGACATCTAATTCAGTCCCTGTTGCGTCTGTTCTCCCTGAGCCGCCTCCTGAGGACCACATTTCGTTTCATCATGTTTCTTTTTCATATACCAAGGATGAGCCGATCCTATCCGACGTGAACTTTAGGATTGCCCGGGGGGAAAAGATAGCTATCATAGGAGCAAACGGGGCAGGAAAGTCTACGCTCTTGGATTTGATGATGAGGTTCAGCCAGCCTGATCAGGGGATGATCACTTATGACGGCATGGACGTTCAAAGCTATGAAATAGATGAGTATCGAAGTCAGATAGCCTTGGTCAGCCAGCATTTATATTTATTTGATACTACTCTTTTTGAAAATATCCTCTTAGGCACAGAAGTCAGTAATGAAGCGATAGAGGGAATTATCGCGGAGGTTGGTCTGAAAGATTTGGTTCACAGCTTCGCAGATGACTTCCCAATAGGCTCGAATGGCTCCAAGCTGTCGGGAGGGCAAAGACAGAAAATAGCCATGGCCCGGGCATTGGTCAGAGAAGCGCCATTGTATATTCTCGATGAGGCGACTTCCCATTTGGATGTGGCAGGCAGGCTAAATGTCCAACAATTGTTGAAGACCCGATTGCGTGACAAGACCGTAATGATCGTTACCCATCACAGTGAGATATTAGCGCATGTCGATAGAGTTATTTTGTTGGAACGTGGCAAACCACTCCAAATCGGAACACATTCACATTTTATGACCTGTCATACGGAATACAGAGGATGGATATCAGAGAAAGAAGAGGTCCCTATAAAATGATGAAAAAAAACAAACGCTTTCATCGTGTGATTTAACACTATGTAAGGAATTAGTATGGGTGAACACCCGTTTTAATCATATTAAAAAATGAGAGGAGTAGTTTTACATGCGCAAGCTTGTGAAAAGAAGTACGAATGTAGGCGACACGATTGAGGCATTTGGCTGTGGTTGTTCCTGTTATTGTCCTTGCTCCTGTTATTGTGCTGGCAGTTTGACTCGAAGCTCCAATACATCGCGAGAAAGTGACGGTTCTTATCGCAGAGATAATGGAACGGGAATTGGTAATTATTAAGTTTATATTTGTATGGAGGAGCCTGGAAATTGCAGGCTCTTCTGTCCACATCAAAACAGAGTAGGTGTGAATCATGAACATGTGCAAACCTTTTATATACACGTTTCAGACGAGACTCCACCATTATGTATATGATGTAAATACCAATTTAATCTTACGGATTAAAGAGGAGGCTTATCATTTTCTGAATTCGCATTCCAGTTTCGACCTGGATGAGATGGATGCTACACCGGAGTTGCAGCAGTATATCCGTGACTTGTTGGATAACGGATTTTTATCTTCGCAGCGTCCACAGATTATGATGCATCCGAAGACGAAGCACTTGGAGCATATGCTTCAGCATCAGTTGAAGACCCTAACTTTGCAGGTCACTCAAAATTGCAATCTTAGATGCTCTTATTGCGTGTATTCAGGAGGATATGAGAATCGGGGTCATACCAGTCTGATGATGGATTTTGAGACAGCGCGCAAGTGTATAGATTTTGTCATTGATCGGTCAGTGGACAGTGACCGCTTGGACTTTGGTTTTTATGGGGGAGAACCGCTTATTAATTTCCCTTTGATCAAGCAATGTGTTGAATATATCAAGGAGCAGGTAGCATACAGAGATGTGGGTTTTCACTTAACGACCAATGGTACGCTGCTTAATGAAGAGATTTTGGACTTTTTGGATGAGCATCATTTTGTGCTGACGATCAGTCTGGACGGAGATCAGGAGAATCATGACAGAAACAGACGGTTTGCTGTTAACGGGCGGGGCTCGTTCGATACGATCATTGCCAATGTAGACACAATTAAAAGGAATTACCCTGCTCTCTTTGAATGGATCAATTTTAATGTGGTGCTGGATACTCGCAATGATTTTGGTTGCATTAACGACTTTTATACGAACTATGAAACGTTCGAAAGTCTGTACAGTGTGAGGTCTTCCTACATTAATGATGCTTATGTGAAGGATGAAATCTTGTACAGGAATGAATTTATTGAGCAGAGGGGTTATGAGGTTTTTAAAATGATGCTCTCCAAGTTTGGAAGAGTAGATGAAAGCCATGTCTCCAAACTGATTAAAGACTATTATATTCAGATTTATTTCCGAATGTTTCATTATAGAAAGCCTTCGGCGGGGATGCCTATAGAAGCACATCATGGCGGACCCTGTGTGCCCGGTGTTCAACGCCTGTTTGCTGATGTACATGGAAACTTGTTTCCATGCGAACGGGTGAGTGAGCAGTCGGAGGTCGTGCAGATTGGAAAGGTGGACACTGGCTTTGAAATAGATAAAATCAGCCAAATTTTAAATGTAGGGACGGTTACGGAGGATGCATGTAAAGACTGCTGGAACTTCCGTTTTTGTACGCTATGTGTGGCTGTAGCAGATGATCTGCACACCTTGTCTAAAGAAAAGAAGCTGAGTCACTGCTCTGTAGTTAAGAATGATATCAGGCATACCTTACTTGATTTTTGCATGATGAATGAGCTGGGATATGATTTCTCTGAGGATACGATCCTTGATTTTGAAAAAGCATGAGGGGTGTCTCCATGACGAATAAATTAATCATTTTTCCATTTGATTATGAAACGATAGCTCTGGTTAGAAACTTGAACTTATTAGGAAGTTATGGGGAAGTTGTACTTATTTCTTTTCAAGGGTCGGGTATGATCGGGAAAGATGCCTGTGTGGTGGACAAGGGACAAGTAACAGGCCTTATCGTGAAGCCGGTGTCTTGCTTGGAACAGGAATTAGAGAGCTGTGATGACATTTTACTGGTACAATCTAACTTCAAGCTGGATGTAGCTGAGGTGTATCTCCCAGTGATCAAGAAGGCTGGACAACTTGGAAAAAAAGTTATGTTTAATTTCACTTTGCCAGACTCATGTATGGAACTCATTCAGCCCGGTGAGGAGCATGGCTACAAGCTGATTTTAAAAAATACATTTGATGTGCGCACGGAACATATTTCACCACCGGACCCGTCTTCCGCCATACATGATTTTTTTACACCGGTTATGTTTGTAATAGGTCTGAACGAGCGAACCCATAAGCTTAATTTGCAGCTTAACATCCGGCAGAAGCTTGAAGCACAAGGATATCAGGTATCGCAAGTGACATCTAACGGATGCGGAGAGCTGATAGGTGCGCATTCTTTCCCGCAGTTTATGTTTGAGGGCGGGATGACCGAGACGCAAAAGATTATTATGTTTAATCGATATTTGAAAAAAATAGAGCAGAGTGAAAAGCCGGATTTGATACTCGTAGGTATCCCAGGCGGGATTGTTCCTTTTAATAACACATTCACGAATTATTTTGGAGTAACCTCATTTTTGGCATCCCGTGCAGTTAGACCCGATGGGCTGATCTGTTGTCTTCATTATGATGAATATAATCTGAAATACCTGGAGCATGTCAAACAATACATGGAAAATCGCTTTTCCTCTTCATTGCTGGGATACGCCTTGAGTAACAATGTATTCGATAGCTATTCTTCTTCCTCAGTGAATTTGCAATATGCTTCTGTTAATCCTCGTTTTGTGGAAGAGAAAAAACAAGAGTTTTCCAGTTATCCCGTGCCTATACTCAATCTGTCTAGCGATGAGGATATGGGCAAGCTGACGGAGGACATTTTACACTATTTTTCGGTCGATCATCATGTAGCTCAGTTCTAATGGAGGGAAGAATATGAACTTTACTCAGGATGTAACAGAAACACGAGCTAAGCTGGAAAATGTATTTGGGGAACTTTTTAACATCAAAGCGAGCGAGATCAATAAAGAGGCTACTTTATTAGGGCCAGAAATGAGGTTGTTTCCCCGAGATCTGGTATATCTATTATTTGAGGTGGAAAAAAGATTCGCCATCCAAATTCCGGAGGAGCGTATATTGGAAGGGGGGTTGCTTACATATAACAGCTTGTATGAGACGATAAAGGATTGCTTGGCAGTGGAAAAGGAATGAAGGATTTGTGAAAATGATGATAAAACATACAAAAACATACAAAAAAATCCGATATACCTCTAGAATCACTTATTAGAAGAGAATTGGAGGTTTTAGGATGAATGTATCTTTTACATCATCTCACCAATCGCCGTTCCGCACCGCAGATAACAACCGACTTGAACTACGGCATCCACTTTCCGCGCAGGCTGAAAGAAAGAGTATAGGCAAGCCGCAAAACAAGATTATTCAACAATTGACAGAGCAAAAGCAAAATTTAATGGAGAGGCGTTCGGACTATGTAAGTAATGCCCTCAAGCGTGGTCTCGGTCCAGAAGCTGTAAAGGCTGAAATGGAAGAGATCGATAAGCAGATTCAGCAAATTGATGAGAACATTCAAAAACAGTCACTGGAAGAACAAAAAAAGGCCTTAGGCATGGATGAGGACAGTAAAAAAGAGGCTCAGGAAGGTAAAAAGGAACAATATATACCCAAGACTGCTGAGGAACAGAGACAGAATCTGATCACCTATACCATGCATGGTATAGTATCTGCAAACAATGAGTTGAAGAATGCCAAAATAGCTAAAATGGCACAAATCACATTGGGAAGCGAGGCTAAGGGCTGGGAAAGCACTAACCCTGCAAAATCAGCGGCTTTGCGTGAGAAGGCAGAAGGGCTTGACGGAAAAATTATGGGAATCGCTGCGAGTATTAATGAGCGCATCAGTGAAGCCGCGAATAATGCACCGACGATGACTGAACGGGATGAGCCAAAGGATGAGAAGGAGGTAAGTCCAGAGGCCGGCAGAGTGTGGACTGAACAAGAAATCAATGCCTACCAGGATTCGGCTAAAAAAGAGGAGAAGGCTGCAGGTACGAACGTAAATATTGCAGTCTGATCCAGTTATTTTGCGTATAGTACACGAACTAGGAGGGTGCTTATAGACGAACGCTAACGTTCGTAGAGGCACCCTCCTCTTACTTAATGAAATGGAACAGAGCAGTGAGAACCATTTCGCGATCCGAAGGAGGAGGGGGAGAAACAATGAATGCCAAGATCCATGTAGCCATCATTGACGATGGGGTGAATGCTGACTTCCTGAACTCTCATTTATTATACGACGTCGAAATAGCGCATGGGGGCGCAGAAGATGGGCGTAGCTTAAATCACGGTACGCTGTGTGCTGCTATTGTACAAACGTATTTCCCGGATGCGATGATTAGCAGTGTGAAAATAATGAACGATAGAAAAGGAAATGCGGTGCAGCTTTGTGCCGCACTGGATTGGTGTGTAAAGCATGGGGTACAGGTAGCGAATATGAGCCTGGGAAGCATAAAGTATCGGGATCGAGAAATGCTGCGAGAAGCTGTAAATGATGCAGCTAGAGCAGGACTGATTATGGTATGTGCTGCACAAAACGGGGGGCTTCTTACTTATCCGGCTTCTTTTGCTAATGTGATTGGAGTACGCTGTGACCGAAGCGGCATACTTATGGTAGGGCAATATACATATGATGCTGAAAAAGCTTATTCAAGTGGTATTGAATTTACCGCTTTTGCCAGACATGAACTGGTAGATTCAACGGGAGGGATTGTGCGCTGCTCCAATTGCAATAGCTATGCCACTCCATTCGTTACGGCCCAGGTGTGTAAAGCTTTGCAGCAGTCCAAGCATGTTCCTTCTATAGAGAAGCTAAAATATATACTGTATGAGAATAGCTACCGTCCGATACAGGATACGGATTTACCTGTAATCCAATACAAACATCCAGATTGGATACGACGTGCACATGTGTTTAAGGGGGAGGGTGTAGTTGGCTCGGTAGCACCTTATTATTTTCAGACCCCATATGAAGCCCAAATTCCTCGCACAAAAGTAGCTGCATTCATCGAACAAGCGATCCTCCGGGAGCAGGAGCAGCAGCCGGATTCAGCCTTTAGCACGGGAAAATGGAGTGGGGATCTGACAGATACGATTGTCTTGCTGGGCACAATGGAACCAGAAGAGTTGCAGGAAGTGGAGCAATTGGCTGTGCGTTATAGAAAACATGTCGTTTATATCTCTACAAGTCAACGCCACACTCCTGCCCCGCCTTTTTTATCTGACCATTTGCGCTGGTGGCAGCAAGAGGATCATTTCTTTATAAAGCAGGAGGAGACGATTGCGATAGAAGCTTCTCACATTCCGCTTATTTGCATGTATTATAGCAAGGAGTTTGATATCCTATATTTTTTGCATGTGCTGAGAGATTTCTTTGCCCGAGATGGATATCAAAGCTGGATCGTGGTAGACCAGCCTACCGCTATGCTGCATGATATGGAGTATTTGCCTCTTAAAGCTGCAATCCATGGATTACAGGCATTAATAATCGCTGCCGGGGCAATGGCTTATAGTGCGTATACGGATATTGCCATTTTCTGCGTAGAGGCTCAGCATATTTCAAATTGGAGCAAAGAGCAAGATGTATCAGGGGTTGATATTGAGCTTTCTGTGATATCTGTAGCAGAGGCTGACAGCATTCAAATCTCTATACAGACAGAGCAGCGATATTCGCAAGAATGGGTTTTTCCGGAGTTAAACGAGGGAGATATAGGTCGTTTTTATACAAGTTTAGAGCAGCTACTGGTAAACTGATATATAAAATACGTAACCAAATACTTATCGTTTAATATTATTTGATTAATATATATATTAAGTATTTAATAATAATATTGACTATGTTAATTATGGTGTGTTATATTGAAAGCGTTAATAAAATGGCTTGTTAGCTTTAGGTACAACAAATTTTATTTTCGCATTCAGAGAGGATGGTTTAGGTGGCAGCAGCTGTAAAAGCAAAGATGATCGTAGACAAGTCTTTTCGTATTGCTGAAGTCGATAAACGCATTTATGGTTCTTTTGTAGAGCACCTCGGGCGTGCTGTATATGGTGGTATTTATGAGCCTACTCATTCAACCAGTGATGAAAGCGGTTTCCGAAATGATGTTAAAGAACTGGTAAAAGAACTAGATGTTCCTATTATACGCTATCCGGGCGGTAATTTTGTATCCGGTTACAATTGGGAGGACGGCGTTGGCCCTGTCGCATCCAGACCTAGACAGTTAGAGCTGGCGTGGAGAACGGTCGAACCGAATGAAGTAGGGACGAATGAATTTTTTAAATGGGCCCAGGATGTTGGCTCCGAAGTAATGATGGCGGTAAATCTGGGTACGCGTGGTATTGATGCGGCGCGTAATTTGGTGGAATATTGCAACCATCCAGGAGGCTCCTATTGGAGTGATTTACGTCGTAGTCACGGTGTAGAGCAGCCACATAAGATTAAAACCTGGTGCCTTGGCAATGAAATGGACGGTCCATGGCAGATTGGTCACAAGACAGCAGAGGAATATGGTCGTCTGGCTGTAGAATCTGCAAAAGCTATGAGGCTGATTGACCCTGACATTGAACTTGTATCCTGTGGGAGCTCCAGCTCCACGATGCCGACGTTCCCGGAATGGGAGGCAACCACACTGGATCATACGTATGAGGTAGCTGACTATATTTCCCTGCACCAATACTACGGCAACCATGACAATGATACGGCTAATTATCTGGCACGTTCTATGGACATGGATCATTTTATTCGTACAGTCATTTCGACTTGTGATTATATCAAAGCGAAGAAACGCAGCAAGAAAAAAATGATGCTCAGCTTTGACGAATGGAATGTGTGGTACCACTCCAATGATGCGGACAAAAAAATTGATCCATGGTCTGTGGCACCACCGCAGCTTGAGGATATTTACAATTTTGAAGATGCATTGTTGGTCGGCAGCATGTTGATTACGTTCCTGCGTCACGCAGACCGTGTAAAAATGGCTTGTATGGCTCAGCTGGTCAACGTTATTGCACCAATCATGACCGAAAATAACGGAAAAGCGTGGAAGCAAACGATCTTCTATCCGTATCTCCATGCCTCTCGTTATGGTCGTGGGATATCGCTGATGCCTGTAGTGGACTCCGAAAAATACGACTCCAAGGACTTTACAGATATTCCATATCTGGATAGTGCTGTGGTTTATGATGAAGAGGGAGATGCGCTGACGGTCTTTGCAGTAAACCGTCACTTGTCTGAATCGCTGGAGCTGACGGTAGATGTACGCAGTTTTGAGGGTTACCGCATTGTCGAGCATACTGTGCTGGAGCATGATGATCTCAAAGCGACCAACAGCCCAGCTGGTGAAAAGGTTACGCCTCATAACGGTGGCAATGCGAAGCTTGAAGACGGAATTGTAAAAGCTCATCTGGGTAAAGCCTCGTGGAACGTGATCCGTCTTGCTAAGTCTCATTAATTCTCTTTCTAAAAGGAACGCACTAGGCTATGCCTAATAAGTCCGCATTCTCTCTTGTAAGGCTACTACAAGAGCAGGAATGCGGGCTTTTTGTATAAAATGAGTCATTTGTCCCTCCATTGATCTAGTGCTCGAAAGGAAGAGATAAATTTAATAAATATTATGTTTATTCCTAAATTTAACTAGGTAAAGATGATCCTTATTCACTAAGTATTCGTGCTTTATTCATTTTTGTGAAGTTAATTAGACCCAGGTCCGACATTCCCGGGTGAAAAAAGACCCTGTTATACCGTTGTCAATGAATTGATACCTGAAACGAGGGTGTGTAATCCGACTTGAATCCACGTTATACTTTAAAAGATAGCTATTTTGAAAAAAAGATGGCTGTAGCATTTCGAGAAAGGAATGATCTCTATGAGTCAAACGGACGAATATCGTTTTCAAGTGAATTTGGGCGGCATGATTGATATTTTGGCCAATCATTTATATAGCAGTCCACGAGTGTTTATACGTGAAATACTGCAAAATGCAACAGATGCGATCACAGCTCGCAAGGAGCTGGGGAAGGCTGCTGCTGAAAGTAAACCATTGAAAGAAGACAATACTCTTGGAGATACAGCTTTTGAGAGTAACGACTATGAAGGCAAAGTCATCGTGGAGCTATCCGGTGCCGGGGACCAGCAGGTATTGATGATTCAGGATAACGGGATTGGATTGTCGGAAGAAGACATTCACCGGTTTCTGTCGATCATCGGGCAGTCTTCCAAGAAGGGAGCTGACTTGCTGACCTCGGAGACTTCATTTATCGGGCGTTTTGGGATTGGTTTACTGTCTTGTTTTATGGTGAGCGATGAGATTGTAGTACTGACCCGTTCGGTGAAGGAAGGCGTCTCTATGGAATGGAAAGGGAAGCCGGATGGGACATATACAATTCGTCGATTAGAGACCCAATTGCCTACAGGGACGCAAATTTATTTGCGCTGCAAGCCAGGGAGCGAGTTTTATTATGAGCCAGCTCAGGTGAAAGATTCTTTATTTTATTATGGAGCCTTGCTTCCCTATCCTGTCCTGCTGTCTGTAGACGGGGAGACCAAGCAGGTCAATCTTCCATCGACAAGCTGGATGCAAGACCCGGAACAATTACGGAGCCGCCGCGGTGAGGTGCTGGATTTAGGCTATCGTCTGATGGGTGAGCGCTTCAGTGATTTTATACCGCTACGGACAGCATCGGGTAGAACAGGCGGGATTGCATTCATTTTGCCTCGCAGTGTTAATCTGAACAGCAAGCGGCTGCATCGGGTGTACTTGAAGCATATGCTCGTGTCTGACAAAGCGGAAAATGTATTGCCAGAATGGGCATTTTTCATTAAAAGCCTGATTTGGACAGATGAATTGCAACCAACGGCATCACGTGAATATTTTTATGAAAATGAGCAGCTTGATGCGGTTCGTTCTGAATTGGGGACCTGTATTCGCGAAGAACTGCTACGCATGGCGGAATATGAGCCAGACCGCTTGCAGCACTGGATTCGTTTGCATGAGCTGTCCATGAAGGCGCTCGCGGTTGAGGATGATGAGTTTCTGCGGATTATGCATCGCTGGTTTTCCTTCGAAAGTACATTTGGGCGGCGCGAGCTGAGTGAACTGATCCGAGAGGCGGGCGGACGTCCGCTCCATTACACGGCGACCGTGGATGAGTATCGCCAGATTACGCATGTGGCGGCAGCGCAATCGATGCTGGTGATCAATGGCGGATATATCTATGATGCAGAAATTTTGGATAAGCTGCACTGGATCGACGCTACCCTGCAAACAGAGCGACTCAGCCCTGAGGATGTATCTTTATCATTTACCGGACTGACGCAGGAAGAGCACACAAAGTATTACGGTGTGCTGCGTGTGATGGATGCTGCATTGCAGCCAATGCGTTGCCGTGCTGAGTTGAAGCGTTTTGAGCCTGCGAGCCTGCCTGTGCTTTACACCATTTCACAGGATGCACTAACCTTGCGCTCCATGGAACACACAGTTGAAGAGACAACTTCACTTTTTTCCAATGTGCTAGATAGTCTAAAAGCGGGAGTCCAGCAGAACGCGGGCTACTCGACCTTGTATTTTAATTTCAACAACCCGGTAGTGGCGCGAATTTTTGAAGCTACTGATACACAGATGATTACGGCTGCCACAGAAATGATGTATGTGAATGCACTTATGATGGGTCACTATCCGATGAACCGCAGTGAGCTGGAGCTGATGAACCGGAGTGTGCTGCATTTTATCAATTGGGGATTAGGGAACGGACAGAATACGTAATTGCGTAATAAAGGAGGATTCAAATGGAAGAGACGATATATGAATTGATGGAGCAGGCGCAGGATATGCCCGGAGGGGCGGCGAAGCTGGCGATTCTGGAAGAGGCTGTTCGCTTGGCGGATACTTCAGGTTTGAAGGAGCTCGCTTATGAAATTCGGGGAGAGATTGTAGACTGTGCTATTTTTAACGGATATCCATTGAAATCACTGATTGCTTTTTCATGGCAGCTGGGTCAATTTGACCAAAATCCAGAGGAGTACGACCCCGTTGAGCTGTTGTGGAACTACAAATGGATACTCGGGAAGGTGTGCAGCTTTTCCAATATATCGAAGACTCAAATCGAAGATTTGGTGGAGGATATGCGCAGACGTTATGCCGAATACGGGTATAATGAGCGTCCATATTACTATTATAAGTTCCGCATCGCGATGGACATGGGGGAACTGGATGAAGCACGGCGGTATCTGGATATGTTCCGCGTGATTGAGCCAGACAGTATGAGTGATTGTGAAGCCTGTGAGCAGAGCCAGATGGTGCGCTTCTATTATTTGACCGGGGAAGACGAGCAGGCGCTTGCCGTGGCAAAACCGATTTTATCGGGACGGATGAGATGTGCAGAAGTACCGCATGTGACGCTCTCGCAGGTGCTATTGCCGCTGTATCGTCAAGGCGAGGTTGATCAGGCGAAGGAGCAGTATCGCAAAGGCTATCGCCTGGTGCGTGATGACCGTGACTTCCTGAAAACGATCGCAGAGCATATTGAGTATTTGACGGTTGCAAATCCGATTGAAGGCATCGGAGTGGTGGAACGTCATTTGCACATCGCATTGGACTATGAGAGCGGATTGGAGCAAATGTATTTTTACGCAGCGATGGTGGGGTTGCTGCAAAAGCTGGATACTTCGAGCAAACTTCGTTTGATTCGGATGCCTGCATCTTTTGAATGGGGCAAACAGGAACGTACGTTAGAAGAGATCATTGCGTATTTTAAACCTCTGGCAGAGTCAGCAGCAGCCGAATTTGATCGACGGAATGGGAATACATTTTATTCGGATTGGATCGGGAGGATCGTTCAACCCGCGTAGAAGAACAGGCATCTGGGATGAATATTTTATACAGCCCAAACAATGAACGAGTACAATGTTCTTGTTTGAAATGACAGGAGGGATTAGATCGTGACTATGACCCAGAAGGTGATTAATTTTGCACATCGCGGAGCTTCAGGGGTATGTCCTGAAAATACGATGGCGGCTTTCCGCCATGCGTTAGAACTGGGAGCAACGGGTATTGAAACGGATGTGCAGCGTACCCAAGATGGGCATTTGGTGCTGATTCACGATGAGTCACTGGAGCGCACGACAGGTTGCCCACTAGATGTAAAAGATATCACGCAGGAAGAATTAAATAAACTGGATGCAGGCAGTTGGTTTGATGAGAAATTCCGAGGCGAGCGGGTACCGATGCTGGATGAGTTACTGGAACTGGCCCAGTCCTCGGATACCATTATTAATCTGGAATTGAAAAATAGTGTTCATCTCTATCCAGGGATGGAGGAAGAGGTTATTGCCGCTGTGAAGCGTTTCGGATTGGAAGAGCGGGTGATCTTATCCAGCTTCAATCACGAATCGCTCGCGCTCTGTGCGCAGATAGCCCCTGAGATCAAGACAGGAGCGCTGTATATTGAAATTATGGTTCGCCCATCGGAATATGCAACCCAATTCGGGGTTACAGCACTTCATGCCTATAAGCAAGTGGTTACACCAGAAGCTGTGTCTGAGGCCTTGGCATTAGGTGTCGTCTACCACCCATGGACGGTGAATGAGCCGGAAGAAATGGAGCGTCTGCTGGAGGCTGGAGTGAACGGCATCATTACAGACTACCCAGATCGATTGGCGCACATTCTAGCTGTCCACTCTTCTTAAGAGGAAGGCGCAGCAAAACTACACTACTACTAGAGATTGTACGGAAATAGTAGTAGAAATGTATTGAATGAAAAAAGACTCTCCTACGTACTCGCTTTCACGAGACAAGGAGAGTCTTTTTTTGCTTGAGCCGAAGAGAATATGATCACGACAATTTTGATCCCGTTCTATTTGATGCCAAGTCTCATACGATAGCTGAACAGGATATCCAGTGTTCTGCCTTCAAAATGATTCTCTACCAGCTTCACGAAGCGAGCTATATCGTCATCAAGTGTTCGATTGCCAAGTTTGAAAAGACTCTGAATCCCCCCTTGGCTAAGAGCGAGCCCAGTATAACGGTCTGCGTCACATTGCTCACGATTGTGGAAGACAATCTCCCGAGTATAGCGAAATTGTCCGCTGCGTTGCAGATTAGCTAGATGCTGATCCTTGCTCCATTTATGAGCCTGTTGCTCTACAGGAGCTTCCTGTTCCAAAGTGGCATCTGCTTTGGTGATAAGCTCTGTATAAGCTTGCTCGATCTGCCATTGCAGCACTGGAGGCCAGTCACAGTCAAAGGCTGCAAACACACCGCCTTGAGCCAAGACCCTGCCTGCTTCCTGAAGCGTGCTCTCGGGGTCCATCCAGTGAAAGGATTGAGAGCAGGTAATGACGTCCACAGTGCTGTCCTCAAAGGGCAGGTTGTTGGAGAACCCGCTCTCGAAGGAAATAGCTCCTGCCATTGTCGTTCCTGCTCTCTCCAGCTTGCGCTGCGCTATTCCTCTCATGTCCGGGTTAGGCTCGATGCCGACGATTCGCTGAGCGCTGTCTTTCCATATGAAAGTTGAAAGTCCGGTACCGCAGCCAATATCGGCAACTAGCTCTACGTTCCGATCCAGATAGCGGCTGATGATTTCCACCACGAGTGATGGCGCTTCTGGACGGTGCTGATCGTAGTTGTCGGCAAAGCCATTGAAACGATCCACATTACTTTGCAGATTTCCCTCAGGAATCATAGGGTCTTTTCCTCCTTAGCTTCGGCCGGGCGACCGAACAAATTCCGATGTTCTGTACTCTTACATTGTACAAGTTTATGTGCTTAACCAGCTACTTTTGTGTTTTCACAACATCATCGGATTTCGGTGGAGGAAAGTCTCCTATTTTATCATTGAAGCAAGCGCCCACTCACGCATCATGGAGTCAAGCATTGGACGCAAATCTTCGCGCTGCATGCCCATGTGGAGCACCGCCTCCAGATAGCCGGCTTTATCACCAATATCATAGCGTGTGCCCTCCAGCTCCAATGCGAGCAGTTGGTTCTGCAATGCTACTTGATGCAGAGCATCTGTCAATTGGTATTCACCGCCCGCTCCAGTCGACATGTTCTCTAATATGGAGAAAATAGAAGGCTCCAATACATAGCGACCAATGACGGCCTGTCGCGAAGGAGCATCTGCTGGAGCGGGTTTTTCAACAAGCCCGCCGACTTCATGAATAAGACCATTCTGGCGGATAGAGTCAATAATGCCGTATTTACTTACATCCTGTTCTTCCACTGTACGCACGCCGACCACTTGCTTGCCAGTGGCTTCGTAAACATCCATCATTTGACGAATCGCCGGAGTGGAGGAATTCATAATATCATCGCCCAGTAACACGGCGAAGGGCTCATCGCCAATGAACTGACGTGCGCAGCGTACCGCGTGCCCCAAGCCGAGCGGCTCTTTTTGACGGATATAGTGAATGACTGCTTTGCCCCCGATGCTTTGTACTTCACGCAGGAGATCATATTTACCCTTGCTCTCCAGTACTTGCTCCAGCTCTACGGACTTGTCAAAATGGTCTTCGATGGCTTTTTTATTACGTCCCGTAACGATAATGATGCTCTCAATTCCGGACTTGATGGCTTCTTCTACGATATATTGAATCGCTGGTTTGTCTACGATGGGAAGCATTTCTTTCGGTAAAGCTTTCGTAGCTGGCAAAAAACGGGTACCTAAACCGGCGGCAGGAATAACGGCTTTTGTAATTTTTCTCATAGGGACTCACTTTCCTTTCGGGATGGGGAACCGAATACCCAGTATCGGCTCCCGATATAATTGATGATCATTCCGGCTGCAGTGGCGATCAGCTTGCCTAAAGCAAGCGGCAGCTCGGTTTCAGTTTGAAGCACTTGCAATAATAAGGATGTTATCCCCAATACGATGAGGTTGATCACGATAAATTTGAGTAATTGACTTTTATTTGTGTTTTTTTCTCGTTGTTTGCCGAATGTCCATTTGCTGTTCAAAATATAACTGTTGGCTGTGCCGCAGCTGTACGAAATGATCTGCGCCACCACGACCGGCACTCCGGTCCAAGCCAGCAGCATGAAAATGATATAATCTACACCCGTATTCACCAGACCTACGATGCCAAATCGGATCATAGGAAGCAACTGGGCTATGCGACTATTCATGGATTAGGCTCCATGGCCGGATTTGGGTCCAGTATATGCCGCGCTGTTGCCGCGTACTGTACGTGCACCCGAAATCAGGCTGTCACGGGCTCCTTGCATGTACAGGGAGTCGCGTTGTTTAGGAACATTCATAGCATGCGTCGGACCGTTATCGTATTGTCCACCCAAACGCTCACGGACAATGTAGAGCGGACGCGCTTTGGTTTCGTCATAAATCCGCCCAATATATTCACCCATAATACCGAGGATAATCAGAATCACCCCGTCGAAGATCAGGCTGATGCTAATCATGGATGACCAGCCTTTCATCACATAGGAATCGGTGAAAAGATTAAGAAACAATACGTACATCAGATACAGGAAGCCGGACATGGACAGAAGTGCGCCGATATATCCTGCCAGCTTGAGCGGCTTAATCGAAAAGGATGTGATCCCGTCGAGACTGAGCTTGATCATGCGTTTTAGCGGATACTTGGTTTCGCCTGCGAGCCGCTCATCGCGCTCATATTCAACAGCGGTTTGTTTAAAGCCGATCCAACTGACCAGACCGCGTACGAATCGGTTATTTTCCGGCAGCCGTTTCAATTCATCTATGACCTTGCGATCCATCAAACGGAAATCCCCGGTGTCGACTGGGATATTAATATCCGTTGATGCTTTAAGTACACGATAGAAGAGGCTGGCAGACCATTTCTTGAAACGAGTTTCGCCATTGCGTTTGAGCCGTTTGGCGTAGACGACTTCATAGCCTTCCTTCCACTTGTTAGCCATCTCAACAATCAGCTCCGGTGGGTCCTGGAGGTCGGCGTCAATGACGACGACCGCCTCTCCCACCGCATAATCCATCCCGGCGGTAATTGCTAGCTGATGACCAAAGTTGCGAGAGAAATCAATCAATACAATCGTGTCATCTCTGAGACTGAATTCCTTGATGAGCTGGACGCTGCGGTCCGAACTTCCATCATTGACGAAGATCAGCTCATAGGGCTCACCCATTGAGCCCATGACTTGTTTCAGCCTCCGATAGGTTTCCGTAATAACGGCTTCCTCGTTGTACATTGGGATAACTATGGAATAACGGATGGGTTCACTCATTCGTAGTTCCTCCTCATTTATAATGTGATTTCGTATAAAGTACCGCTTCCGCCACGCTCGTCTCCGCCAGGTCCGCCTTGGCCATCCTGAGCGCTCGCATTGCTGTTTGTGGCGTCGTTTCCGCTGTCGGTTGCTTTCACTGCTGTACTTGTTTCTTCTGTTGTTGTTTTCCATACATCTGTAGGGATTACTTTGCCGTGTTCCTTGATCCATGCATTGACTTCGGAGTTGCCGCCGTCCGGTCCACCGCCGCCACCAGAAATCATAAAGTATTTCACTTGCCCACTTTCAACCAGCGCCTTGATTTTATCGACGGTATAGACCGGATCGGAAGACACAAAACCGTTCATAATAATTACCTTTTGTCCGGCTTCGATCAGGTAAGGAGCGGCTGTTGAATAATTACTTGCTGCGAAAAGATAGGTTTCACCTGTATTGTTTTTTTGTAAGTAGCTCAACGTTTTTTGATCTAAACTTTGACTGCCATTCGGTCCTCCCATTCCTCTGGAGCGGGTAGAAGATCTCTGTTCCGTGTCAGTACTTGTTTGTGTGCTTGAAGTATTTCCGTCAGAGCTGGAATTGTCTGCATTATTGTTCTGGTTATTCGCTTGTATTCCTTCAGCTTGTTGTCCATTGAAACCTGAACCTCTGTTGCCGTCATTGCGGCCTGTCATTCCGCCACCGCCGCCGCCAAATTGAGTCGGTCCAGCTTGTGGAATCATGCTGTTCCCCCCGTAGACGATTGGTGTCAATGCCCAGTACACAGGGCCGATAAACATAGCAAGTACACTTGCGATAATGGCATATCTTGTGAACTTCTCAGATTTCATTCGTGCTACCACCAGGAGTGCTGTGCCGATGATCCCTAGGATTAATACCGCGATGGACCAGCCGCTACCGATGGTGTCGTTGTAATTTTGTAGAATGAACCAGCTAAATACCGATGTTGCCAATACTGCCACGGGTAACAGCCAGGAGAGCCAGTTGGAACGCTCACGATACTGCTGCCACAATTCTACGAACCCTGCTCCAAAGAGCGCTGCAATCGGTGGTGCAAGCATAATCAGGTAATAATGATGGAAGAAACCTGCTACGCTGAAAAATGAAGCTACGGGAATCAACCAGGCGAGCCAGAAGATAACCTCTTTATATTTCTGTGTGATATTACGGCGTCGAATACCGGCAAGCAAGCCGATAGATGCAATGATTACGAACGGAAGTAGCCAGCTGGCTTGGCCTGATAGGGAAGATTGGAACAACCGCAAAGGCCCCTTTTCACCAGTACCGAACATGCCGCCACCGGAATTTCCACCCGGGCCACCACCAGGACCACCCTGTCCGTCTCCACCAGGAGCGCCTTGTCCGTTCCCCCCGAATCCGCCTGGGGGCATTTGACCACCTGCACCAGGTCCGCCTGCTGTCATGTTGTTGGCACCAGAATCATCTGTAGTGGTAGTGCTGTTGGATGATGGAGTCGTCTGGATCTGATCTGTGTTCGTATTGTTGCTGTTCGTTGCAACGTTGTTGTTCTGCTCTGAGCGTTGACCGCCACGATTTCCACCTGTTCCCTGATCTCCTGTCAGGCGGGACAGGCCGTTATAACCGAAGGCCAAATTCAGTACAGAGTTGGTTCCGCTACTCCCCATATAAGGACGCTCATCGGCTGGAGTGGAGTCCACTATGACTGCCCAAGAGAGCGATACAATCAAGAGGACTACTGCCGAGCCTGCCAACGTAATTGCTTTACGTTTCCAGTTAAACTTGGAAGCTAGCAGATAGAACAGGCCCAACGCCGGAACGATCATATAGGCTTGCAACATTTTTTCGTTAAAAGCGACGCCGACGACTGCGAAAGCTGCCAGGATCAACCCGGTTTTGCTATTTTTAAGGCCTCTGAACAACAGCCAGGTTGCGAGCAATAATGTGAAGACCAACATAGCGTCAATGTTATTCGTGCGGCTAACCGCTACGGCTATCGGTGTCGTTGCCATGGCGAAGGCAGCCAGGCGTGCGGCCAGTGTACCAAAGCTCGGTTTGACGAGTAAGTAGATGAGCAAGACCGATCCGACCTGAGCCAGCGCCTGTGGCAGGATTACGCTCCATCCGTGAAGCCCGAATATATAGGCGCTCAACGTCTGAATCCAGAACACCACTGGCGGTTTGTCTACCGTTACCGATCCTGCAGAATCAAGTGAGGCGAAAAAGAAATTGTGAAAGCTCTGCAGCATACTTGCTACCGCCGTCGTGTAGTAGGTGTTCACGTACTTGTCTTGCCAGATGTTGTATCCGTTCAAAAATGCGGATATCAGCATAATGATGATCAGGGGGATGTCCGCCCTGGTCTTGAACCATTTTTTAATCATGTTCATTCCACTCCCTGTGAAAATTTCTTTGTCTTTATTCCGTTGTTCTAGCCGCTATCTTCAGGACTGCGGAATGACCAGTCGCTTCCGATCTTGGCCCGGTGAACTACCGGCTTGCTATTATCATGCCATACGTACCTTAATGAGTTCTGAGCGCTCCCTGAACGTTAGCTGAAAGCTGAGATGAGGTGCTTTTTTTACGGCAGGATTCAGGTATATTAGATACAGGTAAAAAATGAACCGACTTTTAATGTGAGAAAAATGAGCCAATATGAAAGGGAAGATTAATGATGAATCCAATACACGGAGTTAAGATTATGCTGGCAGACGATGAGCCTCATATTTTGCAATTTTTAGAGCTTGGACTGATTAATGAAGGGTATGAAGTCAGAACCGCCGAGAACGGGAGTGATGCGCTCGAACTGGCTAGAGAGTTTCGTCCGCATGTAGCGGTGCTGGATGTGATGATGCCTGAAATGAACGGTTTTGAGGTATGCCAAAGTCTCAAGGAGACAGAGGATAACATCGCAGTCATTATGCTGACAGCCAAGGATGATGTGGATGATCGGGTAAAAGGGCTCAAGCTCGGCGCGGATGATTATATCGTAAAGCCCTTCAGTTTTAATGAACTGCTGGCTCGCATCGAAGCGCGTTTGCGAAATCAGTTCCCAGACCTGTTGGGGGAAGTGGTTCACGGACCCTTTCAAGTGGATGACCGACGGAAGGAGATTCGCTATCAGAACCAGGTACTGGAGTTATCGCCTACCGAATACGAACTATTGAAGTTTCTGGTGTTGAATCACGGAATTGTGCTGAGTAAAAGTCGTATTTTGGACCGAGTCTGGGGGTATGATTTTGGGGGCGAGGATAATATTGTGGAAGTGTATATTCGCTCCTTACGTGAAAAACTCAAAGATAAGGAGCATCGGGTCATTCGGACGCTGCGTGGTGTTGGGTACCGAGTGGATTTGTTATGAAGGCGGGAGGGAAAAGTCGGAGAAAATATGCGCTTCGTTCTCTCCGGTCCCAGCTTTTGGCCAGAACCTTACTCATTTTGGCTTTATTGCTCGTATTGATCGGTTTTCTCCAATACTTTCTAATGAAAGATTTTTTGTATCGCAGTCGCGCGGAAGCTATGGATACACAGCTGAATTCAATTCCTGCCGACTTATTGATTAAGGATTCGCAGGAAAAGAGCGGAGCTGGGGTCACCGTTCCTCAAGGTGAGACCAATCGGAGAAGTAATCGACCGGGACCGTTTCTGTTTTGGCCGGATATGTCGCTTGCTTCTATAGGTATAGACGGCACCTTCCAGAGCTTGTCCAATGAAAATGGACTTAAACCGCCGCGCCTCACCACTCAGCAGTATCAAGCAATGCAGCAGAGCAAGCGCATGCGTCACGGCTATCAATTAATTACGGATGCTCAGGGAAAAGAGCAGCTGGTTGTGTTTCGCCCACTCGGACCACCAGACCGTTCGTCAGGGTTACTTCAAATGGGCGTATCCACGAATTCTATGCAGGCGCAGTTGATCAATCAACTCCGCACCTTTATTTTATTGTCCCTGATTGCACTTGCGATTGGTTTAGCACTTATGCTTCCTGTGCTTCGCCGCACATTGGTGCCCCTTTCCAGAATGGTCGAGGCAGTCAAACGTATTGATGCGGGCAATTTGGACGAGCGCTTTGACGCAGAGCAGGGTCAGTATGAGGTAGATCGCTTGGCAGTTTCATTTAATGGAATGCTGGAGCGGTTGGAGCATTCTTTTGCTGCCGAGCGGGAATTGCAGATGCAAATGCGACGATTTATTGCGGATGCCTCCCATGAACTGCGTACCCCGCTCACATCCATTCACGGTTTCTTGGAAGTGCTGCTTCGTGGAGCAGCATCCAATCCAAAGCAGCTCCAATCAGCACTAGAGAGTATGTATGGTGAATCCAAGCGGATGAATAAGCTTGTCTCTGATTTGCTATTGCTGGCTAAGCTGGATCGAACACCAGAGTTGAAGCTGGAAGACATATCGCTAGATGCATTGCTGCTGGAAATGAAACCGCAGCTCCTTATGCTGGCAGGCACACGTAAGGTAGTTTTTGATATGACAGCAGGTGTACGGGTATTGGCAGAAGGCGATAAGATCAAACAAGTCGTGCTTAACCTGTTTCACAATGCTGTTCAACATACCGATATGGAGAAGGGCGTGATCCATGTCAACCTATCGGCTGGTAAGAAACTGGTAGATATTCAAATTCGTGATAATGGACCCGGCATGGAGAAGGAACAGCTGGAGCGGATATTTGAGCGATTTTATCGTGGAGATGAATCGCGTACACGCAGCTCAGGTGGAGCGGGCCTTGGTCTGGCTATTACACAATCGATCGTGGAAGCTCACGGTGGGAGCATTACAGCTGAAAGCACACTGGGAACGGGAAGTGTATTTAAAGTAACGTTGCCTTTAGCAGGAACAGTATAGTATCGCAGATTATGGTCTAACATAAGAATAGCCCCCCGAACCGCGACTTTGGTTAAATAACGGCTCGGGGGGCTTTTTTAATTGTTAGTTAATCAGCGCAGCTTTTTGTAAAAGTACATGCAGCACCTTGGCAGATGCCTCACGTGTTGTAGGCGCATTCGGCTGGAAGTAGGAAGAGCCTTTGATCGTGGCTCCGTTAATAATACCTGCTGCACTTACTTTTTCAATACTGTCCTTGGCATAGCCTGCAAAGGATGAAGTATCATGGTACGGTGTGCGTGCAGGACCATCGGTTGCTGTTTTGATTTGAAGCAAGTCCACTGCTTTGCCCAGCACAACAGCAATTTCTTGACGACTGATATTTGCTTGCGGATCAAACTTGTCGTTATTGCGACCTGTAATCAATCCGGCCTCATAAGCGGCTGCCACATCCCCGGAATACCAGCTACCTGCCGGAATATCACTGAATGGTGCAGCAGTACCTGGTGTCAGGCCAAGTGCCCGGGTGATCAAGGCTGCAAATTCTGCACGCGTCACGTTTTGCTTCGGTGAGAATGTTGTGTCGGTTGTGCCGTTAATTAGCAACTTATTCGCTAGCGATCGAATTTCGGATTGGGCATACGACGATGAAATATCTTCAAAGCTAACAGGACGTGTCGCCGCTGCATACGTGGAGAAGCCTGGACGACTTACCTTAACAATGGTAGATCCATCAGCTTGCTTGGTGAAGACGGATGGAACAGGATAGACATTTCCATTCGCCGTATAGAGCACACCGGCTGTATTAGGATCAATTTGACCAGGTACGGTAAAGGATCGGCTAATGAACTGTCCTGGGGCCACTTTGAGCGGTTGATTCTTGCCACCAGTGACAACGTTGACCTCAAACCCTACCGGGGTGCCGATCACATTCGAGCCTTTAAGCTTGCTTGTAAATGTGCCACTCGCCTCTGCCTGGCTGCTGATAACCACTTCAATGCTTGCACCTTCAGGTGCATTTTTTAGAGCAGATACTGGCAAAGCCAGGGAAGAACCTGTATTGCTCACAATCAAGCTGCTTCCTGCTACCGCTTTGCCCAGCGTTGCCAGCTGTGACGAAGTGAGTGATGCTTTAGTCGTTTGGCCTGCTTGGCTAGTAGCCGATAATACGATAGCTGTCGGACTGGAGCCAGCTGCTGTCACGGTAGCCTGCAGATCTGCATCATCTACTGTCAGTGACTGTACATTATTGTTTAACGCAACGGCTGTAGGCACAGCTTTTACAGCTTGTCCTTGCTTCACTACGCTTTGCAGTGAAGGTGCAGATGTAGCGACAGGGGGGGATGTATTCGTTGCAGCAGAAGGTGTAGTATTACTTCTGCCACCACCTCCACCACCACCTCCGCCGCTACTAACACCGGATGCGGCACTATTATCCACACGGATCGATTTCGTGGCAGTGAACAGTTTAGGACCATCGGTATTACGTTCAACTTCTCCCTTTTCATTCAGTTCTGGAGAGCTGACTTCCAGCTTGTACACGCCATCCTTCAAGTGTTGAATAACGGGCTGACCGTTAGCATCCAGAACAGGCTTGCCATTGTCATCAAATTCAACATAACTTCCGTTAATCCCCTTAAAGGAATATGCGCCTTGTTTGAGGCGAGCGTTAGCTCCTTGTTCCTTCGTAGTGGCAATCCCATCAATCAGACCGATTAGCTTATCATCTAATCCGTATACATAGAGCGCGATCTGATTGGTTTTATCTGTGGTCAGACGGAAAGCCAAATCTGTTGTGCGCTCCGCACCTGTACGACTTGGATAAATAATCGGGTTCGTGAAAATTAGATCCTGCAAGCCGAAACCTGTCGTTGGATTTTCTTTGCCGACATGCACAACGAACGGAAGATGAAGTGTCGGCTGTCCAGCGCTTTTTAAAATAACCTCTCCTTCATATACACCTGTAGCTGCACTCGAACTTGGTTGTACAGACAGGAAAAACGGTTGTGACTTGCCAGGTTCTGCCGAGATGGCTCCATTCGCGCCAACACCCTGCAACTGAACGGCAATGTTGCTCACATCAGGGGTAGCAATAGGCTTAGTCGGATCAGAGGTGACATTATCATGTAAAACGTAGCTGGCTTCATACTGCACAGGGTTTGCGGATAAGTTTTTGAGCTGAAGCTGGATCTGCTTCGCATCACTACCCGGTCGTAACACCCCGAAGCTGGCGGAAGGATTGTAATTCACAACCTCCTGCCGATTAAAGTTCTTGTCAAGAATCGTAATCTTTTCAACGGTTTCCAGCAGGGCTGGAGTCTGAATCGCATTTGCAATGTTTACAAGACCTGCACCTTGGGAATACACATCATATTGGATTTTATCCTCATTAAAGAGTGTAACCGAAGTGTTTGCCAGAGCAGCGCGGATATCAAACGGTGTCCAGTTCGGATGCTGCTGCTTCAGCAGCACCGCAAGTCCAGCCACATGAGGAGATGCCATACTCGTTCCGTTGCTGCGTTTGTAAGCTTGCTCATAGGATGCATCCGGATAGAACTTGGCGAAGGCAGGGTACGTCGACAAAATGCCAACACCCGGTGCGCTTACGTCTGGCTTGATGCTCAGCAGTTCATCTCCATTGGGTCCACGGGAGCTAAAATCGGCCATGGTATTACCTGAATGATCTGTGCGAATATAGTCTGCACCAAAGGAAACGGAGAACTTCTCTCCAGCGTTGTCTACGATTTGTTTAGCCAGCGCGCGACCTTCCTTACCTTTCATGTCAAAGGTCGGAATAAAGTCAAAGCTGTCACCCAAATTGGAATTTACGTAGTCATCGCGACCTGAAATGCTTTCCCCTAAATCAGCCTTGGTGATGTCACCAGGTGTCGTATTTCCATTGAAAACAATGACGGCTTTCGCGCCGTTTTCTTTCGCATTTGCGATTTTATCCACGAACGCCAGGTTGCCCCGTGAAACGAGGACAATTTTGCCGGCTACGTCTTTTCCTTCAAAATCATCAGTTTGTCCCAAATTAGCATATACAAGCTCATAAGGGGCAGTTCCCATAACGGAGGCAAAATCCTCTCTGCCTGTCTCCCAGCCCATCAAATTAAAGTCGTAATGTGCATAGGTATCAGTAGTTACGGTTTTCTTTAATTCACTGTTGTCCTCCCAATAGGAGTCGCGTGTCACTGAGGCTGTGCCTGAGAAGCTCTTGCTCGGCGAAGTGGCTGCACCAACGGAAATCGCTAGCTGGGATGTTGCGGGAGAACCCATGGAATAAAAATAGGGTCCTTGTTGTGCAGCGTTACCGTTCGCGATGACCGCGACTACCCCGGAAAGTACCGCATTATTGATGGCAATGGCATCCGGGGAGTTGGGATCCTTTTCAGAATCTGAACCTAGCGACAGGTTGATGACATTCATGCCATCCTTGACAGCACGTTCAATACCGTCAATGACCTGAGCCGAGGAACCGGAGGAACGACCGGTCTTGGTATTGCGTCCAAGCACCTTATACACGTATAAGTCCGATTTATAGGCAATGCCTTTTTGTACAATATCCGAGGATTTATTTGCAGCTTTCCCGGCAATGGTACCGGAGACATGAGTACCATGTGTCGTTCCACTAAAACCTGTGCCGTACGGATCATTCTCTTTTTCAAGGAAAGGTTCCTCGTAAGGGTCGTTGTCCTGTTCAAAAGAGTCATATCCGCCTTTGTAGGCTTCTTTCAAATCTGGATGCTCATAATCGATACCGGTATCAATAACCCCGACCTTGATTCCCTCGCCATGCAATCCTTTGGCCCAGGCTTCAGGCACACCAATTTGGTCCAGTGGTGCGTTGTCATAAGTGGCTTCATTGGCTGTAAGTGTTGGCGGGTCCTGCACGGGGATGGAATAATACGTTTTGTTTTCGTGAATGGATTTAACACCTGGTAGTTTAGCTAATTCTGGAATTTTATTGGCTGGCACTGTAACCTCCAGTCCGTTAAGCACCGTATTGTACTGGTAATTCACTTGAAGGGAAATGCCGTGCTCAGCGGCTTGGTCTACGAACGTTGTTTGCTCGGTGGCGATCGCAGATTCGGCTTTTTGCTCGGATTGAGCGGTGAAAGCTTTGGCGCTTGAACGTGCGGCATATTTGTCCACAGCTAGGGGCTCACCATCAAGCTGTACGATGACTCTGACCTGACGAGAGGAGTCTGTGCTCAGCTCAGGTGAGATAAAGGCTGGAGCCGACTCAATAGTTAATGCTTCCTGAGCTTTTAAAAATGAGTCGATTGGCAGATCTGCAGTAGCGGCAGAACTGAAAGACGGTAGAGATAAGCTTACCGTCAAGGCAAGAGCGAGTGATACGACAGGTATTTTTTGCAAAATGATCGGCTTTTTCAAAGATTTCCCTCTTTTCAATCAAAATATGATATCTCTACATACTAGGATTTGAAGCCACTGCCGTTGTTCTCACGCCTCCCTTAATATCTAAAATAATAGAATTGACCACTGGTGACTAACTTGCCAGTTTTGAGGCATATCTTACCATATTGGTGGGATATATTACTATATGTTTTTTATATTTTTAGAAAAAATAAGGTTAACTTCACATATAGATTCCATGGAAATGTTATGAATTTACTAGATTATTTTTGAAATCAATCGAAGAGGAATGGGAGAATGCAAGATTTAATGATATAATCTGCATTGGAATTGTAGAGGTTACACAATCACGTAAAATGCTTAAGGTGAAGGAGTCGATTATGTTGGCAAAAACATTGATTTTTGGGCATAAAAATCCGGATACGGATACCATTTGCTCAGCTATTGCTTATGCAGACTTGAAAACCAAACTGGGCGCGGACGTAGAGCCGGTTCGTCTGGGCGAGGTTAACGGGGAAACGCAGTATGCGCTGGATTATTTCAAAGTGAGCGCGCCGCGTCTGGTTGAGCAGGTTGCTGCCGAAACAGACAGCGTCATTCTGGTCGATCATAATGAACGCCAGCAAAGCGCAACTGACATTGACAAGGTGCGCGTAACTGAAGTCATTGATCACCACCGGATCGCTAACTTTGAAACAAGCCAGCCGCTGTACTTCCGCGCTGAGCCAGTAGGTTGCACAGCCACCATTTTGAACAAGCTCTACAAGGAAAATGGTGTAGCCATTCCCAAAGAAATCGCAGGTCTGATGTTGTCCGCGATTATTTCTGATTCCCTGTTGTTCAAGTCCCCGACTTGCACAGATCAGGATGTAGCCGCTGCCCGCGAACTGGCTGAAATTGCTGGTGTGGATGCAGACCGTTACGGTTTTGACTTGCTTAAAGCGGGTGCTGATTTGAGTGGCCACACGATTGAGCAGTTAGTAAGCTTGGACGCCAAAGAATTCCAGATGAATGGACGCAAAGTGGAGATCGCACAAGTGAACGCAGTAGACGTAAACGACGTATTGTCCCGTCAAGCTGATCTGGAAGCTGCTTTGTCCCAAACCATTGCAGCCAAAAATCTTGATCTGTTCTTGTTCGTCGTAACAGACATTGTGAACAGTGATTCCATTGGTATTGCGCTGGGAAGCCAGGCTCAGGCAGTTGAAAAAGCCTACAATGTACAGTTGGATGACAACAAGGCTGTTCTGAAAGGCGTCGTATCGCGCAAATCGCAAATTGTACCTGTATTGACTGAAGCTTTTAACAGTTTGTAATGATAAAAAATAAGCCTCCTGAACCCGACTGCATGAGGGCAGTGGAAGCAGGAGGCTTATTTTTATTTTTATTTTTATTTCTTCAGCTCTGCCAGAGTGTCCTCGATACGAAATTCAAATGCTAACTTCAACTGATCGCTCATCAGGTGCCAGGCACTTTCAGCTACAGCGAGATCCCCGCTATGAGTAAAAGCATGTGCGGCGCCCATATATTTCTTATATGTTACGGGCACATCCGCTTCAATCAGCCGCTTGGCGTACAGCTCAGCTTCCTCAGCCAAGGAGTCTAGCTCGGCCGTTATGATCAGCGCAGGAGGAAGATCATGCAGCGATTCTGCATAAATAGGAGAAACCAACGGATTTCGTGCCTCATCTGGCGAGCGCAAATAGCTTTCATTGAAGATTTTTGCCACGCGAGGTGGGATCGCCTTCTCAAATTGGGGCTTCAGCTTGGGATCTGTAGCAATATCCAGTGATGGGTAATCCAGCACCTGATACACAATTGGGAATTCTTTGCGATCCCGGGCCATAAGACACAGCGCTGCTGCAAGATTACCTCCTGCACTATGTCCGCCGACCGCAATGCGTTGGGGATCGATGTTTAGTACGTCAGGATGCTTGTACACCCATTGGGTCACATCATAACTTTCCTGTAGCGGAATAGGGAATTTATGCTCCGGGGCCAAGCGATAATCGACATTAACGACGACACAATTCGCTCGTTCGGCAATGACCGGGCACCAGGGGTCATCCATTTCAGCGCTGCCCATTATGAATCCGCTACCATGAAAATTGACGAATATAGGGAGTGGATCAGCAGACCGGAGGGAAGGTTCATATACAATTACCCTGGAATCACCTACAGAGGTGGGGACCATTCTCTCAGTCCGATGTACTTTGGGAGCATGCGAAGGCTTAAAATCGGATGCTGTTATCATTCGACCAGCCGATCTGCGGGCAAGTTTGACGAACAGATTTTGTCTCAGTCTTCGCACCATTTGTCTTTCTCCTCTCTGAGGGCGCTAGGGGTGGTTAGACGCGAACCTTTAACATCTTCAAAAGCATCTCGTACGCGTGACAAATAGGTCTGAAACTGGCAGAGTTCCGATTCAGTAAAGTCTGACATCAGACGTGAAGCCAGCCCTATGAAAAAAGGGTCCATCTGCTGGATTTTACTTCTTCCTTTATCATTCAGAGAAACAAAAACTCCCCGCTTGTCATTGGGATCGTCGTATTTATTTATGAATCCTTCTTGCTCAAGAGAAATGACCATAGAACTGATGGCTGCCCGGCTGACACCCATCTTTTCAGCTAACGCTGAAGGAGATGACATTTCATCTCTTTGCGCAGAAAGTACACAAAGTGCAATATATTGCCCATAGGAGAGACCAAACTCACGTGAGCGTTTTTCCATATTTTTTCTTATTTCGTATGTTATAGAAAATAAATCTACCAAAACACCAATCGGTTTATTGCCACCTGGAAATAGGTTATAGGCCAGTTGACGAATTTCGGAGTCCAAAAAAAAGAACATGCGATCCACCTCGATGTAGTTAATTAGTTAACTGTAATTTAATTAACCACTGGTTGCAATGATTTATACAAACTTTGTTCTGCATTTTTTGAAAAAGTATCGGCAAAACGTCACTTCCAGGGTCCGATGCACTGTTCAATACCTTGATCCACAAGAGCTTGGATGGATGGCTGACGCAAGGTACGTCCTTCTTGCCACCGCCACTCACTATATTGAATTTTGGCGGTAAACATGGGCTTCACCCAAAATGCGTCTTGATGCCGATCCGGTTTGTTAATAAAAGGTCGCTCCGATAGAGTATGTGGCATCAGGCGCTCGGTAAGCTGACGCCAATCTCCACGAGTCAGCTTACCTGTACCTACGTGCCCGATATAGCGCAGCATTCCTTGCTTATCATACTGGCCCAGCAATACAGCGTTGATCACACCTCCGTTCAGGGTATAGCCACCGATAACGGCAATGATATCGCCATAATTTTTGACCTTGACCCATCGTCTGTCCTGTCCGCCCAATGTGTAGGGACTATCCAGTTTTTTGCACACAATACCTTCCATTCCTTGGCTGCACATAACCTGAAAAAGAGCCTGTCCATCAGGATGAGCAGGAGCCAGTTGGATCCGTTCATTCGGTATGATGATCTGATGCAGCAGTTCAAGTCTTTCCTGTAACGGTTTGCGATGAACCCATTCCCCATTTAGATATACAATGTCAAACAACATGTAAGTAGCGGGTACGGCTTCATAGGCTGCCTGAATTCGCTCCGTTCGGCGAATCAGATCCCGGCGCATAATTTCATGGAACGACGGTTTACCGTCGGCACCAAGTGCGATCATCTCTCCGTCCAGTATGACTGAATCTGCCCTACAGTAGGAGGAGAAGCGAGCAAGCTCCGGGTACAACAGCGTTCGTTCATGCTGCTTACGATTGAACAGACGCGTGTTGCCCTGGTCGTGATACGTTAAAATTCTTGTACCGTCCCATTTTATTTCGTAACGCCAAGGGCCTGCATCTATAGGGACTTTTTCACTCAGTTCTGGTTCAAACGGGATGACAGGTTTCATTTCCGTACCCAATACAGCACCTCCCTTTACCTTAATTGGAATAAATATAGTGTCGACGATAGTTCTTTTTTTATGTATGTGATGTTTCGCTATCCCCTAAATAGGGGAATGATAAGGATATCTAGCGTGGGTATCAAGTGAATGCAGCGTTCGTTCGCATGGAGTCGTTACGGCATTTCTTTAGTCAGAAGGGGGATTGGTCTCATGAGACAAATTCGCGAGGAGGACCATGCAGTAGTCATGGTGGATGATGGACAGGTAGTTGCAGAAGTAGGTTATAAATCCGTAGATGACCACTCTCTGGTCATTGACCATACATTTGTATCCGAGCAGTTACGGGGTCAAAAAATTGGCAAGGAGCTCATCGACAAAGTTGTTGCTATGGCGAGGGAACAGCATAAAAAGGTGATCCCGGCTTGCTCGTATGCGTTGGCTCTGTTCAAGCGCCATCAGGAATACAGCGACGTCTGGCAGCAATGAATATTGCTATCAAGGCGCGTTATTGCATAGCCGACACAACACCGGAGTGGGGAACGATCCCTTCCCGGTGTTTTTTGTGTGCATAAAGCTTGTAAAATGAATGCATTCTACCGTTGATATTGGGAAGTAAGAGTGGTTCCCAAATCGATGAAGCATATTTTCTGGAGAATGGCTGTGAAATTGTTCATACTGTTGTCACTTCACAGGCTAACTATGAGTTCTATATAATATATTATGGTTATGACCGCAAAAATAACGAAAACCTGAATTTAAACGAAGGAGACGCTCATGATGAATAAAGCGAGTGAGGACAAGCAGTACGTTCCAACGAGCAATCGTAATTTTACAGCCTTGATTATCACCGTTTCCATTATAGCCAATGTGATTATTTTGCTGCTGTTCTTTTCGCCGATCGGATACCAGGGGAGTGTTAGTTTTGATCTCACTATTTTCCCAAGGTTGAATGCGATTTTTAACAGCTTCACATTTATTTTCTTGGTGGCTGCATTGGTTGCGATTTTCAAGAAAAACATTAAGGTGCATAAAACCTTTATTCTGCTGGCCTTCGCCAGTACCGTTTTGTTTTTGTTTTCCTATCTGACTTTCCATTACATTTCACCGGAAACTGCAAAATATGGCGGTGTGGGTATCCTTCGGCCGATTTACTTTACGCTGTTGATTTCGCATAGTATACTCGCGGCGATTATCGTACCGCTGGCGCTATTCACAGTTGTATGGGGATGGACGATGCAGGTAGCAAAACATCGTAAAATTGCCCGTTGGACGATGCCTATTTGGCTATATGTGAGCTTGACTGGAGTTTTGGTGTACGTTTTCATGGCTCCATATTATTAATAGATATGAATCCTCTGCGGGTTGATTTGGCAAACATGGCGTCTCTATTGAAGAGGCGTCTTTTTTGTATCCAATAAAAGAAAAATTATTCCTTCTAAATTTATTTTATTGAAAAAATGTTCCTTCTATAACGGTATTTCTGTTATAATTTACCTTAATTAACTAAGAACAAGGGGGTCACCATGTGACAAAGAAAGCGAAAGGCAGGTTACGGTTGCTTGTATCTATGCTGGCGCTGGTTGTACTGCTGAGCGGCTGCGGTGGCGGAGGCTCAAAGCCGGGAAAGGTAGACGGAGGGAAAGTGACACTCCAATTTTGGACCATTGCGCTACAACCTACATTTACTCCGTATTTTAATCGGGTCATTGCCGATTATGAGCAGAAGAACCCTAATGTCAAAATTGATTGGAAGGATTACCCGTATGATGCAGTGACCAATAAGTTGTTGACGAGTATCGCTAGCAACAGCAGTCCGGATGTAGTTAATCTCAATACGGAATTTGCTAGCCAAATGGGCTCTAAGGGCGCTGTTGTTGATATGAATGAACACTTGTCGCCTGAGGAAAAGGCTGCTTATTTCGAAGGTATTTATAATTCGACTGTTATTAACGGTAAAGCTTATGCACTACCCTGGTATACAGGCACGGAAGTGCTTTACATGAATACAAAGCTAGTTAAAGCTGCTGGATTGGACCCTGCCCATCCGCCCAAAACACGGGAGGAATTGTCAGAATGGGGCCGCCAAATCAATAGAAAAATCGGTAAGGCCGGCTATGCTCAGCAGCTTGTATCCAAGCTTTTTGCGGTTGACGGTATTCCTATCTTAAATAAAGAAAAGACAGCAGCTGCATTCAACACACCAGACGCAGTCACCATGATTGATAATCTAAAAAAACAGATGGAAGATGGTGTCGTGCTCAAGGAAGATGCTGACTTCTCACAGCAAGTGAAATATTATGCCGGAGAGCAGGTTGCCTTCGAGCTGGCTGGCCCAACGTTCATTAATTTTATCAAAACGGCAGCGCCGGACGTATATAAAAATACGATTGCTGTTCCCGTCCCAACCGGCAAAGCTGATTTGCGGCTTTCCAACTCTATGGACCTGGTCGTACCTACCAAGTCTGCACATATAGACGAGGCGGTGAAATTTGCTGTTTTCTTAACAAATGCAGAGAGTCAAACGGCATTTTCTAAAGAGGCCAATACACTACCTTCCACGAAAGAATCGATTAAAGACCCGTATTTTACTCAGTCTGACCAATCATTAGAGGCACAAGCCAAGGTAGTATCTGCACAAAGCTTGGATAAGGCGACAGATTATATGGTCGGTGTGCCTAATGCCAAGGATGTGAACAGCGCGATCGCGCGAGCCTTGCAAAATATTTTATTGAACGGAAGTAATACGAAGGAGACGCTTACTGCCTTGGAGCAGGAAGTGAATGATATTTTAAAGCAATAGGTATGACAGGGGAGTAATGCGAATACTCCCCTGTTCATTTATCAAAATCAGGTGGTGATGCAGCATGATCAAATGGTTGAGGTCGGAGTCCTTTACGGCCTGGGCCTTTATGACGCCGGGACTGTTATTGCTTGCCGTCTTTGTATTTTGGCCTATTATTTACAGCATTCCGCTGGCATTGACGGACTACTCTGTCATATCAGATACCCATTTTGTCGGCCTGGATAATTTTGAAGCAGCGTTTAAGGACCGTAACTTTCTTATTTCGATTTGGAACTCATTGTTGTACGTGCTCATTGTTCCCTTTCTTCAAATATTCTCTATCCTGATGGCTGTGCTGGTGAACAGTCGTATCCCCGGAATTAAAATATTTCGTACGACCTACTACATCCCTGTTGTGACTTCGATGGTAGCTGTGGCCTTAATTTGGAGCTGGCTGTTGGGCAATAACAGCGTAGTGAACTATTTGCTTATACAAGTCGGTTTGATTAGCAAAGACATACACTGGTTATCGGACAGCAATTTAGCCTTGTATGTACTGATGTTCATCACGATGTGGAAGGGACTCGGGTATTATATGATGCTCTATCTGGCAGGATTACAAAACATTCCTCAAGATCTGTACGAAGCCGCTAGGGTGGATGGAGCCAGTCGATGGCGTCTGATTGTTCATATTACACTTCCGCTGCTGAAGCCATACGTTCTGTTTTGTACCCTCATATCGCTCATGTCAGCTATTCGCGTATTTGATGAGGTATATGTGTTAACCAAGGGTGGACCGGGAACGGCCACGTTGACATCCAGCTTGTATATTTTTCAAAAGGGGATGGAGCAGTTTAATTTTGGGTACGCTTCGGCACTTGGCTTAATTGTCGGTGCAATGATTGCGGTACTTAGTATTATTGTATTCCGATTCAATAGGAAAGGCGGTGTCAATCCCTATTGATAAATCTACAGAATGATAAAATGCTACGCTCGTCTCTTCCTAAAAAAGAAAGCAGTCGCATCATGCGTAGTCTTGGTCGAGTAATCAGAATGACGGTAATGTATGTGCTTTTAGTGCTGCTAGCCCTCTTTTTGATGGGACCGTTTCTATGGCTGCTTAGTGTATCCCTCATGCCAGGCCGTAATATTTTTTCAACGCCGCCTGCGATTTTCCCGACCTTTATTGATTTCAACAACTATGTTCAGGTGTGGCAGTTCATGGATTTTCCTAAATATATGCTAAATACGGTCATCATTACGGTGTTGGGCGTTGTGCTCAATGTGGTACTGGCCAGTTTGACGGGGTATCCCTTGGCTGTGTTTCGCTTTAAGGGTAAAAATGTGGTGTTTACGCTGCTGATTGCTACAATGATTATTCCTTCTTACACGGCATTTATTGTGCATTATCTGACCATTCAAGGGCTTCATCTGGGCAATACATATATGGGTGTGGTGTTGCCCGGGGCAGTCTCTGTGTTCAACATTTTTCTAATGCGGCAGACGTTTATTCATATCCCCGCCGATGTGCGTGATTCAGGTAAAATGGATGGCGCTTCGGAGTTTCGAATTTGGTGGCAGCTGGTGCTTCCACTGGTCAAGCCGGCGCTTGCTGTGATTTCTCTGTTGGAGGCCATGTCGTTCTGGAACAGCTTCCTGTGGCCTATCGTTATTCTAAACGATACGGAGCTATACCCGCTGGCAGCTGCACTTACGTATCTCAATGGTCAGTTTGCCTATAATTTTGGCTGGATTGCTGCAGGCACAATGATTTCGGTATTGCCGATCATTATATTGTTCCTGTTCACGCAGCGCTATTATATGGAAGGCTTGGCGGGAGCGGTGAAAGGATAATTCAGAAGTCTCGGCTACGGAGAGCCCGTAAATGGAAGGAGACGATTGCGATGGAACTGTCCAAAAGAATGAGACCTAATTCGGAGGTAGGGCTAATACCACAGGAGGTTCAATATTATTTTCGTGATGTGTATGACAGTGGGGACAAACTGGTTATCGCTGAACCGAACCTGATCTGTGAACTGTCCTCTCGCTTTGCAATGAATCAGGAGTATGAAGGTGTGCTTGACCCCGAGGGACCGATCCGACTCATTGCACCTCCGGGGCCCGGTGTTCCGACTGAAACAAGGGGAAGCGTGCAGTTGATGCTCGAATATGACGGAACGCTTACTGCCGATGGATATCGTTTGGACATTCAGAAGGAAGGGAGAATTGAAATCCATGCATCCAATAAAAGAGGGCTCAAATACGGCATGGATGCCCTGCATCTCCTGCTTCAAGTAGAACAGGAACGATGTACGCTACCGGTGATGTCTATTCGGGATGAGCCCTCCTTTCCGGTCAGAGGAATCATTGAAGGCTTCTACGGGAAACCGTGGAGTTTCACGGATCGGCTGGATGCCGTTCATTTTATGGCTGCGCATCGGATGAACACGTTTATGTACGCTCCCAAGGACGATCCCTATCATCGCGAGCTATGGAGGGAACCGTACCCCGAGGAGATGTTTGCCCAAATCCGCGAATTAAAGGAAGCCTGTGAACGGCACGAGATTGATTTTCACTATTGTATTAGTCCAGGGAATGACCTGAACTTTGGTAGCGCTGAAGATTTTCTCAAATTGACGGAGAAGCTGGCAGCCATGATAACGATAGGCGTACGTCATTTTTCTGTATTAATGGATGATATTGATTACGTCCTTAAAGGGGAAAATCGGCATTTGCTGGGCCGTTCGGGTCACGCTCATGTCTTCTTGACGAACAAGGTTCATACATGGTTGGCTGAGCGGCTGCCTGAATTTACGCTGACAGTCTGTCCATCGGAATATTGGTCCTATTGGGATACCGAATACAAAAAGGATTTCCGGGAGCGATTGCATCCAGATATTAAGGTATTCTGGACGGGATACTTTGTATTTGCTCCACAGATTGGTCGCCAGCATGCTGCCGATAACCATGCATTCTATGGGCATGAGCTGTGGTTATGGGATAACATCCCGGTGAATGATTGTGACCATGATCGGTTATTCCTCGATCCGCTGCGCGGACGGTATTCCGGGCTTCCAGCTTGCGGACATACCGGCATGGTGGCCAACCCAATGAACCAATGGGAGTGCTCCAAGGTGACGCTTATTACGATGTCCCACTATATGTGGAACAGTGAGCGTTATATGCCGGGGCTGTCATGGGAATGGGCTGTGCGGGAGTTAGCGGGGGAGCATGCAGATGAACTGATGTTTTTCTGTCGCCAAAACAAGAACAGCCGACTGGGCGGCAACACGTATGAGGACGTGGACCTTGCCTTGCAAATGCGCGATATCCCTGCGCTGGATATCTACTTCGAGCGGCTGCTTCACGTTGTGAGCGTCCTACAGAATATATCTGCCAATGATGCGGCGGCAGGCTTCGTGGCACAGGCTACGCCTTGGCTGGAACGTGCCAAGTTGGATGTGGACCTGTGGCATGTGCTGCGCCAAGCTGCGCTAGGCAACGAGCGCCAGAACGATGTGCAGTCGCTAGGAAACCTCATGCAGAGCGAAGCAACTGGCGGACAAAAGCCGCCGCCACTGACGGACGAGGACGTGGACGAACTACGACGCGGTATCACGGCTTGCCTAGAAGCAGAGACTCGACTGGGGAGCAATCCAGCGATCCGTGCCGCCGTGCAGTGGGGCTATGTCGATCAGGATGAACAAGGCAAATATCGACTGATCTTGTGAGAAGTGGTGATGGTTAAGAAACAAGACAGCATAGCTGCCTTGAAAATTACCATTTGCCGTTAGAATAACGGTAATTTCCAGGAGAGGTGGAGCGTATGGTGAAGCCAAATACCCGATTACTTTTTGTACCGCTGGATGAGCGGCCCTGCAATTATCAATTTCCTTACTTACTAGCACAGGGCACAGACCTTGAAATGGAGCGCCCTCCATTAGAATGGATGGGACAAAAGAAAATCCCTGGCGATACGACCAGGCTATGGACGTGGCTCGAAGAACGTGCGGCGACTGCTGATGGAGCGATTATTGCGATGGATACGCTGCTGTACGGGGGAATCGTACCCTCCCGGCTACACGGAATGTCGAGTGAGCAGGTCAGGGACAGGGCTAATCGTCTTCGCAGGTTGAAGCAGCTATACCCGCAACTGACTTTGTATGCCTTTCAATTGATTATGCGTTGTCCGCAATACTCTTTGGCTGATGAGGAACCAGACTACTATGCTGATTGGGGTCGTGAAATATTTAGAAAAGGCTTCATTGAGCATCGTCAGGAGCTAGCGATCGCTACCGCAGAAGAGTTGCTGGAATTAGCGGACATCGACGAGCGTTTGCCTATAGAGATTTTGGACGATTATCTAGGGCGTCGCCGTGTGAATTTGGAAGCTAATCAAGTAGCACTGGAACTGGTAGCAGAAGGCGTGATTGATTTTCTGATCATTCCACAGGATGATTCGGCTCCCTACGGCTATACCGCCAAGGATCAACAGCGACTAAGAAGTCGTATTTCCGAGCTTGGGCTGGATTTGAAAGTATACATGTATCCGGGGGCAGACGAAGTGGGTTGTACGTTGCTAGCTCGTTGGGTGAATCGGACGAATCATGTAGTTCCACTGGTATATCCTCGATTGTCTGCTTTGCAGGGGGCGTTCGTAGTCCCGCTTTTTGAGGATCGTTATTTTTACGAAACGTTAAAGTATCAGATTATAGCGGCAGGTGGGCTGATTGCTTCCTCAGCAGCGGAGGCTGATTTGATTTTGCTGGCCAACACACCTGGTGACACGATGGCAGAAGCTTCATCCCAGCAGCATGCGATGGCCGGATATGATGTACATCGGAATCTGGTAGAACTGGTGGAGTACGGTGCTCATATGCAGCATGATGCCGATAAACATATTGCAATTGCTGATGTAGCTTACGCCAACGGCGCCGATCTCAAGCTGCTTAGACTATTGAAGCAAAAAGGACTGCTTTTTAAGCTGGCAGGCTATGCAGGCTGGAATACCAGTTCTAATACGCTCGGTACCGTCATTGCCCAGTCCATGCTTTATGTCCGCTATGGTCCTACGGAGGAGCACCAGGATTTTCTGGGGCTACGCTACGCTGAGGATGCCTGTTATTGCGCTGTAGTACGTACAGCTATGAATAATGGAATTGTGGAGCAGATGGGTTTTAACAAGTTTATGCTCGATGGCTCTAGAGGATCGGTAGCTGCGGTCATTCGCGGACGGCTGGAACAGGCACTCGATGAATATGTGAACGGACCAGAAGGTCGCGTGGAAATTACAGATTGCTACATGCCGTGGAACCGTACCTTTGAAGTTGGATTGACTGTACGGCATTATGACGAGGGGAGGGAGTGATTGCTATGGAGATGGAAGCTATATTATCCAAGGTTCGTCATGGACTGATCGTTTCCTGTCAGGCGCTACCTGGCGAACCGTTGCATGGAGCAGATTTTATGGTCAAAATGGCGCGTGCTGCACAGGAGGGTGGAGCTGTAGCGATTCGTGCCAATGGTGCATCGGATGTACGTGCGATTAAACAGGCGATCCCTCTACCAGTCATTGGTTTGATTAAACGGGATTATGATGATTCTGATGTTTACATTACGCCTACCCTCCGTGAAATGGAGGAACTGGTGGAGGCAGGTGCGGATATCATTGCGCTGGATGCCACATTACGACCGCGCCCAGAGGGGGGCAAGCTGAAGCAACTCATAGATTACGCTCATGAGCACGGAGTCACTTCCATGGCGGATATATCGACACTGGAGGAGGCGCTTCATGCGGCTTCCCTTGGTGTAGGCTGCGTGTCCACGACGTTATCCGGTTATACGTCATATTCTACTCAGATAGATGGTCCGGATCTGGAATTGGTGCGGAGAGCGTCAGAGCTGGTTCCTGTTCCTGTCATTGCAGAGGGCAGAATCCATGATCCGGCACAAGTAGAGGAAGCATTTCGGCTGGGTGCACATGCAGTGGTTGTAGGCTCGGCGATTACTAGACCCCAATTGATTACGCAGCGGTTTGCCGATGCCGCAAGGAAGGCAGTGAAATGCATCTATGGAGATGAACGACCGAATTAACACGTATTATCCTTCATTAACGAAATCGGAGCAAAAAGTCGCTTTGTGCGTACTGGAGTGCCCCGCTGACATCATATATTTCTCCGTGACGGAGCTGGCTGACTTTGCAGGTACAGGCGAAACGACGGTTATGCGTTTTTGTCGGAAAATTGGTTTTAAAGGGTATCAGGATTTCCGACTGTCGCTGGCACAAAACCAGACTTATCGAAAAACCGATATGAGCGAGGAGAACATCGACCCAGATCACGAACATGATATTACCCGCACGGTGTATCACAATATGCTCGATATTTTGCACTCCAGCATGGGGCTCTTGGACCGTTCGGAGCTTAGTCGTGCGATAGCGTGTCTCGATCAAGCGGGTTATGTTCAATTTTTCGGTGTAGGTGCATCGGGAATTTCCGCACAGGATGCTAAAAACCGATTCTTGCGGATTGGGCGGCGCGCCGAGGCTGTGGCAGACGGACATATTCAGTCTATGATGGCCGTGTCCATGAGTCATGGTGATGTCGCTATTGGCATCAGTGTATCAGGAAGTACACTGGATACTAACGACATGCTGCACAAGGCCAAGCAGAACGGAGCAACAGTTATCGCAATTACGAATTATGCAAAATCACCTATTACCTCCATTGCAGATATTGTTTTACTGACCGCAGGGAAGGAAGCTCCGATAGAAGGCGGTTCAATCGGCGCCAAAATCTCGCAGCTATTCGTGATTGATCTCATCTGCGAAGGACTTGCTCGCAAGCACACAAGTCACACCAAACAGATGAAGGAAAAAACAGCGAGAGCGGTGATTGAACGAAGTTATTGAAATTCTGCGATTGCGGATTGGAATAGGGCACGCTCCGACAGTTCATCATATTTTTCTATCTATAGAAGGTTTGTGCTAAGAGCTCGTAAGCTTTTATGTGGGGAACAAGGAGGATATGGTGGTGGCAGTTGCATTGAACAAAGTCATTGGGATCGACATTGGAGGAACTTCCGTAAAGGCCGCCATAGTGGCGCGGGATGGATCGGTACTTGATGAAATTCGAATGGATACAGATGCCACACGTGGGCGTGAATGGGTGTTGTCGCGTGTGTCTGAGGCTGTATTCGGACTGATGCGTTCATTTGGAGATACCAGTGTGAGTACCCCTATAGGTATAGGCGCTTTAGGTATTGCTACTGCTGGCAGAGTGAACGTGGAGAGCGGTGAAGTTGTGTACGCCACAGATAACCTGCCTGGCTGGCAGGGGACATCCTTGGTGGAGTGGGCTAAAGAAAAGTTGGCTCTACGTGCGGTTACTGATAATGATGCGAACGCTGCGTTACTTGGAGAAGCGTGGCAGGGGGCCGGGAAGGGCAAACAGCGCTTGGTCATGCTCACCTTGGGAACAGGGGTCGGAGGCGCGTATATGGAAAATGGTCTCTTGTGTAGAGGGGCTCACTGGAGCGGCGGCGATTGGGGGCACAGTATTTTATTTCCCGGAGGTCACCCTTGTAATTGCGGGAAAAAGGGATGTGCCGAGCAATACGTATCAGGTAGTGCCCTGTTACGTCGAGGCAGTGAATACACCGGAAAATTGTACCGTTCGGGGAACGAGATTGTGACAGAGGCCGCTCACGGCAATCTGAAGACAATTCAGGCGCTGGATGACTACACGGCAGATTTGGCTGTGCTTCTGGCTAATATTTCGGTGACCCTCGATCCTGAGTTGATCATTGTTGGGGGAGGAGTAGCGGATGCGGGAGAGGTATGGTGGCCCTTGCTCGAAAAGCATTTGTACCAACTGGGAGTTCAAACAGAAGTAAGTCGGGCAATGTTGGGCAATCGCGCTGGATTCATAGGCGCTGCTAGACTAGCTTTTGAAGTGATGAAATCTTAGTACAAAAATGAAAGGGGAACGAACCATGACGCAAAAACGGCTTGATGCCGATGTTGTTGTGATTGGCGGAGGTCTGGGAGGGACATCGGCAGCCCTTGCGGCGGCGAAAGCTGGTATGAGAGTCATCATGACAGAGGAGACGGACTGGCTGGGAGGGCAATTAACTTCACAGGCTGTTCCCCCAGATGAGCACCGATGGATCGAACAGTTTGGTTGCACAGCAACATATCGTCAGTTCCGTAATCGTGTACGCGAGTATTACCGTCAGAACTATCCGTTAACCGAAGAAGCCTACAATGATCCGATTCTTAATCCTGGGAACGGCTGGGTAAGTCGTCTGGCCCATGAACCACGGGTAGCTCTACAGGTGCTTGAGGATATGCTTGCTCCTTATTTAAATACGGGACGCGTTCGTGTATATTATCACACCGTGCCTATTGCTGCTCAAACAGATGGAGATTGTATTACTTCTGTTACCGTCCGTACCTCGCATAACCCTGATCATAAGAGTGGCCTCAGAGTGCTGCATGGAACGTTTTATCTGGATGCCACAGAGTGTGGTGATCTCCTTCCCATGGCGGGTGTGGAGCATACGAGTGGAGCGGAGGCACGGGCTGCAACGGGGGAGCCTCACGCACTGGAGTGTGCTAATCCTCTTGATATGCAATCTATCACACATGTGGCTGCTGTAGACTATATCCCCCAGGAAAGCTTCATTATAGAGCGACCGCAGCAATACGATTTCTGGAGAAATTATATCCCGTCATTTTCCCGTTTTCCGATTTTGAGCTGGTTTGCTACAGATGCAGATGATACCAGTAAGCTAAAACAGTTCACATTATTCCCTAACGATCAGGGTATTGTATCCTTATGGGATTATCGTCGTATCGTAGATCCCTCCATATGGAGCGAACCGCTAAACGATGGCGAGGTTACTCTTTTAAACTGGGCGCAAAATGATTATTACCTAGGACCATTGATCGGCGTCACCGCTCAGGAGCAGGCAAAACATCGCGAAGGAGCGCGTGAGTTGACCCGTTCATTAATATATTGGCTTCAAACTGAAGCTCCCCGCTTAGATGGAGGTTTCGGCTATCCAGGAATTCGACCAAGGGGTGATTTTCTTGGGACTTCTGACGGGCTGGCTAAAACGGCTTATATTCGCGAGTCGCGTAGGATTAAGGCCAGGTATACGATCTCAGAGTTTGATGTAAGTCGTGAGCTTCGGGGTAAGGAGGGACCCAAACGGTATTCAGACAGTGTAGGTGTGGGCAGCTATCATTTAGATCTTCATCCGACTACGGTATCTCAGCGAACCTTTTATATCCCTAACTATCCTTATGAAATTCCATTGGGTTCACTGATTCCTGTGAGAGTTCGTAATTTACTTCCTGCTTGCAAAAATATAGGGATGACTCAAATAGCCAATGGTTGCTACCGGCTGCATCCTACAGAATGGAATATAGGAGAAGCGTCGGGAAGCTTGGCGGCTTACTGTGTCTCCAACGGAGTATATCCTTTTGAAGTGAGTCGGTCAGAAGAACATCTTGGACGTTTTCAAAATATTCTTCTTCGCCAAGGTGTGGAGCTGCACTGGCCAGCAGAGGTGTTCGAACCAGAGGGAGTCACCAGCTAGTGAGGGGGCAGCTAGCCCCTTGACTGATTTAACGTAGCAGAAAATGAGTGGATTTATTCATAAAATAAAAAAATGAAGAAAGTGCTTGCTAAGTTGCTTGGATATGTGATATATTATTTGGGCTGACAACAAAACAGCCGTTTCAAAAGAGAATAAGCAGGGTGAAATGATCTTCGAAAAAAAAGAAAAAAATAACCCTTGCAATTTTGGAATGAACATGATATGATCTTATAGCTGCTGAAAAACGCAGTGAAAAAGAATTTGATCTTTGAAAACTGAACAACGAGTGAGTAAACTGATTTTGTTCGCGAAATCAAACAAAGAGATATTTTATCTCGTCAGTTTCAAAATGAGCTAATCGCTCTTTCTATATTGTTTCATCTTCGGTTCTTCTCATTGGAGTGGATGAAGATGAAACAGGTTGACGTTACTTTGTAACGTCTTTAATGGAGAGTT
>NZ_JAALET010000059.1:0-825 GCF_011800655.1 Paenibacillus sp. EKM10P | reverse complement strand
TGCAACTGCGTTGTATCAACGGGAAACCGTTGAACGGATGACACGTCACTTTATTCGCTTAGCCGAAGCCGTGGCGGCAAACCCGGATGCGAAGCTGGGTGAGCTGGAACTGATTACGGCGGAAGAAACCGAACAGATTCTGAAGGTGTTCAATGATCCGAACGCGCACAGCGTGCGTGGAACACTGCAAGGTCTGTCACTCAGCGAGCGTTTTGAAGAACAAGCGAAGGACTACCCTGAGCGGATAGCCGTTGTGTCTGGCGATATAGCGCTAACCTACGCTGAGCTGAATGAGCAGGCGAACCGGTTGGCCCGTGTGCTACGGGCGAAAGGTGTTGAAGCAGATCAACCGGTAGGCGTACTGCTGGAACGTTCTGCGGATATTCTGGTGAGCATTCTGGGGGTACTGAAGGCCGGAGGTGCGTATGTGCCAATGGATACGATGTATCCACAGGAGCGTATTGACTATATGCTTCAAGACAGTGGGGCCAAGGTCGTGATCACCAGCAGAGTTGCCAACCTGTCACTCGAACTGCCATCGACAGTACAAGCTATCGTTCTTGACGATGAGGGCGTTCAAGCTCAATGGGGAGCACAGGATGCGAGCAACCTGATCTCTGTCGCTGGCCCGCACAACCTGGCCTATATGATTTACACCTCAGGTACAACCGGTCAGCCGAAAGGGGTCATGATTGAGCAAGGCAGTGTCGGCAATCTGGTAGACGCTTTATATGAGCGAGTGTACAGTCGGTATGATCAGCCGCTTCACATCGCATGGCTGTCCGCATTTGTATTTGACGCTTCGGTGAAGCAAATCTTTGCCAG
>NZ_JAALET010000058.1:0-829 GCF_011800655.1 Paenibacillus sp. EKM10P | reverse complement strand
ACGGACGAAACAGGTCAAACCCAGCTCGTGGCGTACTACGTGGCAAGTCAAGAGCTTGGAGCTAATGAGTTGAGACAAAAGCTGGGACAAAAGCTGCCAAGCTATATGGTGCCGTCGTATTTCATCTGGTTGGAGCAGATGCCGCTGACACCGAACGGCAAAATCGACCGCAAGTCCCTGCCAGCACCGGAAGGCAGTCTACACAGCGGTGCAGATTATGCAGCGCCACGAACTGTAACGGAACGGACACTCGTAGCGATCTGGCAGTCCATCCTGGGCGTGCCCACTGTCGGGATTTTGGACCATTTCTTTGACCTGGGCGGCGATTCGATCAAGGCGATTCAAATCGTATCGCGTGCGTTCCAGGCAGGCTACAAGCTGGACATGAAGGATTTGTTCCGCTATCCAATTGTTGCAACACTGGCACTGCATATGCATGAGGTAAGTCGTAGGGTAGATCAGGGAGAAGTGAGCGGGGAAACAACTTTGTCTCCGATCCAGCATGGGTTCTTTGCCCAAAAGCAAGTAGATGCGCATCACTTTAATCAGGCGGTGATGCTGCACCAGAAGCAAGGGTTTGATGAGTCCGCTCTGCGTCAGGCACTTGACAAACTCACAGCGCACCATGATGCTCTGCGGATGGTGTTCAGCAAGACCGAGCAAGGCTATGAAGCCTGGAACCGCGGAGTACAGGAAGGCGAGCTGTATCACCTGGACGTGGTGGACTTTACGAACTTGACGGATGAAGCCACGCTCAGCGCAGCCATGGAGGCGAAAGCTAGTGAAATTCAAAGCAGTATCCAGCTGCATGAAGGGCCGCTGTTGAAGG
>NZ_JAALET010000057.1:0-858 GCF_011800655.1 Paenibacillus sp. EKM10P | reverse complement strand
AAAACCATGTCTGGTGAAATCCCGGCGCTGGATATGCCAACGGATTTTACAAGACCTGCTGTACAGCGTCTGGAAGGAACTCGATTTGAGTTTGCGATCCGTATGGAGGACAGTGAGCAGTTGAAACAGTTGGCCGCGCAAACCGGCTCTACCTTGTACATGGTGTTGCTGGCAGCGTATAGCACGCTTTTGCATAAATACACGGGTCAAGAGGATATCATCGTCGGCACGCCGATTGCCGGAAGACCACATGCGGAACTGGGGAGCCTGGTAGGCGTATTCCTCAACACGTTGGCGATTCGCAATTATCCGTGTGGCGACAAAACGTTCCTGGATTACCTGCAAGAGGTCAAAGAGCATGCGCTCCGTGCGTATGAGCATCAGGAATATCCGTTTGAAGAGCTGGTTGAAAAGCTGAATTTAACGCGGGATACGAGCCGGAATGCGCTGTTTGACACGATGTTTGAGCTGAAAACATTTGAGCAGCAGGAGTTCGAGCTGGAAGGTCTGACCTTCAAGCCGTATCCGACGGACAATCCTACGTCCAAATTTGATCTGACCTTGGATGCCGTAGAGCAGCCAGAAGGCATTCTGTGCAGTCTGGAATACAGCACGGCGCTGTACAAGCCGGAGACCATTGCACGCTTTGCACAGCATTTTACCGAACTCGTACGTGCCATTACACTTCATCCACAGCAGCCACTGGCAGCTCTGGATATGGTAACTGTCGAGGAGAAGGCACAAATCCTCTACGGTTTTGGAGATGTAGGCGTATCGGAGATTGCGGCTGAAGCAGAAGTCTTATTCCATGCCTATGTGGAAGAACAGGCACAGCTTGTGCCAGATCATGTGGCGGTG
>NZ_JAALET010000056.1:0-896 GCF_011800655.1 Paenibacillus sp. EKM10P | reverse complement strand
ATGATCGTAGGTCTGCTGGCCGTGCTAAAAGCAGGTGGTGCTTATGTGCCGATTGATCCCGAATTTCCGTCCTCACGTATTGCATACATGCTGGAAGACAGCGAGGCCGCAGTGCTTCTGACCCGTCGTGATTTAGCAGAAGAGCACCATTGCCACGCCAATGCCCTATTTCTTGAGGATGCAGCATTGTATCAGGGAGAAAGCAGTAACCTGGAATCGATCTCCAGCCCAGAGCATTTGGCTTACGTCATCTATACCTCTGGTTCAACCGGAAATCCGAAAGGAGTTATGCTCCAGCATCGCTCGGTCCTCAACTTTATTACCGGGATGCGCGAAGTCATTGACTTTGAAACGAGCCAAACGATGTTGTCACTGACAACCATTTCATTCGATATTTTCGTCTTGGAGACCATCCTGCCTCTGTTGGGTGGAATGACGGTGGTGCTTGGCGACCACCAGCATCAGGTGAATCCTCAGGCGCTGGGTGAATTGATTGCTTATCATCATATTGAAATGCTGCAAATGACGCCGTCCCGGTTGCAAATGCTGCTGGGTCATGAAGCAGGCTCCCGCGCGTTGCAAGACGTGAAGGCCATTATGGTCGGGGGCGAAGCCCTGCCGTCCAAGCTGCTTGCAGCACTGCAAGAAATAAACGGTCCCCGGATTTATAACATGTACGGACCTACAGAAACGACGGTGTGGTCGACCGTACAGGAACTGACCCATGCTCAACAAATTAACATCGGACGCCCTATCGCGAATACCCAAATATATATCCTGAATGCGAATGGGGAATTGCAGCCCGTCGGTGTGCCGGGTGAGTTATGTATTGCCGGGGAAGGCTTGGCTCGCGGGTACTGGAAACGTGAAGAACTGACGGCCGAGAAATTTGTAAA
>NZ_JAALET010000055.1:0-902 GCF_011800655.1 Paenibacillus sp. EKM10P | reverse complement strand
TCGTAGAAGCTGGAGTCAATCGCCGCTTCCGTGACGCCATAGCTGTTGATGATACGGATATCTGCGCCAAACCGTTCTTGCAGCACTCGGTAGTCCGTCACGCTGCAGCTATCCGAGCTCGTGATCAGCAGTTCCAGACTGCTCATGTCCAGTCCGTGTTCGTATACATGCTGCATAAACGGTACGATCAAGGCTGGCGTCGATTCGAACACGGTGATTTGATAATCACGAATCCAGCCGTACAGACGGCTTGGATCAATGCGGTCATCTTTCGGACAGATGACCATTGTTCCACCGTTATAAAGTGTCCGCGCAATATCGCCGACGAACACGTCGAAGGAGAAGCTGGCCAGTTGCAGCAGTCGGACCGGGAACTGGTTCAAACGGTAATCCCGGCGATACGCCGCAGCCGTATTGACCAAGCTGCGATGCTCGATCATGACGCCCTTCGGTCGTCCGGTTGTCCCGGACGTGTAGATCACATACGCCAGATCCTGCGGTTCGTTGATGTGATCGACGTCTGTCGTATCTACGGTATATAGTGACTCATCGTCCAGCTCCAGTACGGTGTGCAGACGCAGCCCTGTTGCTGGCTCGGATGCTGCTTCGCTGTCAGGTGGCGAATCTGATTTCAAGCTTACGCCTTCACTCAGGTGGTCTCTTTCCATCAATTCAGCACTAACCGCTGTTTCCAACTCACCCTCGGTCTTTCCTTCGCCCAGAGCCCCTTGGCTTTCATTCAGCCATGCTTGCGTGCGCTCCTGCAAACTGGTTTGAGTCAACAGCACCGTCGCACCGCTGTCCTCCAGCATGAAACGAATCCGTTCGGACGGATAGTCTGCATCCAGCGGCACATAGGCGCCTCCAGCCTTCCATACCGCTAGTACGCCGACCAGCATGTC
>NZ_JAALET010000054.1:0-920 GCF_011800655.1 Paenibacillus sp. EKM10P | reverse complement strand
CAGCTGGTGGGTCGCCATCAAATATTCAGAACGAATTTTTATAGTGGCTGGAATGAGCAGCCTTTACAGGTAGTGTACCGTCATAAAGCGGCTGGATTCCGGTTTGAAGATATACGTTCAATGGGACAAGAAGAGCAGGACGCATACCTTGCTGATTTTGCCGAGCGCGACAAAGCCGAAGGCTTTCATTTCAGCTCCGGCGAGCTGATGCGGGTGTCCATTTTACGTACAGGTGAGGAGTCGTACCGTTTTGTGTGGAGCTTCCATCATATTTTGATGGACGGCTGGTGCTTGTTCCTGGTTGTCGGGGAAGCGTTTCATACGTACTTTGCCATCCTTGAAGACCGCAAGCCGGAGCTTGCCCCGGTAACGCCATACAGTGAATATATTGAATGGCTGGATCGACAGGACAACGCGGAGGCAGAACGGTTCTGGAGCGATTATTTTGCGGGCTTTGAGCAGCAGACCGTATTGCCGCAGGTCAAACAGCTGGACGGTCACGCTAAAGCATATGAAGCGGACAAGCTTTCATTTACACTGGGCCGTGAAGTGACGGAGCGGATGAACAAGCTGGTTAAGCAGAAGCAAGTGACAGTCAATACATTCCTGCAAGCAGCGTGGGGCGTTGTGTTACAGCGGTATAACAATAGTCGGGATGTGGTATTTGGCAGTGTCGTATCCGGCAGATCAGCAGATATTCCGGGCATCGACAAAATGATTGGGTTGTTCATTAATACGGTTCCTGTACGAGTTCACAGTGAGAAAGAGATGACATTTGCTGGGCTGATGAAGCAGCTTCAGGAGCAGGCACTGGCTTCCCGTGCCTATGAAACCTATCCGTTATATGAAATTCAGGCCCTGACCGAGCAGAAGCAGGACCTGGTGAACCATATTATCGTGTTTGAAAACTACCCCGTGGA
>NZ_JAALET010000053.1:0-975 GCF_011800655.1 Paenibacillus sp. EKM10P | reverse complement strand
TGGCATTCGGAGTTTGACTGAGCTTGGTAACCCTTGCGGGCCCCGCACCCAATCAGTGCTCTACCTCCACGATTCTTTTTTCCGAGGCTAGCCCTAAAGCTATTTCGGGGAGAACCAGCTATCTCCGGGTTCGATTGGAATTTCTCCGCTACCCCCACCTCATCCCCGCATTTTTCAACATGCGTGGGTTCGGGCCTCCAGTGCGTGTTACCGCACCTTCACCCTGGACAGGGGTAGATCACCCGGTTTCGGGTCTACGTCCACGTACTCATTCGCCCTATTCAGACTCGCTTTCGCTGCGGCTTCAGCTCTTCACCTTAACCTTGCACGGGAACGTAACTCGCCGGTTCATTCTACAAAAGGCACGCCATCACCCATAGATCGGGCTCTGACTTCTTGTAAGCACACGGTTTCAGGATCTATTTCACTCCCCTTCCGGGGTGCTTTTCACCTTTCCCTCACGGTACTGCTTCACTATCGGTCGCCAGGGAGTATTTAGCCTTGGCAGATGGTCCTGCCGGATTCATACGGGGTTTCACGTGCCCCGCACTACTCGGGATCCGTCTCGGAGGGAACAAGTTTTGAACTACAGGGCTTTTACCTTCTCTGGCGGGCCTTTCCAGACCTCTTCATCTAACCGGTTCCTTTGTAACTCCATGTGAGACGTCCCACAACCCCAAGGAGCAAGCTCCTTGGTTTGGGCTAATCCGCGTTCGCTCGCCGCTACTGACGGAATCACTATTGTTTTCTCTTCCTCAGGGTACTTAGATGTTTCAGTTCCCCTGGTCTGCCTCTCACTCACCTATGAATTCAGTGAGTAGTGACTGTCGATGAAGACAGCCGGGTTTCCCCATTCGGACATCCCCGGATCAAAGCTTGCTTACAGCTCCCCGAGGCCTTATCGTTGTTCGCCACGTCCTTCGTCGGCTCCTGGCGCCTAGGCATCCTCCGTGTGCTCTTTGTAGCTTAACCTAG
>NZ_JAALET010000052.1:0-1031 GCF_011800655.1 Paenibacillus sp. EKM10P | reverse complement strand
ACCAGATGACCTCGAATTTGCTCTACGCTTTCCCGTTCAAAGGCCAGGGCATTATACCCGAAGCTCATGTGAATGGTATTCCCCGGCAGCACTACCACGTTAAAGTCATAGTTGGTCTGCTCGACAGACTCGGCTCCTGTGATGGTGAAGCTGGACGCCTCACCGCTACCTAATTGCTCGATTTGTTCCTCGACCGGATAATTCTCAAAAATAAGAATATGATTAATCAAATCCTGCTTAAGCTCTGACAGCCCCTGAATTTCATACAGCGGATACGTATCATACACATGGGAAGCAATCGATTGCTCCTGGGTTTGCTTCATCACGTCGGAGAATAGATTGTCCACTTGACTGCGGATACGCACCGGAATCGTATTGATAAACAGACCAATGATATGCTCCACGTTCGGAATGTCTGCCGGACGTCCAGATACCACGCTGCCAAACACGACATCATCGGTGCCATTATATTTTTGCAGCAAAAGGCCCCAAACGGTCTGCATCAACGTATTGATGGTCACCTGATAACGCTTGGCTATACGCTGAATACCAGCTGTTAGCTCTACGCCCAAATCAAAATCCAGACGCTCCGCCTGATACCCTGTTTTGCCCTGGATTTTTGCCTGTGGCAAACGGGACTGCTCCTCATATCCATCCAGAACCTTGCTCCAATAACTTGATGAGGCCTGACGATCCTGCTGCTCCAGCCATTCGATATATTGACTGTACGGGGTTACAGGGGCCAGTTTCGGTTGTTTATGAGCCAGGATCGCAAAATAGCTTGCAAACACTTCGTTTGTCACCAGTGACAAGCACCAGCCGTCCATCACGATATGATGGAAGCTCCATACAAAACGGTACGTATCCTCACCTGTGCGCAACACAGCGACACGCATCAAGGCGTCTTTTGCTAGATCAAAACCTCTTTGCTTGTCTTTACGTGTAAATTCGAGCATGTACTCGTTTTGCTGCTCTTCCTCCATATCCCGCAAATCCTCAACATACAGTTCACTGCGCTTATTCCGGTACAC
>NZ_JAALET010000051.1:0-1088 GCF_011800655.1 Paenibacillus sp. EKM10P | reverse complement strand
AACAGCTCCCACACCGACACATCGAAGGTGAAGGCCGTCTTTTGCAAGATCGTATCTGCCGCACTCAAGCCATAACGATTATGCATCCACAAAATCCGGTTCAGCACGGAATGGTGCTCCACCATCACACCCTTCGGTTTTCCGGTCGAACCGGAGGTATAAATGACATAGGCGACATGGTGCGGTCCAGCCAGTGGCTCCAGATTCGAGTCATCCTCGTGATAAATATCCTTGCCATCCTGCTCCTGACGATCCAGCACCAGCACCTGGCCGTCGAAACTCAGCGACACTTGCTCCGCCAGATGTGATTGTGTCAGCACCAGCTTCGCTCCCGAATCCTCCAGCATAAAGCGGATACGATCGGCCGGATATTCCGGATCAATTGGCACATAGGCCCCGCCTGCCTTCAGGATCGCATAGATGCCTACGATCATGTCCAGCGAACGGTAAACCAGAATGCCCACAGGCTGATCCGGCTGAACCCCTTGCGCACGCAAGGTCCGGGCCAAACGGTTAGCCCGTTCGTTCAGCTCCGCGTAGGTCAACGACTCTGCACCACACAGTACTGCCACTTGCTCCGGTGTATTCGCTACCTGCTGCTCAAACAGACTGCTTAGCGTCTGATCCTGCGGATAGGCTGCGGCCGTATCGCCCCACACCTGAACGATCTGTGCCTGCTCTTCCGCTGTCACCAATGCCAGCTCATTCACTCGGATATGCGGATTGTCAATAATTTGCTCGATGACATGCAGTACATGTCCCTGCATCCGCTCGATCGTAGACCGATCGTACACATTCGCGTTGTATCTAAACATGATCCGGAAGGTTTCATCTGGCATCACAATCAAGTCCAGATCATAGTTCGTTTGCTCGACAACCTCTACATTCGTAATGTCAAACGCGGATGGACGAACTTCACCCAGCTGCTCGACTTGTTCCTCGACCGGATAGTTCTCAAACACCATAATGTGGTTAATCAGATTTTGCTTCTGCTCGGTCAGCGCCTGAATCTCATACAGCGGGAAGCTGTCATAGACGCCTGAAGCCAGCGCTTGCTCCTGCGTTTTGCGCATGATGTCCACAAACGT
>NZ_JAALET010000050.1:0-1108 GCF_011800655.1 Paenibacillus sp. EKM10P | reverse complement strand
TGGGTCTGATGACTGAGCGCTCGGTGGACATGATCGTGGGCATCTTTGGGATTTTGAAGGCTGGGGGCGCCTATGTTTCTATCGATCCAACCTATCCGGAGGAACGTATCCGCTACATGCTGGACGACTCGGGAGCGAAGCTACTGTTAACACAAAGCCATCTGGTAGACAAAGTCGCGTTTGACGGCCACATGCTGGTGCTAGATGGTGAGCAAACGGTGTATCACGAGGATGGCTCCAACCTGGAGCCGGAGTCCGGCCCGAATGATTTGGCGTATGTGATTTATACGTCAGGGACGACGGGGCAGCCGAAGGGCGTGATGTTGGAGCACCATGGGCTGTGCAATCTGAAAACGTATTTTGATCAGACGCTCAAGATCCGTACGTCGGATCATGCGCTGCTGTTCGCCAGCTACTCGTTTGATGCAGCTTGCTGGGAAATCTTCCAGGCGCTGTTCTGCGGCGCCACGTTATACGTACCAACAACAGAGACGATTTTGAACTACGAGCGGTTTGAGCAATATATGGCCGATCACCGGATTACGGTGGCCGCTTTGCCGCCGACCTATGCGGTGTACCTGGAGCCGGAGCGGATGCCAAACCTGCGTATTTTGTTCACCGCGGGCTCAGCCTCTTCCACAGAATTGGTATACAAGTGGAAGGATCAAGTGGCGTACTACAATGGCTACGGTCCAACCGAAAACTCGGTGGCAACGTCCATCTGGCCGGTATCCGAGGATGAAAGGGCAGGCCAACTCATTTCCATTGGTCGTCCTATGCCGAATCACCGGGTGTACATGCTGGATGTGCATGGACATTTGGCTCCGGTCGGCGTAGCAGGTGAGCTGTGCGTGTCTGGTCCGGGTCTGGCGCGTGGTTACCTGGATCGTTCAGAACTGACGGCGGAGAAATTTGTAGCGAACCCGTTTGCAGCCGGTGAAGCCGGCTATGAACGAATGTACCGTACGGGGGACTTGGCAAGATGGATGCCAGACGGCAACATTGAATATTTGGGCCGGATCGACCATCAGGTGAAAATCCGGGGCTACCGGATCGAACTGGGCGAGGTCGAAGCACAAATATTGAAAGTGGAGGACGTGCAAGAGGT
>NZ_JAALET010000005.1:6511-278794 GCF_011800655.1 Paenibacillus sp. EKM10P | reverse complement strand
TCTAATTACGGATATACGTATTTACGCTATACACCATCTGGCGGATCTTATCCCAGTTAATGATCATGCACAAGGCATCCCAGACGGCCAAGTGACCGATCAAAATTGTACTGCCAGTAAGCAAGTTATAATCCATTCCTATGACCATTTACCTCAAGCAGAGCATATACCGTTGTGCGAGCAAGAAGAACTAGCCAGTAATATGGAGGATTACAGCGATGTGCTGGGTCAGCTACACGCCAAACGTGCATTAGTTATCGCTGCAGCAGGAATGCACAATATTCTTCTTATGGGACCACCGGGTGCTGGAAAAACGATGCTCATCCGCAGGTTGCCCTCTATCCTACCGCCTTTGACTGAAAAGGAGTCGCTAGAAGTGACCAAGGTATACAGCGCAGCAGGAAAATGGAAGGAGTCCTCGCCTCATCTCATGCATGTTCGTCCCTTCCGTGCGCCTCATCATACAATCTCTGCTGCTGGATTGGTGGGCGGAGGAGGCATACCCAAACCAGGAGAAATCAGTCTTGCACACCGAGGGATTTTATTTCTAGATGAGTTGCCAGAGTTTAGCCGCCATGTGCTAGAAGTGCTGCGGCAGCCCCTGGAAGACCACCATGTGACAATCAGTCGTTCACGTGCTGTATTTAAGTATCCGGCGCATTTTTTACTTGCAGCTTCTTTGAATCCGTGTCACTGTGGCTTTTTCGGCAATAACACGGAACATCAGCGCTGTACCTGTTCACCTACAGCAGTAGCTCGATACCGTTCACGTATTTCCGGTCCATTGCTGGATCGAATTGATCTTCAGCTTGAGGTATCACAACCAAAGGACTGGCGGGAGGAAAAAGAATCCCTGTCGTCTGCTGACATGAGAAAGCAGGTGTTGGTTGCTCGAGCAATACAAATCCGCAGATACAGTAAGCTTCCTTTTTCATGGAATAGTGAGCTGTCCGGTCAGATGCTGCGTAAATATGCAGTATTAGATCAAAATGCAGCGGAGCTGCTTAATCAGACGATGGATGCACTTGGTTTAAGCATGCGTGCGTATGATCGAATTCTCAAGCTGTCCCGCACCATTGCAGACTTACATGAGTCAGAGAAAATTACGACTTCACATGTGGCTGAAGCTATTCAATACCGCCATATGGATAAAGCAAGCGCCAATTTATCCGAAATGTAAAAAGGCGATAAAATTAGCAGATACAGTACGATCATTTTTACGGAAAAGTTTTCCAAAGGATATGTGTACGAGAGAAAACGGAAAAAAGGACAAAAAAAGCTCCAGGCAAAAAGACCTGGAGAAGAAAAAAAGATTATGACAATAGTGATTATACTATGAGTATATCAATTTCGTATATACGATTATGCATCATCTCCCATGTTACTTGATGGAAAAACAACAAGCCCCTTGACCAATACGGTTGAGGGGCTTGTTGTGAATTTCATTCTAACTCTAAGTTACAAAACGTTCAGTTTCACTTCAATATTACCGCGGGTAGCGCGGGAGTATGGGCATTGTTCATGTGCGCCTTCCACCAGTTTTACCGCAGTTTCATGATCTACGCCTTTGACCAGAACGTCGAGGTTTACTCCGATTCCGAAGCCGCCGTCTTCGACTTTGCCAAAATGGACCGTAGCTGTGACTTCGGTACCTTCATGTTTAACACGCTGCATGCGAGCCACCATATTTAAAGCACTGTCAAAGCAAGCAGAATAGCCTGCGGCGAACAGCTGCTCTGGATTTGTACCTGCGCCACCAGCGCCACCCATTTCTTTTGGAGTATCAATATCTAAACGAAGTTCAGGGGAAGAAGACTCGATATAACCGTTACGCCCACCAACTGCTTTTACTGTTGTTTCATACATTTTTTGTTGAATGGTCATCATAATCCAATCACTGCCTCTCGCTCAATTTATATTTTACACAATTTAATTTATCAAAATAATTATTGTTTGTAAAGTATTTTAGGCAATTAGAATGTATTTTGTTATATAATGTGCTAAAATAATGACGAAAGCAGGTGACTAGACAGCATGGAAAACAATTTTAATAAAGATGCAGCGTTGAAACTTGATAACCAGTTATGCTTTGCCATATATGCATGCTCCAGAGAGATTACAAAGCTGTACCAGCCTTATCTGGAAAAGCTTGGTGTAACGTACTCGCAATATTTGGTGCTCATCGTGCTTTGGGAGCGTGAAGAGTGTACAGTGAAGGAATTGGGTGAGGCGTTATATTTGGATTCTGGCACACTAACTCCACTATTAAAGAGGTTACAGAATGCCGGGTTGATCGATCGAAAGCGTTCCACTCAAGATGAGCGTAAGGTGCTGATTTCTTTGACGATAGAGGGAAGAGCGTTGCGGGATAAAGCCCTGTCTGTACCAGGATGTATACAGGAAAAAACAAGTATGACTCATGATCAATTTGGGTCGCTTCTGCTTCAGTTTAATGATCTGCTTGATCGTGTTCATCAAGCGAATGTACAAATTGAAAAATCATAACAGGTACTTTCAGTTGCTCTTGCGAATTCTTACGACATGAGTTGTTCTAAACTGAAAGAAAAATGCCCTTAAATTCTAATGAAATAAAGTACCTCTCATTGCGGATTAGGTAATCCCATTTTGCGGAGGTGCTTTTTTTGTGTGAATTTGTATTAAAAAATAAAATCCAATAATATCCAAACATTCGATTTTGGGAATGATAATGATATCAAAATACTGTAATTCATGAGGTTAAATTATAAGGAAAGCGTTTTAAAAACATGTTACAATGATGTAGGTTTAGTATAGATTTCCTTGTGAACCGCCCTTGTTGCAGTCATGTTGATAGGAGGATTCCAGAATGAATATCCATGAATATCAGGGTAAAGAAGTATTAAAGCAGTACGGAGTGGCTGTACCGAACGGCAAGGTTGCCTACACGGTGGAAGAAGCCGTTGCTGCGGCAGAATCGCTTGGAAGCGCTGTTACGGTCGTAAAAGCACAAATTCATGCTGGTGGACGCGGTAAAGCGGGTGGCGTAAAGGTTGCCAAAGGTTTGGATGAGGTGCGGACTTTCGCTTCTGAAATTTTAGGTAAGGTGCTTGTGACACATCAGACCGGACCTGAAGGTAAAGAAGTCAAACGCCTTTTGATTGAGGAAGGCTGTGATATTCGCAAAGAATATTACGTAGGCGTTGTCGTGGATCGCGGGACTGGACGCATCGTATTGATGGCCTCCGAAGAAGGTGGTACGGAAATCGAAGAGGTGGCTGCGGCTACTCCGGAGAAGATTTTTAAAGCAGTTGTTGATCCAGCAATTGGGCTTCAGGTGTATCAAGCTCGTAAGCTGGCGTATGAGATTAATATTCCCAATGAGTTGGTAAATAAAGCGGTTAAGTTTATGCTGGCGCTTTACGAAGCATTTGTGGACAAGGACTGTTCGATTGCAGAAATTAATCCCCTAGTCGTTACGGGTGATGGGAATGTAATGGCGCTAGATGCCAAATTGAATTTTGATTCCAATGCGTTGTTCCGTCATAAGGATATTCTGGAATTGCGTGATTTGGATGAAGAGGACGAGAAGGAAATTGAGGCATCTAAATATGATCTAAGCTATATCGCTCTGGACGGCAATATTGGCTGTATGGTCAATGGTGCAGGTTTGGCGATGGCCACGATGGATATTATCAAATATTACGGTGGCGATCCGGCCAATTTCCTGGACGTTGGAGGCGGTGCAACAACGGAAAAGGTAACCGAAGCGTTCAAAATCATTTTGTCCGATCCGAAGGTAGAAGGTATTTTCGTCAACATTTTCGGCGGGATTATGCAGTGTGACATCATTGCGAATGGCGTCGTGGAGGCTGCCAAGCAGTTGGGGCTGACTCGACCGCTTGTTGTCCGTCTTGAAGGAACGAATGTTGAGCTCGGCAAACAGATTTTAGCGGAATCCGGTTTGAATATTGTGGCAGCCGATTCCATGGCGGATGGTGCCCAAAAAATCGTTGAACTTGTTCAATAGCCTGTTTGCATTCCGATATGCCGAATAAACGATAGGGGATGTGAAGATCGTGAGTATTTTGGTCGATAAGCATACAAAGGTGATTACACAGGGGATTACGGGAAAAACGGCGTTGTTCCATGCCAAAGGTGCACTTGATTACGGTACACAGATGGTAGGTGGCACCTCTCCAGGTAAGGGAGGCACCGAGGTAGAAATTACACTGGAAAACGGGCAACAGGTCAAACTGCCAGTGTTTAATACAGTAAGCGAAGCCAAGGAAGCTACGGGCGCAACTGCTAGCGTCATTTACGTGCCGCCGGCTTTCGCAGCGGATTCCATTTTGGAGGCTGTGGATGCGGAACTGGACCTCGTGATTTGTATCACAGAGGGGATTCCGGTGCTTGATATGATCAAGGTCAAACGTTTTATGGAAGGCAAAAAGACCGTTCTGATTGGCCCTAACTGTCCGGGTGTTATTACGCCAGGAGAGTGTAAGATTGGTATCATGCCAGGTTACATTCATCTGCCGGGTCATGTAGGCGTTGTGTCACGTAGTGGTACTTTGACCTATGAGGCAGTGCATCAGTTAACCACTAGAGGTATAGGTCAATCTTCCGCGGTTGGTATTGGTGGTGACCCAGTTAAAGGTTCAGAATTTATTGATATTTTACATCGCTTTAATGAGGACCCCAACACTCATGCTGTCATTATGATCGGAGAAATCGGTGGTACAGCCGAGGAAGAGGCTGCCGAGTGGATCAGGGACAATATGACGAAGCCGGTGGTTGGCTTTATCGGTGGGGTGACTGCGCCTCCAGGCAAACGGATGGGGCATGCAGGCGCCATTATTTCTGGCGGAAAGGGAACGGCAAAAGAGAAGATTGCTACGCTTGAAGCCTGTGGAATCAAGGTGGCGCCGACTCCTTCCGAAATGGGCTCGACACTGGTAAGTGTGTTGGAAGCGCGTGGTATTTTGAATCTGTGTACGACACATTAAATCGTGTTTCTTCATTAATATACTGGCTGTAAATCAGCATCGAAATTTGCTGCTGGCTAGTGTATAATGAAAGAAAGGTAAGCAACCTTTTTATCTTCTGAAACAGGGGATGAAAAGGTTGCTTTTTTTTGCGTTAAGACAGGCTTGTCAGGGAAACGCTTGCAAAATGATTCATTGTGCCACAAAATAAGGAAGGGTTCACTCTTCCATGAATGGGGGAACCACAGTTTGGAAGAAAGATGGCTTTTATTAGGTCTACATGAGTTAGAAGGAATCGGAAGAAGAACAATTCAGCGTATTTGGTCGAGTGATTATCGATTGCATGAGCTACTGCATTTTAGCGAACAAAAGTGGATTGAGATAGGCTTAAGTCCCAACCAGGCACGCATTGCGGCACAGTGTTACGATGAAGAATGGGTACATGAACGATATCAGCGAATTCAATCCAGTGATATTGGTATGGTAACTTATGTGGACGAAGATTACCCCCTATTAATGAAGGAAACAGTTGACCCACCTTGGGTAATGTATACAAAAGGGGATAAATCACTTTTGCACACATGTTCTGTAGCCATGGTAGGAACTCGCGTTCCTACTGCGTATGGTCGAAGAGCAGCGGAGATACTAACAGAGGAATTATGTAATGCAGGGATTACAGTGGTGAGTGGATTAGCGAGAGGAATTGACAGTATTTGCCATGAAACAGCCCTACGCCGGGGAGGCAACACGATTGGTGTGCTTGGAACAGCGATTGATCAAATTTATCCTCCCCAAAATGCCTCTTTGTTTGCAGAGATGGTTAGTAAAGGTCTGATCGTATCGGAGTATCCTCCAGGTACGAGGTCGCATCCCGGGATGTTTCCACAACGTAATCGCATTATTGCCGGTTTAACGAAGGGGACACTCGTTGTCGAAGCAGACGCTAGGAGCGGTTCCTTGATTACAGCGGATGCTGCGCTGGAGGCAAATCGAGATGTGTTTGCTGTTCCTGGGCCCATTACGTCACCGAAGAGTAGAGGCACGCTGAACTTGATTAAGCAAGGAGCCAAAACGGTCACTGAGGCTTCGGATATTATTGAGGAGTATGAAGCAGATTTGCGTACAAGGCAGGTTTCTTCATACAATAGAGAACAGAGTCTTAATCTTAAGAAGATCTCCAAAGCATCAGAAAGTGAGACTTCTGAGGAAAATCGTGTGGTGGTGCTGCTGGAACAAGGAACCATGACACTGGATGAACTGCTTGATGCTACGGCATGGGATTTTGGACTTTTACACGCAGTTCTGTTATCGTTAATCATAAAAAAAAGGATCGCTCAACTAGCGGGCACAAAATACAAGCTTATTTAGTAGTTGTTTTTGTCAAATCCTTAGTTAGTAAATGCGCAAAATTCAATTTTAAACATAGGTGGAGGGAAACATGGCGTTTATCCGCATCGCGGATACCTACTCCTTCCCCACTTCCTGAAATGTGTTGAATTTATAGCTCGTACTAACGAACTATACTCACCACATTTCAGGAAGTCTATCATATTCATGTGAGTAATTGAGAGGAGGAAGAGCCTATGGCGGATTCACTCGTCATCGTGGAATCGCCTTCCAAGGCGAAGACGATCGGCAAATACTTAGGCAGCAAATATATCGTCAAGGCTTCCATGGGTCATATCAGGGATTTACCTAAGAGCCAGATCGGCGTAGAGGTCGAAAATGATTTTAATCCCAAATATATTACCATTCGAGGTAAAGGCTCCATTCTAAAAGAGTTAAAGGATGCCCGAAAAAAAGTAAAAAAAGTATATCTGGCGGCTGACCCGGATCGCGAAGGTGAGGCTATTGCTTGGCATCTGGCGCATGCGCTGGAACTGGACGATACGGCGGATTGTCGTGTGGTGTTTAATGAAATTACGAAGCAGGCCGTCAAAGATGCTTTTAAAACCCCACGCAAGATCAATATGGATTTGGTCAATGCGCAGCAGGCACGACGGATATTGGATCGACTTGTCGGCTACAAAATTAGTCCATTGCTCTGGAAAAAGGTAAAAAAGGGTCTGTCAGCTGGGCGTGTACAGTCGGTTGCAGTGAAAATTATTTTGGACCGGGAAAACGAGATCAATGAGTTTGTACCGGAAGAATACTGGACGATAACAGCTAAACTAGCTATTAAGGACAGCACTTTTGAAGCGAAATTCCATAAGCTACGCGGCGAAAAGAAAGAGCTCTCTAGCGAAGCGGATGTACAAGAAGTGTTAGAAGCTATCGGAAAATCGTCTTACAAGGTGCGCGATGTGAAAGAGAAGGAGCGTTTACGCAATCCGTCTCCTCCATTCACAACAAGTTCCTTGCAGCAAGAGGCGGCTCGAAAGCTCAACTTCCGGGCATCTAAAACCATGTCTGTAGCGCAGCAGCTGTATGAAGGTGTGGATTTAGGTAAAGAAGGGACTGTGGGTCTGATTACGTATATGCGTACGGATTCCACACGGATCGCTACTTCGGCTCAAGAGGAAGCGAAAGAGGTCATTATTCAAAAATATGGCGAAGATTTTGTGCCTGAAAGTCCTCGTCAGTATTCAAAAAAATCGGCTAATGCTCAGGATGCGCATGAAGCGATTCGTCCAACCTCCGCCTTGCGTGATCCGGAAACCGTTAAGCCTTTTATGAGTAGAGACCAGTTCCGATTGTACAAACTGATATGGGAACGTTTTATGGCGAGTCAGATGGCTTCCGCTATTATGGATACTTTGTCCGTTGATATTGAAGCAGGCGAGACGATATTCCGGGCAGCCGGTTCGAAGGTTCGCTTTCCAGGCTTCATGAAAGTGTATGTGGAGGGGAATGACGACGGTAAAACCGAAGAAGATAAGCTGTTGCCGCCACTTCAGCCGGGCGATAAACTGAAAAAGGAATCGGTTGAACCAAAGCAGCATTTTACACAACCGCCTCCTCGCTATACGGAAGCACGACTGGTGAAGACACTGGAGGAATTGGGTATAGGACGCCCGAGCACGTATGCACCGACCCTGGAAACCATTCAGAAGCGCGGTTACGTCGCTATTGAGGAAAAGAAATTCTTCCCAACCGAGCTGGGAGAGTTGGTCATTGAGCAGATGGAAGAATTTTTTCCAGAGATTCTGAATGTAGAATTTACTGCGAATATGGAAGGTGATCTTGACCACGTCGAAGAGGGCGAAGGTGATTGGGTCAAGGTGTTGAGTGACTTTTACGAGTCATTCGAAAAGCGTCTGGAAGTGGCTGAAGAAGAAATGAAAGAAATTGAGATCAAGGATGAAGTATCCGACGTTATCTGTGACAAGTGTGGCAGTCAAATGGTATATAAGCTAGGCCGCTTTGGTAAATTTCTGGCCTGCTCTGCCTTCCCGGATTGCCGTAACACCAAGCCAATTGTCAAGGATATCGGGATGAATTGTCCTACATGCGGTGAGGGACATGTCGTCGAACGACGAAGTAAAAAAGGACGTGTCTTTTACGGATGTGACCGCTACCCAGAATGTGATTTTGTATCCTGGGATAAACCGTCCATTAAGCCTTGTCCAAGTTGCAGTGGCCTAATGGTCGAAAAACGTACTAAACAGGGGACGAAGCTCAACTGCACCGTCTGCGATCACAGCGAAATGCTGGAAGAGAGCGATGAGAGTGTAGAGACTTCTTAAGAACAAAGATAGCAGGGGGATTTAAAAGTGAGTGAACTACAAAAGGTAACGGTCATCGGAGCAGGTTTGGCGGGCAGCGAAGCTGCCTGGCAAATTGCAAGCCGTGGAGTGCCAGTTAAATTATATGAAATGAGACCGGTTGTAAAAACACCCGCACATCATACAGATAAATTTGCCGAACTTGTATGTAGTAATTCCTTGCGCGCGAACGGTCTGACGAATGCAGTAGGCGTATTGAAGGAAGAAATGAGAATACTAAACTCTTTGGTTCTGAGTGCGGCAGATCTCCATGCTGTTCCAGCTGGTGGGGCATTGGCAGTGGATCGTGATGGATTTTCCGGTCATATTACAGATACGCTTCATCAACATCCTTTGATCGAGGTCGTTAATGAAGAACTTCAGGAACTCCCAGAGGACGGTATTGTGGTCGTTGCCACGGGACCATTAACTTCTCCAGCTTTGTCAGAACAGATCAAAACGCTGATGGGAGAGGAGTATTTTTATTTCTACGATGCGGCAGCTCCGATTGTAGAGAAGGACTCCATCGATATGAGCAAGGTCTATCTGGCTTCCCGTTATGATAAAGGAGAAGCAGCTTACTTAAATTGTCCGATGAACGAAGCGGAATTTGATGCTTTCTATGAGGCTTTAATTACTGCTGAGGTGGCACAAGTCAAGGAGTTCGAAAAAGAAATCTACTTCGAAGGCTGTATGCCTATCGAAGTGATGATGCAGCGCGGGAAACAAACGGCATTGTTCGGACCGATGAAACCTGTAGGTCTTGTAAATCCACATACAGGGGAACTACCCTATGCAGTTGTTCAGCTTCGACAAGACAACGCTGCAGGTACGCTATATAATCTGGTTGGTTTCCAGACTCACCTCAAATGGGGGGAGCAAAAGCGTGTGTTTTCAATGATTCCGGGACTCGAAGAGGCAGAGTTTGTACGTTACGGTGTGATGCATCGCAATACCTTTATTAATTCTCCACAACAGCTTCACCCAACTTATCAGTTCAAGGGAAGAAGTAATCTGTTCTTTGCCGGACAAATGACAGGTGTAGAGGGTTATGTGGAGTCGGCGGCCTCAGGTTTGCTGGCTGGTATAAATGCAGCACGAGCAGCACGTGGACAGGAAATGTTCGTATTTCCTGCGGAAACGACACTAGGCAGTATGGCACGATATATTACAACTGCTGACTTCAAACATTTCCAACCGATGAATGCAAACTTTGGTCTTCTTCCAAAGCTGGAGACACGCATTCGTAACAAAAAGGAAAAGAATGAAGCTCTCGCAAATCGCGCGTTGGAAAGTTTGCGCGGTTATATCAACCAAACGGGAGTTATGTCAACAGAAGTACAGGCATAAGGATGAAGGAAAAGGAGGAGCGCGTTATGGATATGTCCTTTCATGCTACCACCATCTGTGCTGTACGCCATAATGGCAAAGGAGCTATTGCGGGTGATGGGCAGGTAACGTTCGGCAACAGTGTTGTGATGAAGCAGACGGCTAAAAAAGTACGTAGATTGTATCGTGGTCAGGTCGTTGCGGGATTTGCGGGTTCGGTGGCCGATGCTATCACATTGTTTGAAAAGTTTGAAAATAAGCTGGAGGAACATCACGGCAATCTTCAAAGGGCTGCTGTAGAACTGGCTAAGGACTGGCGGCAGGATCGTGTACTACGCAAGCTGGAAGCGTTAATGATTGTGATGGACTCGTCCGGGATGCTGCTCATCTCTGGAGGCGGAGAAATTATTGAACCTGACGATGATGTGTTGGCCATTGGCTCAGGTGGTAATTTTGCATTGGCAGCTGCCCGTGCTTTCAAACGTCATGGCTCTGGTATGGAAGCAAAGGACATGGCACGGGAAGCGTTAGAGGTTGCTTCGGAAATATGCGTGTATACGAACAGTCAGATTATCGTGGAAGAATTGTAAATCGGCTCTGAGTATTCAAGGGTGGAGGAATGCAAAATGAATAATCAATCGTTGACGCCCAGACAAGTGGTATCCGAGCTGGATAAGTATATTGTCGGACAAAAGGAAGCTAAAAAATCTGTTGCTGTTGCCTTGCGCAACCGTTATCGGCGTAGTAAACTGCCGGATGATATTCGGGATGAAATTGTGCCCAAAAATATTTTGATGATCGGACCGACAGGTGTGGGTAAAACTGAAATTGCACGTAGACTTGCGCGGCTAGTGGGGGCTCCTTTTGTCAAGGTAGAGGCGACCAAATTTACAGAAGTGGGTTACGTCGGTCGTGATGTGGAATCCATGGTGCGGGATCTGATGGAAACCTCTATCCGTATCGTCAAGTCGGAACGAACAGAGAATGTGAAAGACAAAGCAGAGGACATGGCAAATGAACGGATTGTCAATATCCTTGTACCTGCAGAAAAGTCAAATAAATCACAACGAAACCCTTTTGAAATGCTGTTTGGCAATAACACAGGGACTTCGGTAGAAGAAGAACCGCCACAACAGGACGGAACCTTAGCAGAGAAGCGACGTAAGGTTAAATTTGATCTGTTGTCTGGTAAGCTTGAGGATGATGTCATAGAGATTGATGTGGAGGATACCGCACCCAATATGCTCGATATGTTTGCTGGGCAAGGGAATGAACAAATGGGTATGAATATGCAGGAGATGTTCGGGAGTTTCCTGCCTAAGCGGACGAAGAAGCGCAAGCTACCAATCAAGGAAGCCCGCAAGGTACTGATTCAAGATGAAGCAGCCAAGTTGATCGATATGGATGATGTGATTCAGGAGTCTGTGAAGCGTGCTGAGCAATCGGGTATTATTTTTATTGATGAAATAGATAAGATTGCCAGCCAAGGCAAGGGAAGTGGCCCAGATGTGTCGAGAGAAGGAGTCCAGCGCGATATTTTACCTATTGTCGAGGGCTCTACCATTATGACCAAATACGGCCCGGTAAGAACAGATTACATTCTGTTTATTGCTGCAGGGGCTTTTCATGTGGCTAAACCATCAGACCTGATCCCAGAGCTTCAAGGTCGTTTCCCCATCCGGGTGGAGCTAAGTAGCCTGACCTTGGATGAGTTTGTGTCGATATTGACGGAGCCTAAAAATGCGCTGACCAAGCAATACACTGAACTGCTCCGCACCGAGGATATAGAAGTCGAATTTTCTGCGGAAGCGATCCGTGAGATCGCTAGTATTGCCGAGTCCGTTAATCGCAACACCGAAAATATCGGCGCACGGCGTTTGCATACCATCCTAGAGAAGCTGCTGGAGGATCTGTCATTTGAAGCACCAGAGCTTACATTGGATCGTATGATTATCACCCCGGAATATGTGCGTGAGAAGCTGGGAGATATTGCCCAAAACAGGGACCTTAGTCAGTATATTTTGTGAACTGAGTCTCTAAAAATAGGGTGTGTGGTCCAGAATAACACTATCTTGCACCGTCGTTTAGTCCTAGACACAGGTTAAGTTGATGATTTTTCTGTCTATTCCAAAAGTAGGACGTATAATCTTTTACAGGTGTAAAGTGCTAAGAAAACATTCACTTTCTTGAAAAAAACCTGAAAAATTTAACATTTTATGCATCTAAAGCCCTCTTTTTTAAAAAAGATAGGGCTTTTTTCTTATTGTAATTAGGTCCCAACTCTACGAAACTTAGAATATATGACAGAAAGTTAAGATTTTCTACTTAAGACCTAAAAGAAATGTATAATTATGAAATTTTATTGTCGAAAAAAAGTGAAAAATCTTGTTTTATTGAATCTTACTTTGGAGTAGACGCTGGAGGGAGGAGCTAAATGAATCTGCTGGGTGATATAAGCTTTCAAAAGCTTCAGGCAGGTGTACAGGCGGCCAATACGAGACAACGTGTGATGGCCGATAATATTTCCAATGCGGATACCCCGTATTTTAAGCGTTCGGAGGTTTCATTTGAAGAACTGCTTCAGCAGCAAATGGACGGTGATGTCACGCCATTGCGTGGAAAAGTAACCAATTCAAGACATTTCCAAATAGGACCTGTGAACTCCATTCCTGATGCCACGGTCACCAAAGATGGGTACTCAGTCATGAATAACAACATGAACAACGTAGATATAGACAGAGAAATGAGTCTTATGGCTGAAAATCAACTAAGATATAATACCTACATCCAAGAAATTAATGAGCGCATCAAAATGATGAGAACAGCGGTAGAAGGGAGATAGGACGAGGTGAAGATTAACAACGGCTTTGATATTAGTGCATCTGCTCTTACGGCCCAGCGGTTGCGGATGGACGTTATATCGAGCAACATTGCCAACGCAGAGACGACTCGGGCGAAGGTAGAGAATGGACAAGCAATTCCATATCGGAGAAAAACGGTTGTTTTGGAGCCGAACCAATCTGGCTTTGCCGATGTTTTGAAGGCTCAAATGGAAGGAAGTAGTACAAGCGCCGCTGGCGTTAAGGTTTCGCAAATTCAGGAAGATCAGTCACCTTTGAAGCCAGTGTACAATCCGGGTCATCCGGACGCTGATAAAGATGGCTATGTATATATGCCTAATGTAGACATAATGAAAGAAATGGTCGACATGATTTCCGCAACACGCTCATACGAAGCCAATGTAACAGCTCTGAATGCTTCAAAGGCGATGGTTTCCAAAGCGCTTGAAATCGGCCGCTAAGTTCCAGGACTACTAACTACTTAATAGGGAGAGTAAAACATGATTCAGAACGCCATGTTTAACGTAAAGACACCGGTAATACAGCAGATTCAATCGCCTAACAATGAGTTGACGAAAGCGACGCCTTCCGAATCCTTGAAGGATTTTGGCTCCTTCCTAAAGGATGCCCTCAATGAAGTAGGGCAGCAGGAAGCCGCTACACACCAGATGTCCGACCAATTCATGGCAGGCAAAGTTGATGTAGATCAAGTCATGATCACTTCACAACAAGCGCTGCTTTCCCTGCAGCTTACTACACAGGTCCGAAACAAAGCGATCGAAGCCTATCAGGAGATCATGCGTACACAGATGTAAAGTGAGGGTTTAGCAAAGTTTCGGATGGGGTGACGGAGTGAACGAGAGAATCGCCCAATACCGGGATAGGATTTCCGGGTATTGGAATAATTTCAGCAAAAAACAGAAGATATTACTTGTTTCGACATTAGCATTCATCATTATCGCCATTGTAGTGCTAACGATGCAGTTTACCAAAACCGAATATGAAGTGGCCTTCCGGGATTTAAATGCAAATGATGCCGCTGGGGTCATTAAATATCTCGATTCTGCGGGTATACCGTATCAGCTTAATGCTGGTGGGACACAAATTTCAGTCCCAACCGCTAGTGCAGATAAGGCGAAGGTAGATGTTGGGTCCCAAGGGCTGATACAAAAGGGGTCAATCGGCATGAGCGCCTTTGACCAGTCCTCCTCGGCCATTGGCATGACGGAGAACGAGTTCAATGTGAAGTACAATAACGCATTGAACGGCGAAGTACAGCAACTGTTGGAACGGATGGACGGTGTCCAAAGCTCCAAAGCTGTCATTAATATGCCAAAGGAAAACATCTTTGCCGGACTTGAAGAAAAGGACAAAGCCTCTGCTTCGGTTCAAATGGAATTCGAACCTGGTTTTACTCCCAATCAACAAGCGATCGACGGATATTTTAACCTGGTAAAAACGGCTGTACCGAATTTGCCAGTAGAAAACATTACGATCACCAATAAGGAGTATGAGTTAATTCCAACGGCCAAGGGCGGCCAAGGCGGACTCACGAGTGGTGTTCAGGAAAACATGGCTCTACAGAAGAAGTTTGAGAGCGATGTAAGGAATAATGTCCAACAATTTTTGTCGAAAATTGTTGGAGACGACAAGGTAAACGTGCTGGTTATGTCCCAGCTAAATTTCGACAAAGTAACATCAAAGGAACAAATGGTCACACCTGTTGACCAAACGAAAATGAAGGGTATTGAAATCAGTGCCCAACAAATTCAGGAAAGTTATACGGGCAGTAGTGGACAGACTGGAGGAGTTGCAGGGACAGGAACGCAGGATGTCCCGGGTTACCCTGGAGGAGCCAATTCCGGCAATACCAGTTCGGATAAGAGCTCAAGTACGATTAACTACGAAGTTAACCGAATTGCAAGGGATATTATCCAAAGCCCGTACACTGTAAAAGATTTAACCATTAATGTAGCAGTTGAACCACCAACAGGTCAGCAAACGTTGGATACTGCAACTCAGACAGCAATTCAAAACATTTTGGTTAATATTGTAAGAGCGTCGCTTGCGAATTCCGGTACTACTTTTACAGACGCTGATTTGGCTAAAAAGGTTTCAGTGTTCTCGCAAGCTGCTCCGGCGCCTACGAGTACCAATACATTCTTCTCAGCTTCCAACCCGTGGATGTGGGGCATCGGAGCTGCAGTTCTGGCACTGTTGGCGGGTGTAATCTTCTTCATCGTACGCAGTCGTCGTAATCAGGAAGAAGAGTTGGATGAAGAATTGCAACTCATGCCAACGCCGACGGAATTCCCGTCCATTACGATGGAAAGTGTGACAAATGAAAGTCAAGTGCGTAAACAGCTTGAAAGTCTGGCGAAAAAGAAACCCGACGAATTCGTCAATCTGCTTCGTACATGGCTGGCTGACGAATAGAGGTGAGTTCATTGGCAAAGGCAAGCAGTCAAGGTTTAACGGGAAGACAGAAAGCAGCTATTCTTTTGATCACAATGGGGCCAGAAGTATCTGCTCAAATATTCAAGCATTTGCGTGATGAAGAGATCGAGCAACTTACATTGGAAATTGCCAATGTACGGAAGGTCGATGCCATTGAAAAGGACTCCATTATGGCCGAGTTTCATCAAATTTGCCTGGCTCAGGAGTACATTTCCCAAGGCGGTATTAATTACGCCAAAGAAATATTGGAAAAAGCGCTCGGATCACAAAAAGCTGTTGAGGTCATTAACCGTTTGACAGCGACATTACAGGTGAGACCTTTCGATTTTGCTCGTAAGGCGGATCCGAACCAGATATTGAATTTTATACAAAATGAGAATCCGCAAACCATTGCTCTCGTGCTTTCATACTTGCAGTTCGAGCAAGCGGCGGCAATTCTATCGTCCCTGCCACAGGAAAAGCAGGCAGAAGTGGCCCGGCGTGTTGCTGTCATGGACAGTACATCTCCAGAAGTCATCTCTCAAGTGGAGAGAGTATTGGAGCAAAAGCTCTCGGCAACTGCGACGCAGGATTACACGAATGCAGGCGGTATCGAGTCTATCGTTCAGATTTTGAATGGCGTAGACCGCGGAACCGAGCGTACAATTCTCGACTCGCTTGAAATTCAAGACCCTGAACTGGCTGAGGAAATCAAGAAAAGAATGTTTGTTTTCGAGGATATCGTCAATGTGGACAACCGGTCCATTCAACGCATTATCCGCGATATCGACAATGCAGACTTGCAATTGGCGCTTAAAGTGTCCAGTGAAGAAGTACGCGATGTGATTTTCCGAAATATGTCGAAACGTATGGCAGAAACCTTCAAAGAGGAAATGGAGTACATGGGACCGGTGCGGCTGCGTGATGTGGAAGAAGCACAAACACGTATCGTATCAACGATCCGCAGATTGGAAGAGGCCGGTGAGATTATAATCGCACGCGGCGGAGGAGATGACATCATTGTCTAACTTGATTAAATCTTTCCAATATGTGCCTGTAGAGGCTTTGAAAACGATTGATGTGGCACATACGTACGTGTCAGAAACGACGGATGAAGAAATCACAACCGAATATACGGAGCCGGAGCCTCAGCGAGATTATGAGGCAGAACGGCTCCGAGATGAAATGCTGAATGATGCTAAGGACTTTGCCGAACGTCAGGTGCGCGAGGCGGCTGAAGAAGCGGAACGAATGCTTCAGGAAGCACAGCAGCAGATTGAAGATTGGTGGCAGGAACGACGCGAACATGACGATCAGTTGATTCAGTCGATAAAAGCAGATGGATTTCAGCAAGGATATGAAGAAGGCCAGAAGCTGGCCGAGGCTGAGCTTCAGACGAAATCGGAGCAGATGATGGAAGAAGCACAAGATATTCTGCGTCAGGCCTATGAGATTAAGGAACAACTGATTCAGGAAGCCGAGCCTTTTCTGGTTGAACTGAGTAATGCGATTGCCGAGAAGGTGATTGAAAAACAGCTTAGTCTTGAACCGGAATATACGATTGAGTTAATTCGCAAAAATTTGGCTCGTAAGCGAGAAAAAGGAATCATTACATTGTGTGTGTCGCCTCAGCATTTCGCATTTGTGCAAGGTGCGCGGGAAGAATTGTCATTAACTGTCGATTCGCAGGCAGAACTGCAAATTATTCCTGATGGTACCGTAAGGGATCGCGGTTGCGTCATTCGTTCTTCCTTTGGAAGTGTGGACGCCCGGATCGATACGCAATTAGCTGAGATTAAAAAGGAACTACTGCGTCTGGCACATGAAAATGAGGAGCGAAGACATGAAGGGGCTTAATGCGCAGCGCTACATGGATCATTTGCGACAGCTGGACCCAGTTCGGGTGAATGGCAAGGTTACACAGGTTATCGGCTTGATGGTTGAATCGGAAGGTCCAGACGCTAGTATCGGGGATGTTTGTTATATTTATCCGGGCAAAGCGGCAAAGCCATTGCAGGCAGAGGTTGTTGGCTTCAGAGACAATAAAGTGCTTCTGATGCCACTTGGAGAACTACAATCCATTGGTCCTGGTTGTGATGTCGTAGGAACAGGGAAGCCGCTGAACGTGCAGGTTGGATCGGAGCTGTTAGGCAAGGTGCTGGATGGTTTGGGTCAGCCTTTGGACGGATCACTGATTCCCTCGCGAATGGCGAGATATTCAACCTTCAATATACCGTCCAATCCGCTGAATCGTCCGCGTGTGCAGGAACCCATTAGTATCGGAGTACGTGCAATTGACGGGTTGCTTACGATTGGTAAAGGACAACGGGTTGGTATTTTTGCGGGTTCGGGTGTAGGTAAGAGTACTTTGATGGGGATGATTGCCCGTAATACGGAAGCAGATGTGAACGTAATTGCCCTGATCGGAGAACGTGGACGCGAGGTGCTGGACTTTATTGAACGGGATTTGGGCCCAGAGGGACTAGAACGCTCTGTAGTCATTGTGGCAACTTCCGACCAACCTGCGTTGATCCGCATTAAGGGTGCACTTATTGCAACGACGATAGCGGAGTATTTTCGGGATCGCGGGTTGAATGTCATGCTAATGATGGATTCAGTTACCCGGTATGCGATGGCCCAGCGTGAAGTCGGTCTAGCAGTAGGGGAACCACCAGCAATGAGAGGATACACTCCATCTGTGTTCGCTAGTCTGCCTAAGCTGCTGGAACGCGCAGGGACAGGACCTACTGGCTCTATAACCGCCTTTTATACGGTGTTGGTTGATGGTGACGACATGAACGAGCCCATCGCGGATGCGGTGCGTGGGATATTGGATGGACACATTGTCTTGAATCGCGGGATTGCGAACAAAGGACATTTTCCTGCAATTGATGTGTTAGCAAGTATTAGCCGGGTCATGAAGGACATTGCACCACGAGATCAGATAGATGCTGCCGAAAACATTAAGCGCTTGATGGCCATTTACAAAGATTCAGAGGACCTGATTAACATTGGGGCTTATCAACAGGGTTCGAATGCAGAAATTGACGAATCTATGGAGCGCATACGGGATATATGGGATTTTACAAGACAAAGAACGGATGAAAAGGCTGAACTGGACGAAGTACGAGAACGTTTGATTTCTGAATTTACGAGGAGATGAAGGTTGAACGATGAGATTTCAGTATTCCTTTCAAAAAGTTGTAGACTTGAAAACGAACGAAAAGTCACAGGCCGAATGGCTGCTTTCCAGTGCTGTTGGACAATTGCAGGTTGAGGAGCAGACATTAACACAGCTTATAGGCGAAAGGAATCGGGTCATATCCGCCATTCAAAAGGCTGCCGAAGATTGCGCGCCACTCTCTAGCATTCAGGAATTACAAGCTTATGTCAATCATCTGGACCAATGTATTACACGCAAGCATAGGGATGTTCAATATGCGCAGCAAAATGTGCAAAGCAAACAAACCGTTTTGACCGATAAAATGCTGGATGAACAAGTTTGGCTGAAAGCGAGAGAGAAGGCCAACGTGAAATTCCAACAGGAAATGCTCCTGCGCGAGCAGAATGAGCTGGATGAAATGGCTTCCGTGCGATTTGCCATGAAAGCCCGGTAAGCGGAACGTCATAGGATACGCATATCAGCTGCCTGAGGAGGAAGACGATGGCACAGAAGTTAGCAGAAAATGAACTGGATATGGATTTAGGGAAAGAATCAGGCGGGGGATTTGAACGGTTTATGTTTTTCCTGATTCCGATTGTCTTCACAATTGTTCTGGTCGGGGTCTTGCTCACACTGTTCAATATGGACTTCAGAAGCGAAATGATCTCATTAGGGAACAAAATACCAATTGTTAAAAATTGGATTCCTGAACCGAAGGATAAGGCAACCCAGACAAAAGAGGCAGATCAGAAGGCACAGTCTGAAAGCTCTGAAGCAACCATTCAGCAGTTAAAAGCGGATTTAGCCAAGCAGACGGAAGAACTCAAAAAGGCTACGGCTGCTAAAACGACACAAGATAAAAAGGTTACTGAACTTCAAAATCAGGTCAATACACTGCAAACGCAACAGGAACAACAGTCGCAGACGGGTCAACAGGGACAGGTTGGGCAGCAGGGACAAGCAGGTACGCAAACTACAGACGGAACATCAAATGAAGATCCTTATGTAAAACAGACCAGAGAACTTGCCAGCATGTATGAAGGAATGACGGCAAGTAAAGCTGCACCGATTATGGAGAATCTGACTACGGAAGAGACCGTGCAGCTGTTAAGTTATATGGACCCTGCCAACAGTGCGAAGATTTTGCAAAAGATGGACGCTAAAAAAGCAGCGGATATTACGATGGCTCTGAAAAACGTAACGCCATCTACGGATTTATCGGTAGCGGCGTTGCAGTCCCGTTTGAAAAAGGATCAGGGTAGTACAGCTGGAACGACGAGTAAAAGTCTGCAAAGTACTCAAATCAGCAGCACATTTGCTTCCATGGACAAGAAAAGTGGTGCCGAACTTATTTTACAAACTTACAAAATCAGTCCAGATAAGGCATTAAACATATTAAATACAGTAGATGATTCGACACGTGCTTCTTTACTGCAAAATATGTCTGCGAAGGATGCAGGTCAGACCGCGAAAATTTTGAATAAGCTGATGGGCAGTAAGTAATTTAAAATTGAAGGGAGGTGAAAAATATATGACCCTTATTTCTCAAAGTGTATCTCTTAGCTCTAGCCCAACAGCTAGCAGTACGACAGCGTCAGCAACAAGTACAACCACGGCTGCTGGAGCAACCACGGGTGCCTTTAATCAAACACTAACGCAAATGATGACAGGCGGGCAAACAGGCTCGGCTGGAACAGATGCGAATGGTTCTCCATTAGTTATGGTACTACCGCTTATTGCAAACGGAGAATCTGCGGAAGCTCCAACCGAGCCGCTTGTTGAAACATTGGCTCCTTTGCTGCAAAATCTCGAAAAGTTGGATGATCAGGTAGTTGCCGATCCTGCGCTGCTTGCAGCTTTACAATCATGGATTCAGCAAGTACAACAGTTTTTGCAAGGCAATGGAACCAATCAACAGGCAGACGGCGGGGAAACGGCAGAGGCTACAGGCTTAACAGCCTTGGCAGCTAATCCGGCAACTCTTCGGTTTGCATTACAGGACGCTTTGTCACAACTTGCCAATGTAGCAGAGCAGGCTTCGGGCGACCAAAAGGCTAAGGTGACACAGTTACTACAATCGCTTCAAAGCGCAACAGCTGGGACTGGAGCTATTTCCGATGAGCAGTGGAATGGAGTATTGAAAGCTGTGGAACTTGCTGATAGTGGAGATTCACAAGTGATTCAGCCTTCTGCACAACGGGCAAACGGTGCTCAGACATTAACTGCAGCATCTACAAACAAACAGGTTGCTCCTCAGCAGCAAGCAAGTCAGGGTGAAACTAGCCAGCAAGGCTCAGAAGGACAACGTTCATCAACGAATCTTCTCGTTCAGTCCGCAGTTAAAACGACTGTAACGGATGAAGCGGGTACATTCGTAGATGCAGCTGAGCAAGCGGATCCGTCGGCAACTGATAATCAGACTCCGGTGATCACGACTGCGGGGCAGCTTTCGGTACAAACGCAGGGAACAACACCTTCGGCTCCGGCTCAACCAGTCGTACATGTACGACAATTTGCCAAGGAGATGACTGAGTTTGTAGTGCAGAAACTTGATATTGTAAAGCACACTGGTTTGACAGAAGCGACCATCATGCTTCGTCCAGATCATCTGGGCCAGCTGGAGGTTAAGCTGACGATGCAAAACGGCCATCTGGTTGCCCAGTTTATGACTGAGCATAGCGGGGCGAAGGATCTGCTGGAACAGCAAATGTCTCAGTTGCGTACGAGTCTTCAGAGTCAAGGTATTCAAGTGGATAAAGTAGAAGTAACGCACAATGAGTCGCTATCCTCCCATATGTATCAGGATGGACGCGGTTCTGGAGCTAATCAGCAGCAGCAATCTAACCAACGTTCTAAAGCTCGAGGTAGAGAAGAGAGCGAGGATGCTTTGAAAGTAGCTGAAATGACAGAAGAGCTTCGTAACTGGACAGCAGAACATCGCGCAGATGACATGAATCGGACAGGCTCCTTTACAGCACAAGCGTAATGATGGAGGTGAGAACACAATGACGACTACAGACAACAATGTATCCACCAGTAACGTCTGGCCGAATTACAATGTGAATAATGTCAAAACAGCAAGCGCCAAGGATACTAAGACGATGGGTAAAGATCAATTTTTAAAGATATTGATCACTCAGCTACAAAATCAGGATCCAATGCAGCCTTTGGAGGATAAAGAATTTGTCGCTCAAATGGCACAGTTTTCCTCGGTGGAACAACTGATGAACATATCTACGCAGTTGACTGCATTGGGACAGTCTTTGGGTACAGCTTCTGGTTTGATAGGAAAAGAAGTTAGCTGGATTGAGCCGGGTAAAAAGGATTCCATTACAGGTGAAGCAGGCGCAGGTACAGTGAAAAGTGGAATCGTAGATTCCATCGTTATTCGCGACGGTGTGCAGTATGCCAAAATGGGAGCGGCTGAGGTGGCATTAAAAGATGTAACATCAGTAAGCCAGGCTAACACAACGGCTCCTGTTACTGATACGTCAGATACTACATCTTCTTCCTCTACTGGAAGCGGTGAGAACTCATGAATGACAGGATAACGGTCGGACGCCTTTTTCCTACCAACGTTCCTCCGGCAGCGATTTCTCAAAACCGAGTAAATTCGGTAATTAAGGACACCAAGCCGTTTGGTCAGGTGTTGCAGGAACAGGTGCTCAAGCTCAGCAACCATGCAGCCAAGCGACTGGAGCAGCGAGGAATAGAGTTGAGAAGTGACCAAATGGCGAAAATCAACTCTGCTGTGGATAAGGCTGCTGCCAAGGGCGCTAAAGAATCTTTGATTTTAATGCAAGATATGGCTTTGATTGTTAGTGTGCCTAATCGAACAGTTGTTACTGCGATGGACAAGCAGTCCATGGAGGATAACGTATTTACGCAGATAGATAGTGCTGTAATTATTTCATAAAAAGTGGCTGGCCCGAATAGGAAAGCCATGAAAAAGCCGCGGATCGACTGATGCGGCCAACTAAGCAACCAATCAGAGGAGGATTTATACTCAATGTTGAGATCAATGTATTCAGGTGTATCGGGCATGAAGGGCTTTCAAACAAAGCTGGACGTTATCGGTAACAACATTGCAAACGTAAATACTACAGGCTTCAAGTCCAGCCGAGTGATGTTCAAGGATATTTTGAGCCAAACCAGCTCGGGCGCAAGTGCACCTGATGCTACGACAACTGCAGGTCAAAATGCCAAGCAGGTAGGTTTGGGGGTCTCGGTTAGCTCAATTGATACACTGCATCTTCCAGGTAGTGCGATGACCACGAATAACCCAACGGATTTGCGGATTAATGGTGACGGATTTTTCCTGGTCAAAATGAATGATGCACAGGAAGTTCCCTATCTGACTCGTGCGGGTGATTTCCACATAGATGCAAACCGGAATCTGGTGACTTCCGATGGATTTTTTGTGGGAAATTTGGATGGAGATCCAATCACACTTGAAGACAATGTTACGGCAGTCTCTATCTCACAGGATGGCACGATTGTACAGCAATTAGATGATGGTACAGTGAATAATGGCACGCAAATTGGTATAGCCAGAGTTACTAACCCGGAAGGTTTGGAGAAAATTGGAGGCAGCCTGTATCGTACAACGGTCAACTCCAACATTGATGAACTTGAGCCTGGAGCAGCCAACTCAGAGGGGCGTGGAGCTATCATCGCGGGTCAGCTGGAAATGTCCAACGTTGACCTGACAGGCGAATTTACCGAAATGATCGTAGCTCAGCGTGGATTCCAAGCGAACTCACGTATCATTACGACTTCGGATGAAGTGCTTCAGGAAGTTGTAAACTTGAAACGATAATCTCATTTAAACGCGGAGGAGTAGAGGCTCCTCCGCACCTATCAGGAGGTTGGTGTTACGATGATCCCGTTAACGCGGCTGAACGGCTCGCCTATGTGGCTTAATGCGCTGCTCATTGAGACTGTGGAGGAAACACCGGATACATACGTCACTTTGGTGACGGGGAAACGGTTGATTGTATTGGAAAAAGCGGCAGATGTCGTCTCCTTGATCAAGAGTTACAGCCGTGAAATCGGCATGCATGCCGCCACGATAAAAGTGCAACAAATGGAGGAAGACGAATGAAGAAGATGCTGCCATGGCTCATTACAATTTTACTCGCGATTACTTTGATTGCAGGCGCGGCCTTTGTACTTATACCAGCGCTTAGCGGGAAGAAGTCGGAAGTCATACCGAATGCGCAAGCCGCTCAAGCAGAACAACTTCCAAGATTGTCAGCAGATGAATTGGTGGAAGTAAGCTCTGAAATTACCGGTATCAAAACGAATTTGGCAGACGCAGATTACATTGTGCAGATGAATCTTGCTTTTCAATTGAATGATGCCAAAGCAAAAGAAGCTTTTGAAAAAATTAAGGACATCAGTATTAAGCCCATCGTTATTCAATTACTTGCAGACACCAAACCTGATGAGCTCAGAACGGCTAAAGGCCGGGATCAGTTCAGTGACAAGCTGACGGATCTCATCAACAAGTCGCTCCCTGAAGGTCACCTGGGGAACGCCAAAATTACAGACTTTTTGCTGGCAGCCATTTGATTCCAGGTGATCTTGTCAGGAACACGTAAGGGGGTGAATAACATTGGTGGATGTACTGTCACAAGGGGAAATTGATGCCCTTTTAGCAGCTCTCTCGTCCGGTGAAATGGATGCGGAAGAACTCAAAAAGGAAGAAACCCAAAAGAAAGTTCGCGCTTATGATTTCAAGAGAGCGCTTAGGTTTTCCAAGGACCATATACGAAGTCTGACGCGGATACACGAGAACTTTGCCCGGTATCTGACCACTTATTTTTCAGCACAGCTTCGTACTTTTGTCCAAATTAATGTCGTTCAGGTGGAGCAGCTTCCATATGATGAATTCATTCGCTCCATTCCGAAAATGACCATTCTAAACATTTTTGAAGCTGAACCACTGGAAGGTCGAATGGTGCTTGAGGTTCACCCGAACGTAGCTTATGCCATGCTGGACAGGCTTCTCGGAGGAACAGGTTCGGCACCAACTAAGGTTACCGCATTGACCGAAATCGAGACGACGATCATGGAGCGAATTTTCAGCCGTACCTTTGATAGCCTGCAAGAGGCTTGGAAAACGGTACTGGACATTGAACCACGTCTAGAGGCTATGGAAACAAATCCGCAGTTCATGCAGATTGTTTCGCCGAATGAGACGATTGCTCTGATTTCGCTTAGCACCAAAATTGGTGATACCACAGGGATGATTAACCTCTGTATCCCGCACGTGGTATTGGAACCTATTATGGCCAGACTGTCCACGCACCAGTGGTTTACATCCGAAAAGAAATCAAGGGCGCCTGAAGAGATAGACGCCTTGAGATTACGGGTCACCAAAGCAGAGCTTCCTATTATTGCGGAGTTGGGTGAATCCCGGATAAATGTAGCTGAGTTTTTGGGCCTTTCGGTAGGGGATGTCATTTCATTGAACAAGCCAGTCAAAGAAGGACTATCCATCCGGGTAGGCGAGAGATTGAAGTTTATGGGAAGTCCCGGCATGGTAAGAGATCGTGTTGCCGTACAAATTGATGAAATTGTCAACGAAGGAGTTGAAGAAATTGACGAGTAAAGACTATTTGTCCCAGGAGGAAATTGATGCCTTGCTGAAACAGTCTGAAGCGGGGACGGATTCTACTCCCGCAGGCAAGACCGTTGACGATTTTCTGACTTCCCTGGAGCAAGATGCTCTCGGGGAAATCGGTAATATAACGTTCGGCAGCGCAGCTACGGCTCTTTCCACACTGCTCGGTCAAAAGGTGGATATTACGACACCTAAAGTTTCAATTATTACACGTTCTGAATTTGAAACTGCATTTCCAAAGCCGCACGTAGCCGTACATGTAAATTATGTCGATGGATTTGAAGGCATTAACTCGCTCGTAATTAAAAAGCGTGATGCGCAGGTTATAGCGGATTTAATGCTTGGTGGTGGAGGAAATCCGGCAGATGAAGAATTGAATGAAATTCACATCAGTGCTGTGCAGGAAGCGATGAACCAGATGATGGGATCGTCTGCGACCTCTATGTCTACCATGTTTAATCGTTTTGTTAATATCTCTCCACCAGGGATTGATATTTTGGATCCTCTGCACGGTGATGGAGTATCCAGCCTGCCAGATGAAGAGACGCTGATTACAGTATCCTTCCGGTTATTGATTGGAGATCTGATTGACTCTACACTGATGCAACTGTTACCTGTTAATTTCGCCAAAAAGATGGTGAGCATCTTAATGAATGGCGGAGAGGATGACGAGCAACCGCAAGCGTCCGCACAGCAGGCAGCTGCAACAGCTGCTCCCGAAGCGCCGACACAAGCTAGCACTCCGCAACCGCCGTCTGCACCAGCCTACCAACAGCCGCCTGCAGCCGCGCAGGTGCCGCAAGATGCAGGCTATGGGCAGCAACCGCCGATGTATCCTCAAGACCCGGGATATGGGCAGCAGGGCGCTCCAGGGTATGGAACGCCGGGTTATGGAATGCCAGCAGGTGTACCGCCGCAAGTGCCTTATGGAACGCCTCATCATTACGGAGCCGTACCGCCAGGGCGCAATGTAAATGTGCAGCCTGTACAATTTTCTAACTTGCAGTCCGGTGGATTTCCGCAAGTGGATGAAAACAATTTAAATTTATTGATGGACATTCCCCTTAGAGTCACCGTAGAATTAGGAAGGACCCAAAAGCAAATTAAAGATATTCTGGAGCTCTCACAAGGTTCAATTATTGAACTGGACAAGCTTGCCGGGGAGCCGGTGGACATTATGGTTAACAACAAACTGATTGCCAAGGGCGAGGTTGTCGTAATCGACGAGAACTTTGGCGTGCGTGTAACGGATATTGTAAGCCAATGGGACCGAATTCAAAAATTACAATAAAAGCATAATTTAGGGAGGATTTATTTCAGATGGCAAACCGTATTTTGATCGTGGACGATGCTGCATTTATGAGAATGATGATTCGGGACATCCTGTCCAAAAATGGATTTGAAGTAGTAGGAGAGGCCCAGGATGGATCACAGGCCATTGAAAAATTCAAGGAGCTTCGTCCGGACCTGATTACGATGGATATCACGATGCCTGAGATGGACGGCATTGCCGCTCTGAAGGAAATCAAACAAATTGACCCGAATGCAAAGGTTATCATGTGTTCCGCGATGGGGCAGCAAGCTATGGTAATTGATGCCATTCAAGCTGGTGCAAAAGATTTTATCGTTAAGCCATTCCAATCGGATCGGGTTATCGAAGCCATCAACAAAACACTGGGTGTGTAAGGCGCATCCAGTATGGATACACAACAGGGTGCCTCTGACGCTTTGAGTACATCCAGCAATATAGGAAACATTGCTTGGGTCCTTTTCGTGCTAATCTTTATCATCGTACTGATCGTGTACTTGATACGGTTTTTGAGTAAAAGAAATCAGAGCTGGTTCAGCAACCGCTCCGTTCGCATACTGGGAGGCGTGGGGCTTGGCCCCAATAAATCCCTTCAGCTTGTTGAAGTTGGTAGCAGTGTGTACCTCATTGGTGTGGGAGAAGATATCCGGCTTATTGACAAAGTATCCGATCCTGAAGAAGTGGAGCAAATTTTGGCCGCACTGGAGCAGGAAGCTTCTCTGCAGCGCGGCCCGATTGCCCCGCTATTCGCTAAAATTGCGGATAAGCTTCGCCGGAACAACGCGGCACAGCAGCAGCAGTCTGAAGAGGAGACGTCTTTTCATGAGATGTTTGAATCCAAGCTCCGGCAGATGCCGAATCGCAAGGATAAACTTGAAAAGCTGCGCAATGAGGAGAATACTACAGATCGGTCGGGAGATTCATGAGAAAAAAGATTATACTAGCATGTTTGCTGCTTGTCTTATTCAGCTTCATTTCGGTGACGGCGGCCTCTGCGGAACCGATTCCGAACATTGATATTCAAGTCGGCAATTCGGACAAAGGACAGCCCGGTGCCACCTCGCTGTCTATTATTTTACTTATTACTGTCATTAGTGTAGCGCCCGCGTTGCTTGTACTTATGACAAGTTTTACGCGTATCGTGATTGTACTTGGCTTTGTGCGAACTTCACTGGGAACTCAGCAGATGCCGCCCAATCAGGTGCTTGTCGGACTGGCCTTGTTTCTCACTTTATTTATTATGGCACCGACCTTCTCCGCTATGAACGAAACTGCGCTTCAGCCGTATCTCAAGGGGGATATAACACAGTCTCAGGCACTGGATAAGGCATCGGTACCCATTAAGACCTTTATGTTCTCTCATACACGTGAGAAGGATCTACTGCTCTTTATGAAATACACCAAGATGGAAAAACCAAAGAATTATCAAGATATTCCACTAACGGTGATGGTTCCGGCTTATGCAATCAGTGAGTTGAAAACGGCATTTCAGATGGGCTTTATGATTTTCATACCCTTTTTAGTTATAGACATTGTAGTGTCCAGTACACTCATGGCTATGGGGATGATGATGCTACCACCAGTAATGATCTCGCTTCCTTTTAAAATACTGCTCTTCGTACTTGTAGATGGTTGGTATTTGGTCGTCAAATCATTACTTCTGAGTTTTAATACATGAATACTTTCTGCAAGGACAGCAATCAAGGAGGACGGCAATGACTTCGGAGTTTATTATTTCCCTGGCTGGGCAAGCGGTGTACATTGTACTCAAGGTGAGTGCTCCGATGCTGATTTTGGGGCTAGTCGTGGGTTTGATTATCAGTGTTTTTCAAGCGACAACTCAAATTCAGGAGCAGACACTGGCCTTTGTTCCGAAGATTGTCGCCGTATTGCTGGCATTGCTTTTGTTCGGGCCCTGGATATTGACCACATTAGTGGACTTTACGTATAACATTCTGGACAATCTGTACAAATATATAGGTTAGGCTGAAAAGTGATGAACATATTGTTGCAGAGTTTTCCTGTTTTTTTGCTGATTTTTTGTCGGATTACCTCGTTTTTTGTAGTAGCGCCTATTTTTTCAACCCGAGGGGTACCTAATATCTTTAAGGTCGGAATTTCAGGATTTCTAGCTTTGGTCGTGTATCTTACATATGGTACGCATCAACAGGTGCCGACCGATGTAGCATATGTGCTGTTAGTAGGGCGTGAGGTGCTGATCGGGTTGTTGCTGGGGTTTACTGCATATTTGTTCATGACAGCGATCCAAACCGCAGGTTCATTTATAGACCTACAGGTGGGATTCGGAATGGCCAGTGTATTTGATCCCATGACAGGGGCTTCAACGCCTCTTACGGGTAATTTCAAGTTCGCCATAGCTGTATTGTTCTTTTTGAGCATAAACGGGCACCATCATCTGCTAAACGCTATTTTATACAGTTATGATTGGGTACCGCTGACAAATGATTTTTTTATAAAGCTGTATGGTGGCAGTGTAACTGAATTCCTGGTACGTTCTTTTGCGGAATCGTTTATGCTGGCCTTTCAAATTGCTGCTCCCATTGTAGTAGCTACCTTTTTAACGGATGTGGGACTCGGTTTTTTAGCTAAAACAGCACCGCAATTTAATATTTTTGTCATTGGCGTGCCGCTAAAAATAATTGTGGGATTGTTCATGTTACTGCTTCTTATGCCAGGTTTTGCTTTTATATTCGAAAGATTGTTTTCTGTGATGTTCGAATCCATGCGCAACTTGTTGGATGTTATGGGTAATCGTCCTTAATGTCTGGTCTGGAGGAACGTAGTTTGTCATTTAAATATGCTATGAACCTGCAGTTGTTCTCAGGGGAAAAAACGGAAAAAGCTACACCCAAGAAGAAACAGGATGCAAGACAAAAAGGGCAGGTTGCCAAGAGCATGGAGTTGCCCGCTGCTGGTGTCCTGCTAGTTACGTTTTTTTGCCTCATGATTTTCGGCGGGTATTTTAAGGATCATGCGGTCCGCTTGTTTCGGGATATTTTTGTGAATCGGCTGTCTATGGAAGTAACACCGAATACAACGCTACTGATGATGGGTGAGTATGGTGTGCAAATCTTGATTATGCTGGCTCCTATTTTTGTGGGTGCCATTGTCATCGGGATCGCAGCGAATTATATGCAGATCGGTTTTTTATTAACCGGAGAGGGCATTACACCCAAGTTTAGCAAGATTGACCCGATTAAAGGATTCAAAAATATTTTTTCCATGAGGTCATTAGTTGAATTCCTGAAATCTGTTTTAAAAATGACCGTAATTGGTTATCTGGTGTACAGCGTACTTTGGAAAACAAAGGCTGACCTACCCAAACTGGCTGAGATGTCCGGCGACCAGATGTTGAGTTTTACGGCTTCATTAACAATGGAACTGGGACTCAAAATTGGTGTGGTGCTGTTCATTTTAGCAATATTGGATTATATGTATCAACGTTATGAGCATGAGAAAAATCTGAAAATGTCCAAACAGGATATCAAAGATGAGTACAAGAAAATGGAGGGTGACCCGCTGATCAAAGGGAAAATTCGCGAGCGGCAGCGCCGTATGGCTATGCAGCGCATGATGCAGGAGGTTCCTAATGCAGATGTCATCATCACCAACCCTACGCACTTTGCTGTGGCTTTGAAATATGACGGTTCGGAGATGGAGGCGCCGCAGATTATTGCGAAAGGACAAGATTATGTCGCGCTCCGAATTAAGGAAATTGCCAAGCAAAACGGCGTTATAACGATGGAAAACAAGCCGCTGGCGCGGGCGCTGTTTCAAAGAGCCGAAATCGGGGATGCGATACCAGCTGATCTTTTTCAGGCCGTTGCTGAAGTGCTGGCGTATGTATATAAATTAAAAGGTAAAGTGAAATAAAGGGATCGGAGGCCAAGAGACCCGTGAAAATAAAAGAAATAACCGTCCTTGCAGGCGTCATCGGTATCGTTCTTATGATGATTCTCCCGATCCCTTCATGGCTGCTGGATATTCTGCTCGTCATTAATATTTCTATTGCTTTGATGATTCTACTTGTTTCAATGAACACGAAGGAAGCTTTACAGTTCTCTATCTTTCCTTCATTGCTGCTCATTACAACGTTGTTTCGTTTGGCGCTCAACATTTCTACGACCAAACTTATTTTAGGTGAGGGTCATGCCGGCGAAGTAGTTGCTACGTTTGGTAGCTGGATTGCAGGCGGCCAAATTGCCGTCGGTTTTGTTGTCTTCCTCATTCTTGTGGTCGTACAGTTCATTGTTATTACCAAAGGATCGGAGCGGGTAGCAGAGGTGGGCGCCCGGTTTACATTGGATGCGATGCCAGGTAAACAAATGAGTATTGATGCTGATTTGAATGCAGGTCTAATTAATGAGCAGCAAGCCCGTGAACGACGCAGTAAAATCGAACGGGAAGCGGATTTTTACGGAGCTATGGATGGTGCGAGTAAATTCGTTAAAGGCGATGCGATCGCCAGTATTATCATTTTGATCATTAACCTGGTGGGCGGCTTTATTATCGGTATGGCCGTTCAGGGAAAAGGATTTCAAGAAGCGCTGTCAACGTATTCTGTTCTCACGATCGGTGATGGATTGGTCAGCCAGATTCCCGCGCTGCTCATATCCACGGCTTCAGGCTTGATTGTTACGCGGGCTACGTCGGATGGCAACTTGGCAGAGGATTTAACCGGACAGCTCTTTTCATATCCAAAATTGATCTACATAGTGGCTGCCACCATTGCATTATTGGGCCTTTTCACACCTATTCATATTATTACAACTCTTCCACTTGCGATTCTATTGTTTTTTGCAGCCCGAAGAATGCAGGGCAATATGGAACGCAAGCAAATTGCTGATGAACAGCTGGAGGAGGAGCAACAAATCGAAGAGGTGCGTAGTCCGGAAAGTGTCATTAATTTGCTTCAAGTAGATCCGATTGAATTTGAGTTTGGGTACGGGTTGATTCCGTTGGCGGATACACAGCAAGGCGGTGATCTACTGGATCGGATTATTATGATTCGCCGTCAATGCGCCTTGGAGCTGGGTTTGGTTGTGCCGGTTATTCGTATTCGGGACAACATTCAGCTCAAGCCTAACGAATATGTAATTAAAATTAAAGGCAATACAGTAGGCGGTGGAGAACTGTTGTTGAATCATTATCTGGCTATGAGTCCGGGATACGACGACGACTCCATTACAGGGATTGAAACGACAGAACCGGCCTTCGGATTGCCTGCGCTCTGGATTGACGAGAACACGAAGGATGTTGCTGAACTGTCAGGTTATACAGTGGTTGATCCACCTTCAGTTGTAGCTACTCATCTAACAGAGACGATTAAGAAGCATGCCCATGAGTTGCTTGGCAGACAGGAAACACGTTCGCTGGTTGACAATCTCAAGGAGAATTATCCAGTGCTGGTGGACGACCTTATTCCTTCTGTGCTTGCGATTGGGGACGTACAAAAAGTGCTGGCCAAGCTGTTGAAAGAAAAAATCTCTATTCGCGACATGGTGACTATATTCGAGACGCTGGCTGACTATGGTACTTATACAAAAGATCCAGACGTGCTGACTGAATATGTTCGTCAAGCGTTATCACGTCAGATTACGCAGCAATTTGCACAGCAGGGAGAAACGTTGCGTGTTATTACCGTGGGACCAGGATTGGAGAAGAAAATTGCTGAGAGCGTGCAGCAGTCGGAGCAAGGTAGCTATTTGGCTCTTGATCCGGTGTCAACGCAAACGGTGTATCAAAGGATGATGGAGCAAATCAACCGTCTTATTCAATCGGGACAGCAGCCTATTGTGTTAACGTCACCGACAATACGTATGTATTTGCGGCAAGTGATGGAGCGGACGATGCAGGATGTCCCGGTGCTGTCGTACAGTGAGCTGGAGCCGAACGTTGAAATTCAAAGTGTCGGGGTGGTGAACTTATGAGAGTGAAACGATATCTAGTGGATACCATGCCAGAAGCCATGCTGCAAATCAGGGGTGACTTAGGAACAGATGCCGTCATTTTAAGTACCAAGGAAGTGAAGGTCGGCGGTTTTATGGGGATGTTCAGTAAAAAGAAAATTGAAGTGGTTGCTGCAGTTGAGGAGCAGCAACCTCAAAAGTCTCGGCGGACTGAACGCTCGTCACACCAGCTTGCCCGGGCTGCTTCGCCTCTAATGAGCACCCTTGAGAAGCTGGAAAAACCATCAGTACCTGTAGTCCCCAGACAAGCAGCTCCAGAAGCTTATCGGCGGGTTACACAACAGATAACCGGTAGTTCCAAAGAAGAACAAGCTGATTTAACGGTTAATACAGAACAAGTTGCATCAGCAACGGAGCATTTGTCGCCAAGGTCTGCTAATAACCTAGAGACTCTATCTCAGGCATTTGATCAAGAAGTATTGCTTTCGAACCTGAAATCATCCAGTGAGCTGCATAAACGGCCAATCGAAGCAAGTGTTCCAGACAAGAGTGGAGCTGAGGAAAATCAGGCATTGCTTAATGAATTGCGGGAAATGAAAGCGATGATGACTCGATTCTCCAGAAACTCTTCAATGGAAAGTACTTGGCCTGAGGCGCTACATGAGATCTGTGAGCATGTGTTGGAACAGGAAGTGGAACGTGATTTACTGGAATACTGGATCGAACAGGTACATGTGCGTCGAAGTGAGCATCCTTTTGCGCCTGAAACTTTTGATTGGGAACAAGCCTTTCGTGAGGAAGTGACCAGTTTTATACAGACAAGACTGGATAAAGGGATCTCCCAAGATACCAAAATTGTGTATGTTGCAGGACCTACCGGAGTAGGAAAAACGACAACCATTGCGAAGTTGGCAGCGGAACAGTTGTTCAAACATCATCGCAAAGTTGGATTTATTACTTCTGACACGTACCGGATTTCAGCCGTCGAGCAACTGCGTACATATGCTACGATTTTGAATGTACCGCTTGAAGTTGTGCAATCTCCCGGTGACGTCCAAAGGGCTATTCAACGTCTGGAGCATTGTGACTTGATCCTCATGGATACTGCAGGGCGAAATTATCGTAATGAACTGCTTGTATCAGAACTGCAAAGTCTGCTTTCACCTATTAATGAAAGTGAGACGTATCTGGTACTCAGCCTGACATCCAAAAGCAGGGATATGCTCAATATAACTGGACATTTCAGTAAGTTTGGTCTTGGGAAGGTTGTATTTACCAAGATGGATGAGACGGGCAGTTGTGGCGGCATGTTTAATCTTTTACACCAGTTTCCGATGCAGTTGGCCTATATTACGAATGGACAAAATGTTCCTGACGACCTGCTTCATCCCGATGCAGAAATGGTGACAAATATGCTACTTGGAGCCAAAGTATCGTCAGGAGTTAACGGAGATTCCATATGAGTGATCAAGCCCAATCACTTAGACAAATGGCTTCATCCTTGGATAAGTATCGATTACCCCCACGTAATCGTCACGCAAAAATTATAACGATCACCAGTGGTAAAGGCGGGGTGGGCAAATCCAATTTTACGCTGAACTTTGCATTGGCCCTGAAATCACTTGGTCGAAAGGTACTTGTGTTTGATGCTGACATCGGTATGGCTAATATTGATGTGTTGATGGGGGCCCATTCACAATACAATCTTCTTCACTTGTTAAAACGTGAAAAATCAATTGATGAGATTATTCAAACGGGTATAGGTGGTTTGCCTTATATTGCTGGAGGCTCAGGCTTAAGCGAACTGTTTGCGTTATCAGATGAGAATCTGAATTATTTTGCCGAAGAAGTAGAAAAAATGGCAGCAGACATGGATTATATTCTTTTTGATACAGGTGCAGGTTTATCCAAAGAAAATCTTAAATTCATCACTTCAGCTGACGAATGTATGGTAGTAACCACCCCAGAACCGACGTCCTTAACAGATGCGTATGCACTAATTAAAGTCGTCAACGGGTTGCAGAAAGATACGGTATTCAAAATTATAGTCAATCGTGCCGATAACGATAATGAGGCCCGTCAAGTTGCCGATAAGATCGCACTTGTTGCGAAACGCTTTTTGGAGATTGAAATCCCGCTGCTTGGACATATCAGTGATGATACTCATGTCATGCAGGCAGTCAAAAGACAAGTACCTTTTATGGTTGCTTTTCCGGGATGCGCGGCTTCAAAAGATGTACTGAATCTGGCACACCGTTTTGCAGCAATGCCACAGGTTCCACAACCAGGTGCATTGAGTGGAATCAAAGGATTTATGCAAAAATGGTTGCGGCGTTCTATGCATTGATTTTTGATGAGAGGAAACAGGGGTGTTTAACATGTGTGCTTACCGGGTGCTGGTTGTAGATGATTCGGCCTTTATGCGCAAAATTATTACAGATCTTATTGTAAGGGATGAGTCGTTCAACATCGTAGGTACAGCCGCCAATGGCAGAGAGGCTGTAGAGAAAGTGAAAGAATTGCAGCCTGATTTGGTCACCATGGATGTCGAAATGCCTGAAATGAATGGTCTTGAAGCGTTGCCACTGATTATGGCAGCCCATCCGCTACCTGTCATTATGTTGTCAGGCATTAATGAACAAGGCATGAAGGAGACCATCATGGCTCTGGAGGCAGGAGCTTTCGATTTTATAAGAAAGCCTTCCATTGCTCATGCGCAAGATATTGAGCAGGTGAGCAAGGCGTTGCTCGAACAGATGCATACTGCTATGCAAGCAGTACGCAGCCGCTTGGAGCGCAAGGAAGCGAATGAGCGCAAAGCTGCAATGGAACAAGCGAAAAAAACGCCAATGGAAAAGCCACCTGGACAGGCTGCGGCTGAGAAACGAGCTGGAAGTCAAGCTTCGGCAGACAAGCCTCCTGTTGTTCCGCTTGCTCCTCCACCTGCTGCATCGGCTCAACCAAAGAAAGATGCTGGGAAGTCCGTCCCAACAGCTGCCAAGCAGGAAACTAAAAAGCAGCTGTCTCGAACATCTGCTACAGGTGGCCGCATAGACAAGCCAGCTGTTCAGCCAAGGAAACCAGTGCAAGCACCTCATGTGCAGAAAAAAGAAAACTTGTCCATGAGTACGGGAATAACGTCGGGACAGCTGAAGAGCTCTGATCCGGCTGCTGGCAAATCAATACAGGGTAAGGATAAAGCAGGGCTTGTCAAGCCGGAGTCACGGAAGACGGTAACTTCATCAGCTTCTTCCGCTCCTGCGGCTGCAACGCCTCCAGTAACAGCACCTACAGCTCCAGCTGCACCACAGGGATTGTCACTTAAAAAAGGTGTGCATACGTCCAGCTTTCGAAAACTGGTGGCGGTCGGATGTTCTACTGGCGGACCACGGGCTCTTAAGACCCTGTTGGAGCGCATTCCTGGGGATTTTCCAGCTCCAATCGTTATCGTTCAGCATATGCCACCAAACTTTACTCGTTCGCTAGCACAACGTTTGAACACATTGAGTCCACTACGCGTTGTGGAGGCTGAGCAGGGGATGACGCTGGAGACGGGAACAGCCTACATCGCACCAGGGGGATATCAGCTAAGAATTGTGCCTGGAGCCGGTGGTAAATACACGGTGTCACTGAAGATGGAGGAGGCTCGCAATGGTCACCGTCCTTCTGTAGATACGATGTTCGAATCGCTGCTCTCTTTAACCGCGCTGGAAAGACATCTAGTATTGCTTACTGGAATGGGTAGCGACGGGGCTAAAATGATGAAAAAGCTTTATGACGCTGGGGTTCAATCCACATTTGCTGAAAATGAGGAGACTTGTGTAGTGTACGGAATGCCCCGCTCAGCAGTTGAATTAAAATGTGTGCGCCACCTTCTGCCAATGCAGGAGATCGCCCCCAAGCTTGTACAAGTTGTGAAATAATCGGAGTGTAACTCATGGAGGAGGTGTCTCACAATGGACATGAACCAATATTTAAACATGTTTATTGATGAGTCGAATGATCATCTGCAATCTCTTAACGAAAATATGCTTCAACTGGAAAGCAACCCAACCGATCTAGGCATCGTTCAGGTGATTTTCCGTTCTGCCCATACCCTCAAAGGAATGGCTGCTACGATGGGGTTTGAAGACCTGGCATCGCTCACTCACCAAATGGAAAACGTTCTTGATCTGGTACGTAACAACAAGCTGGCGATGCATGAATTTATATTCGATACCTTATTTAAAGGTTTGGATGCCCTGGAATCCATGGTGCAGCACATTACAGAGGGAGGCGATGGAAAAGCGGATGTCTCCTCTATTGTATCTTCATTGCAATCTATCGTGAGCGGGGATTTCCTAAAGTCCGGCTCAAATGCCGCCACTGAAGAGTCTACTTCTACAAAAGCAGGCACTAACGATAGTGCTGGATTGGTTTTGGACCAATTCCAGTATTCTGTACTGGAGCAATCGATTTCTGAAGGGCATCGTGTTCACTATATACAGGTAACAATCAGTTCAGAGAGCCAGCTGAAGGCGGCACGTGCCTTTATGGTATTCAACACACTGGAAAACTCTGGTGAAATCGTCAAGGCCTATCCGTCCGTACAGGATATCGAGCAGGAAAAATTCGAACAAAGCTTCTCGTTATATTACATAACGCAGAAAGAAGTTGGGGAGCTGGAAAAGGAAATCACGGGTATCTCTGAAATTGACACGGTCTCAGTGGTACAACTGGATCAGGAATCGCTTAAACAAATGAGCGAAGTTACTGCCGGACTCGCTGAGACAGCGGCGGTACAGGAAGCAGCTGTTGCCGTGCAGCCACCCGCTCCATCTCAGCCGCAGTCTCCAGCTGCGGCCTCTGTTGCCAAGCCAGCTGCAGGTAAAGCGCCAGCAGCCAAGGCGGCTGCTCCTACGCACAACCGTACGATTCGCGTAGATATTGAACGTCTGGATGTACTTATGAATTTATTCAGCGAGTTGCTCATTGACCGTGTGCGCTTAGAACAGTTAGCCAGTGAGGCTTCCAATCCAGCACTGACGGAAACGGTTGAGCATATGAGTCGTGTGAGCAGTGATTTGCAAAATGTTGTTCTCAAATTGCGGATGGTACCTGTAGATACTGTTTTCAACCGTTTCCCGCGTATGGTTCGCGATCTGGCCAAGTCGCTGGATAAAAAACTGGAATTGGTTATTACTGGAGCAGAGACTGAAATGGATCGGACGGTTATCGACGAGATTGGTGATCCTCTGGTGCATTTGCTACGTAACTCCGTGGATCATGGCATCGAGTCGGTAGCCGACCGGATTGCAGCTGGTAAACCAGAAACTGGAACCGTTCAACTGCGTGCTTTTCATAGCGGTAATAACGTATTTATCGAGATTGAGGATGATGGGAACGGGATTAACCGTGAAAAGGTACTAAACAGTGCTATTTCCAAAGGGATTTTGACAGCAGAACAAGCAGCTTCCATGACCGACGAGGAAGCTTATCAAGTATTGTTTGCTCCGGGCTTTAGTACAGCTGCAGTCATTTCAGACGTATCAGGACGCGGTGTCGGTCTGGATGTTGTTAAATCTAAAATTACCGCTTTGGGTGGTAATGTTACGGTTCACTCCACATTGGGCCAGGGCACTAATTTCTCTGTACAATTACCGTTGACTCTATCCATTATTGCAGCCATGATGATACAGATCGGTTCTGAAAAATATGCGATTCCTTTGTCTTCCATTGTGGAAACTGCGATCGTCAAGCGTAAGCAAATCCGTTCTGTGCATGGCAATAAGATGATTGCTTTCCGCGATTCTCATATCCCGCTTATCTCCTTGAGTCAGCTGTTTGAGGTACCGGACTTCAACGAAGATGAAGAAGAAGAGACAGAGGTCGTGGTCATCCGTAAGGGAGACCGTCTGGCAGCTCTTTCCGTACAGGACTTCTTGGGACAAAGTGAAATCGTCCTTAAAAATCTGGGCAAGTATCTTCCAAACATCCAAGGAATTTCAGGTGCCACGATTCTGGGTGACGGTCAGGTTGCTTTGATCATTGACCCGAATGTTTTCATTAAATAATGTCTTCATTAAAAATGAAAGAAATATGAGATTGCGGACATCAATAGGGAGGTTTTTTAAACATGGGAGAAGAAATTAAAGTTATCGTATTTAAGCTTGGTGAAGAGGAATACGGTGTTGAAGTAGAAAAAGTCCAATCTATTGAACGCATGGTGCCGATTACACGGGTTCCGAGAACTTACGATTTTGTTAAAGGTGTATTCAACATGAGAGGCGTGGTTATTCCGGTTATTGATCTTCGTGGCCGTTTTGGATTACCAGAAGCTGAATATACCGATCAAACACGTATTATTATCGTTGCTGTGGGCGAGATGCAAGTCGGCTTTATCGTGGATTCAGCGAATGATGTTATTGACCTGAATACTGACAACATTGAGACACCACCGGAAGTGGTTGGCGGTGTTAAGGCTAAATATCTTCGCGGAGTTGCTAAAATTGGTGAAGAACGTCTGTTGATTATGCTGAACTTGTCCGAAGTTTTGAACCGTAGCGAAATGAACCAACTGGAAGGTTTAGAGGATTAATATATGGAGAATCTGGGAAATCTCGAAGACTTCAAGTTGGATGTATTGAAAGAAGTCGGCAACATTGGCTCGGGGAACGCTGCTACAGCGCTCTCCCGGCTTCTCAATAAACCAGTCGATATGGGTGTGCCCAAAGTGCAAATGCTGCCCTTTGAGGAAATTGCGGACAAAGTCGGCGGAAATGAACAACTTGTTGTTGCAATATTTTTTAGAGTCGAAGGGGAAGCCCCTGGTAATCTATTCTTCATATTGCAACCTCAGGCGGCGAAAAGCTTACTTTCCCGTTTGGCGAATATTCCTTCGGATGACGAGGATAGCTTTAACGAAATGGAGCATTCAGCTCTGTCGGAGATCGGTAACATTTTAGCAGGCTCCTACCTTTCTTCGTTGGCGGATTTCACACGTTTATCCATGTATCCAACAGTCCCTGCGCTGGCACTGGATATGGCAGGAGCTATACTCAGCTACGGACTGCTGCAGTTTGGGCAGATGGGGGATGCTGCTTTATTGATTGACACATCGTTTCTGGAAGGGCAGAATCAGATTGAGGGTCAATTTTTCCTGATTCCTGATCCAGAATCGTTCGGGAAAATCTTTAGGTCGTTAGGAGTCCCGATGAACGATGATTGAGGATAAAAGCATCATTAAAGTCGGCATGGCAGATTTAAATGTTACCAGCAACCCGAACTCGATTCGCACGACAGGGCTTGGCTCCTGCGTCGGATTGACCCTCTATGATCCTCATTTGAAACTGGCAGGCATGGCACATGTGATGTTACCGTCCTCGGATATTGCGCGTGAAGGGCAGTTGAATATTGCCAAATATGCGGATACAGCACTGCCAGAGTTATTTGAACGAATGTTGAAACTGGGTGCTGAACGGCGCAGACTGATTGCCAAAATGGCAGGAGGAGCGCAGATGTTTGCCTTTGCAGGTAGTGGAGACACCATGCGGATTGGCCCGCGCAATGTAGAATCGTGCAAGGAAATGCTTGTAGATCTGGGCATTCCTTTAATTGCGGAAGATACGGGTGGCAATTATGGACGAACGATTGAGTTGGACTCTGAAACTGGCGTTTTGAATATTCGAAGCGTACAAAAAGGTGTAAAGGAATTATAAACATGTTATTTGGTAGCTTACGCATTAATCTTTGGTCTGGAGTAGTCGGATTTATTCTGACTTTTGTGTTGTCCGTTGGCAGCAATCTGCTGACCACGAGCTTAATTCGTGGCTTAATCGCCTTCGTTTTTTGGTTCCTACTTGCATTTGTGCTGCGCTGGACACTGGGTGTGGTAGCGCGGCCAGATCTGGGTAATGCCCAAGACCGGGCAAGCTCTCAGGTAGATGGCGTAGGGGGAAATCTGGACCTGACGACACCAGACGAAAATGAAAACCTGAATGAATTGCTGAAACCGAAACCAGAGCAGACGGACGAGGGGAATAATGGTTTTGCACCTTTAAACCCACCCAAGCTGGTTTCCAACAAGGACCCTGAAGAATTGGCCAAGGCCGTTCGTCACCTGACAGACAAATAAGGAGGGTGAAGCCGATGAACGAGCGAAAAGCCGCTCATTTGAACCATTCCGAGCTGTGGGAGCAATGGAAAGAACACGGTGACAAGGAAGCAAAAAAGCAGTTAATTGAAAAGTATCTCCATATTGTGGAATATGTGTCGGGTCGTCTTGCAGTAGGCTTACCTAAAAATGTATCCAAGGATGATCTGGCGAGCAACGGTGTTATGGGTTTGATTGATGCTTTAGAGAAATTTGATTATGAGCGTGGTTTGCAGTTTGAGACTTATGCTTCTTGGCGTGTTCGCGGAGCAATTTTGGATGGTCTTCGTCAAGGAGATTGGGTTCCTCGTTCAGTTAGGGAAAAAGCGAAAAAAATCGAAGACGCCTACCAGCATTTAGAACAAAGGTATTTACGCACAGTAAGCGACGAAGAGATGAGTCATTATTTGGACGTCTCCGAGAAAGAGTTTCAAAGTATGATCCAAGAGGTCGCTGTAATGTCGATTGTCTCACTAGAGGACCCGATCCGCGAAGAAGAGTCGGAAACACGGCTTTCCCTGTTGGTAGATGAAAAGGCGAAAAATCCAGATCATAAGGTCAATGAATTCACACTGCGTGATGCCTTGGCACAAGGCATTGATAAATTAACTGAAAAAGAGCGTATCGTTGTTTCTTTATTGTATTACGAGGATTTGTCACTCAGCGAAATTGCTGAGGTCATGTCACTTTCTCCTTCGCGAATTTCTCAGTTGCATTCCAAAGCAATATTACGTCTGAGAGCGACACTGGACAAACAACGGGATTTGCTAATGCGTAAAGATTAACGTACGGGAGGTTACAGTAACAGTTAGACGGAAGGAGCACCCATGTGGAGAAGCAGTATGCTTTGGATCAGTTTTTAAAAGTGGTTGTCTCACCTGACAAACAATCCGCCTACTTGGAGTTTGCCAAACGTGAAGAAGGCTTTGCCTGTTCTGTGCAAGAATTAGAACGTTTTCTAAGCAACCAAAAAATATCCTACGGTGTAATTACCGATGCAATCCGCACATTTGCTGCAAATCCGGAAGATCATTTCTTCGGGAAATTACTGATTGCTCAGGGAAAGCAGCCGATCCACGGTACAGACGGAAAAATTAATCTGGCCGATATTGTGACTGGTGAAGATGCACATAAGCCACTTGAAACTGTGGATGGACGGGTAGATTATAAAGAATTAACTCGTTTAAGAAATGTAAAACGTGGACAACTGATTGCCGAACGAGTGGATCCTCTGCCAGGTGTACCAGGGATTGCTGTAACCGGAGAGGAAATCCCTTTTCTTCCAGGTAGAGAGGCACGCTTTAAAGTTGGAAAAAATGTAGTGATCCATCCGGAAGGCGTTGCGATGTATGCGGCTATTGATGGTTTAGTGACTACAACTGAAAAGGGCAAGCTTAATGTGTTCCCTGTGTATGAAGTGAATGGGGATGTCGATTATAGCGTCGGTAACATTGATTTTGTTGGAACCGTCGTCATTCGCGGGAATGTCTTGACCGGTTTTCGCGTTCGGGCGGCTGGTGACATTCGTGTCATTGGCGGTGTGGAAGGCGCTGAAATTGAGGCAGATGGTTCAGTGGAAATCAGCGGCGGTATTATCGGATACCATAAAGGATTTGTGAAAGCTGCACAAAATGTGAAATGCTCGTTTATACAAGATGGTAACGTGATTGCGGGAGCCGATGTGCTTGTATCCCAGAGCATCATGCATTCCCAGATCAAAGCGAGTAATAATGTAATCTGCGAAGGCACAAAAGGGCTTATCGTAGGTGGCAGTGTACAAGCTGGTAAAAAGGTAGTGGCTCGTACCGTCGGTAATACGATGTCCACAGCTACTAATATTGAAGTGGGTGTGCTTCCCGAACTGCGTGATGAACTGACAGAACTTCGCGCACGGTTGAAGCAACAGACAGACAGCCAGGATAAAACGAACAAGGCTCTCACAATATTGGATCAGCTAGCGGCTGCTGGACAGCTTGCACCTGACAGAATGGCTATGCGAATCAAGCTGACATCTACTAAAAAATCTAATGAACAGGAACTTTTGGAAACTAAGTCCAGAATGCTTGAAATAGAACGAACATTAGAAGATACGAGCCGCGCCCGGGTAGAAGTGAAAAATGTGATTTACGGTGGCTCTAAGATAGTTATCGGCAGATATACAAAATTTATTAAAGATTCTGTGGAAAGAATGGCGTTTTATTATCATGAGGGAGATATCAGCATGTCCTCCTACATGTAATTCATTACACTGATAATAATTCAATTTATTATATTTCTCGGTAGTCTGATACGGATGCCCAATCGGAAAGGGTGTGGTCCCATGAGCTTGAAGGCTGTTGAATTGCAAATTGCTGTACCTCGCACCAGTGAAGCAGGCAAATACCATAGTGAGTCCCAGCAGCGGCCAATGAATGACCAGGCATTACTTGGACAAAAGACTGCGCTGGAGACAGAGAACATGCGTCAGCGAAGCAGTGCCATAGATCAGTCTGCGGAAACATTCGTCGGTGAGAGGCAAACAGGTGGGCAGAGCAGAGATTCTTCCCAGCAGAGCCGCTCTCGCTCAGATGAGACTGAGCTACCTAAGGAGCATCCGGCAGAGCATCCGTATAAGGGACATCATATTGATTTTTCGCTCTGATCCAATGGGTGGAGAAGCGTTATAAAAGGAGACGATGGGCAGTGGATCAACCATGGATTTATATTGTTCTGCTGGGAGCCGCAGCTGTTGTCTACGCCTGGCTTCTGCCAAAGCGCCAGCCAAGCCGGGGAACAGAAGAGGCCGTCGTTCAAAAGGTTGAGGCTACATTGGAGCAATATATGGCCGATATTGAAAACGATAATGACGAGCTGATTGAACTCGTATCTGGTATGAAGCAGGAGCATGCGGTTAAGCAGGCAGCATTACAGGAGCAAGTAGCTGAGCTTCGGAATCGTATTGTGGAGCTTGAGCGTCAGGCAATGCTTGCTACCGTCTCTATGCCAATCTCAGATTCAGAAGTTTCTTTTGTAACTTTAGAGGAGCAAACGGCATTGCAAGAGCCTAAAACTGAGCAGGAACAAGAGTCCATCCGAGATCGTTATCAAGAGTTGTTCGCGATGCATGAGCAAGGCAAGTCGGTGGATTATATAGCCAAGCAATCAGGCATCCAGCGGGGCGAAGTACAGCTCATATTACAACTCGCGGAACGGGAGGATGTGATATGATCAAAAACCGCTCATTTATGTTAGGCATGGGTACTGGTCTTATCATGGGGGCATTGCTGCTGCAGCTGGCAATAATTGGTCAGGGGCAGTCGCAGCAATCTTCGGCAGACCCGAAAAACATGACGCGAGAACAACTAGAAAAGGCAGCAGCCGAGTTAAATCTTCAGATCAGTGACAGTTCTGATCCGAAAATGACAGAAGAGGAATGGCGTAATAAGCTGATCAAGGAAGGCAACAAGACTCCAGTTGCACCTCAAAAGGCTAAACCAGCTCAAACGCCTTCAACACCTAAGGTACCTGCAAACAGCACATCCTCGGCTGCTTCTAAGCCTTCGACCAGCACGTCAGTACCACAAAGTCCGAACAAGCCGGAAACTCAAAGAGCTGGCACTACAACTACTCCCAATATTCCCAAGCAGCCTGCCACTCCACAAGTGCAATATAGCATTGCATCAGGGAGCAATTTAAGAAGTGTGGCATCTGGATTGGAACGGGCAGGAGTCGTATCGGATGCTAGTGCATTTGAGGCAGCAGCTAAGGCTCAAAAAATCAATACCAAAATTCGTACAGGCACCTATCAGTTTGCTAAAGGTGAGGATTTCAGTTCTATTATTACTAAAATAACGAAAAAGCCGTCCAACTGACCTAATCGGGAAGAGGACGGCTTTTTATTTTTTTCGATGCGAACGAAAGTGATTTTTTATTGTTTAGTTCAAAGTGGGTATGAAGCGCCCACAATAGCTTACAGCATAGCCTATTGCAATTCAGAGCTAGTTGGACATAAAAAGACCCCTGAAGGATTCAAAGGTCATCTCCTAGCGGATTACACCACGGTGTATTGTTAAAACTATCCTCAATTTGGATCAATATTCAGATATATCGGAGAGGGATATAAAATAAATTGAACACAAATTAACGCTATGAAATAATCGATAGCGGCATTGATGAATAAAAAAACAATAAAACAATTCTATTCCTAATTTTCTCTATTCATCTTGTCCCGTATATCTGTGGATTCTCCGCTCTGGGTTATTATCCTATGCATCTGCACCATGGGTCTCGGAATGGGTTTCTCCATGATGCCGCTCAACACGCATGTTCTGAACTCTGCGCCTCGCCGCCTGGTGAGCCGAGACACACCATTGACAACAGCGGCTCAGCAAGTTGTCCTCTCGTTCGCGGTCGCAGGCCTGACGGGTTATCTGACGTCGCAAATCGCTTCCCACACCGCAAATGCGGGAGCGGACGCGAATCCGTTGAATGCTGTCGTCGCGGGTTACGGCGATACGTTCTTCCTGTCCGCGTGCCTAACGACTGCGGGTGTAGCTCTGTCGCTCCTTCTGCGTAAACCGCAGCAGCAGGAAGAAGAAGGTACCGTCGGCGGGGACAGCTAGGACCCAGCGATGATGGGGCACTAATCGGGAATTGGTACCAATTTCGATCGTGTGTAAAAAGCCTTGGCCGTTAGTCGGTCATGGCTTTTTACTGTACGCCCAGCATGGCGCCATCTATATAAGAAAGACTTGAACAGATGCGGCTAACAGGGCACATATTCGAACTATCTGTCCGTTCAATGCAATGCGAGAGTCTAATGCTTTATTGTCACAAACATTTTGCTAAGAAGCCAGGCAGATGGAATTGTACAGGCCGCTTTTTACACAGTTTCAATTATTGTCGAAAAGCTGGTTGCAACGCTGCAAGTGTTATGGTATATTAATTGACGGTGTTAAAAACGCACGTCGGTTAATTTTATAAAGGGTGCTTCCAATAGGAAGTCTTTATAAAAAATGATGTCGGCGGAGGACACACAAAAAAACCAAACTTAGGAGGTGCGTGAAGATGGCAGTAATCTCCATGAAACAGCTTTTGGAAGCTGGGGTTCACTTTGGTCACCAAACACGTCGCTGGAACCCGAAAATGGATCGTTATATCTTCACTGAAAGAAACGGTATTTACATCATTGACTTGCAAAAGACAGTGAAAAAGGTTGAGGAAGCTTACAACTTCGTAAAAAGCATTGCAGCTGAGAATGGTACAATTCTGTTCGTAGGCACGAAGAAACAAGCGCAAGATTCCGTTAAAGAAGAAGCAGCACGCGCTGGTCAATTCTACATCAACCAACGTTGGTTGGGTGGTACACTGACTAACTTCCAAACCATTCAAAAACGTATTGATCGTTTGAAACAATTGGAAGCTTGGGAAGAAGATGGTACATTTGCTGTTCTTCCTAAAAAAGAAGTTATCATTCTTCGCAAAGAAAAAGATCGTCTTGAAAAATTCTTGGGCGGTATCAAGAACATGAAGGGCCTTCCAAGTGCTCTGTTTATCATTGATCCGCGCAAAGAGCGTATCGCAGTTGCTGAAGCTCGCAAATTGGGTATCCCAATCGTAGGTATCGTTGATACAAACTGCGATCCAGACGAAATCGACTATGTTATCCCAGGTAATGATGACGCGATCCGCGCTGTTAAATTGCTGACAGGTAAAATGGCTGATGCAGTTATGGAAGCTAACCAAGGCGAAGAAACTACAGCATAATATTTCCAATCGGAAATACCTATACGAATTAAATGAAAAGGGTGGTTGGTAGGTGGAAAACCTCTCACTACCCTTTTTTTAAGGAATAAAGTCGCATATACCACTGAAAATCAAATTTGGAGGGAAATAATATGGCAGTTAATGCTAGCGCAGTAAAAGAGCTTCGTGAAAAAACAGGCGCAGGAATGCTGGATTGTAAAAAAGCGCTTGAAGAAGCAAATGGTGATTTGACAAAAGCGGTTGAAGTTCTACGTGAAAAAGGACTTGCAGCTGCAGCCAACAAAGCAGGCCGTATTGCTACTGAAGGCGTTGTTGAATCCTACATCCATGCTGGCGGCCGTATCGGCGTACTGGTAGAAGTAAACTGCGAAACAGACTTCGTGGCGAAAACTGACCAGTTCAAAGATTTTGTTCGTGACATTGCAATGCATATCGCTGCATCGAACCCTCGTTATGTTCGTCGCGAAGAAGTGCCTCAGGAAGAGATTGAAAAAGAAAAAGAAATCCTGAAAGCACAAGCTTTGAACGAAGGTAAACCAGAAAAAATCGTTGAAAAAATGGTTGAAGGCCGCATCGGTAAATTCTATGAAGAATTCTGCTTGCTGGAGCAATCTTTCATTAAAGATCCAGACAAAACGATTTCCACACTGATCAACGAGAAAATCAGTACGATTGGTGAAAACATCTCCGTACGTCGCTTTGTTCGTTTCGAACTGGGTGAAGGTCTGGAGAAAAAAGAAGACAACTTCTACGAAGAAGTTATGTCTCAAGTGAAACAATAATTACCAACGATCGGTAATTGCATATGAATAAACAGAAATGGAACACATCGGTGTTCCTTTTCTTGCAACAGGACACCTATCCTGTTACATAAAGAATATATGAAATTGGAGGGTGATCATTTGGAAAAACCTGTGTTTAAACGTGTTGTTCTGAAAGTTAGTGGGGAGTCGCTGTCAGGTCCTAACGGTTATGGTATTGATGCGGATACAATTGCGTCGATTGCTGAGCAAGTCAAGGACGTGGTGGAACTAGGAGTAGAAGTTGCTATTGTGTGCGGAGGCGGTAATATTTGGCGCGGTATTGCTGGAAGTGCCAATGGCATTGACCGGGCAACGGCAGATTACATGGGTATGCTCGCAACCGTGATGAACTCACTGGCTTTACAGGATGCTTTGGAACAAATTGAAGTGCCTACGCGTGTACAAACATCCATCGCGATGCAACAGATTGCAGAACCTTACATCCGCCGTAGAGCTATCCGTCACTTGGAAAAAGGTCGGGTCGTAATTTTTGCTGCAGGTACGGGTAATCCGTTCTTCTCGACTGATACTACAGCTGCTCTACGTGCCGCTGAGATTGAAGCAGAAGTGATTCTGATGGCTAAAAATAAAGTAGATGGTGTGTACTCCGCCGATCCGTTTAAAGATAGCACAGCTGAAAAATATGAGCAGCTTACGTATTTAGATGTGCTTAACAAAAATCTCGGTGTCATGGATTCTACAGCTTCCTCGCTGTGCATGGATAACAATATTCCGTTGATTGTCTTTGCTATTACAGAGCAAGGTAACATTAAACGTGTCGTACTGGGTGAAAAAATTGGTACGATCGTCAAAGGGAGTGTAAATTAATGCCACAATCTGTGAAAAAGAGCGCTGAAGAGCGCATGCAAAAAGCAATCCAGGCATTGCAACGTGATCTTGCATCTTTGCGTGCAGGACGGGCAACACCAGCATTACTGGACCGTGTGCAGGTTGAATATTACGGCGCAATGACTCCAGTCAATCAGCTGGCGAATATCAATACACCTGACAGTCGGACCTTGATGATTCAGCCTTGGGACAAATCTTCTTTGGCTGATATCGAGCGTGCTATCCAAAAATCCGATTTAGGTTTGACGCCTTCGAATGATGGTAACACCATTCGTCTGAGTATTCCTGCTTTAACGGAGGAGCGCAGAACTGATTTGGTGAAGCTGACGAAAAAGAGCGGTGAAGAAGCAAAAATCGCTATTCGTAACATTCGTCGTGATGCAAATGATGATATCAAAAAAATGGAGAAAAGTGATATTTCCGAGGACGAATCTCGTAAGCATCAGGAAGATATCCAGAAGACGACTGACAAGTTTATCGCTGAAGTAGATAAAGTTTTAGCTGCAAAAGAAAAAGAAATTATGGAAGTTTAAAAAGATTGGCAGCCCCTCCCTTACGGTGGGGTTTGTCTCTTTTCAAGCCTGAGGCACATTTTCAGAGAATGCTGGAGGAACTGGAATGATCAAACGGGTTCGGTCTTGGTGGAACGGGGAACAAAAACAGCAAACACCGGCCATTTCAAAAGACAATATTCCGCAGCATGTTGCTGTCATCATGGATGGGAACGGCAGATGGGCCAAACGGATTGGAATGCCGCGGATTGTAGGGCATCAAAATGGAATGAAGGCAGTGAAACGCACAGCAATTGCAGCGGATGAACTGGGTATTAAGTATTTAACTTTATTTGCTTTTTCAACTGAGAATTGGACACGTCCAAAGGACGAAGTTGATTTTCTAATGAAACTGCCTCAAGAATTTTTGGCAATTGAGCTGGATGAGCTAGTTGAAAAAAATGTGCAAGTGCGTATGATGGGAAACAAGGAGCATTTACCTTCTCATACCGTTGAAGCGCTGACTGAAGCGACTCGACGTACCGAAAATAATACCGGACTTGTACTTAATTTTGCATTAAATTATGGCAGTCGGTTGGAGATCACAGAATGCATGCAAACATTGGGCCGTCAAATTGAGGATGGAAAGCTGAAGCCGGAAGATATAACATCTGAGCTAATTGGCAACACGTTGCTTTCTACGGGTATGCCAGATCCTGATTTATTGATTCGAACAAGCGGGGAGCTTAGACTCAGTAATTTTATGCTTTGGCAGCTTGCTTATAGTGAACTGTGGTTTACTGATATTTATTGGCCCGAGTTTAAGAAAGAGCACTTATACGAAGCAGTGATCGAATATCAGAAAAGATCACGACGGTATGGCGGACTGAAGTAAATGGAGGATGAAAGCCGTTGAGACAGAGATTAATTACCGGTATTCTGGCAGGCATATTCTTTTTCGCAATGGTCCTGTGGGGCGGCTTGGCCTACCATTTGCTTATATTGGTGATGGCCCTAATCGGATTTTATGAGTTCGCTCGAATGACGCAGGTATCTCCTTTTGGAGGTACAGCAATACTTGGCTACGTAAGCATATTAGCATTTGTATTCCCATATCAACCTTTGGGTTTGCATTCACCGCTACCCTTTGCTAGTTTGCTCTGGTTGGTAATGATAGTGTTTATGATGATCACGGTAGGAACGAAAAATAAAATCCCGATTCAAACGGTAGCTATACTATTTCTTGGTACTGTATATATAGGATTTGGATTTTCGTATATTGCGGAATCACGTCATATGGAACATGGACTGTTATGGACTTTTTTGTTGTTGTCTTGTATTTGGGCAAGTGATGCAGGGGCATATTTTGTAGGCAAAATGGCAGGGAAGACGAAGCTATGGCCTGCGATTAGTCCAAATAAAACGGTCGAAGGGTCCATTGGCGGAGTTGTTTTAGCGCTGGTTATAGCTCTGGTATTCGCTGGTTTGTCAGGTGGACTGTTACCCTGGGGCAAAGCCTTCGGCATCGGTTTGTCATGTGCTGTTGTGGGACAACTGGGTGATTTGGTACAATCTGCATACAAACGAGTGTACGGCATCAAAGATTCTGGTAATCTGCTGCCAGGACACGGTGGTATACTAGACCGCTGCGACAGCTGGATTGTCGTTTTTCCATTTGTACATATGCTGATGCTGCTTCCATGAGCCTGGTGATTACAACTTATGCTGAGGATCAACCTTTATACTGTTAGCCTTGCGCTATTAGAAGGATAGAATCAGCTGCATAGTTGCCTGGATAACAAACAATGAGCTCCTGATAAAAGTGATTTTCAGGATAGGAAGGTGCATCATGAAAAGAATTACGGTACTTGGTTCAACCGGATCTATTGGAACTCAAACGCTGGATGTGGTGTCCATGCACCCAGATCAGTTCACTGTTGAGGCTTTAGCAGGTGGCTCCAATATAAAGTTGCTTGCTGAGCAAGCGCGTCTCTATCATCCCAAAAAAGTGTCTGTCGGTACTCAGCAGTTAGCGGATGAAATTCGTCCTTTACTGCCTTCTGGAATCGAACTACACTGGGGAAATGAAGGACTCGTTGAGCTGGCCGCGAACACAGAGGCGGATATGGTTGTGACGGCTGTAATGGGCAGTGTCGGATTGCACTCCACGCTGGCCGCGATTGAGGCTGGAAAACAGATCGGTTTAGCCAATAAGGAAACACTAGTTACGGCTGGTCATCTGGTCACAGCGCGAGCTCGGGCGAAAGGAGTGCCGTTGCTGCCGATTGACAGTGAGCATTCAGCTATTTTCCAATGCTTGAATGGTGAGCGTATGAAAGATGTGGCACATATTACCCTCACAGCATCAGGCGGTTCTTTTCGAGATTTGACAAGAGAACAGCTGCGTGAAGTTACCGTGAAAGATGCACTTAAGCATCCTAATTGGTCAATGGGGGCCAAAATTACAATTGATTCAGCAACGATGGTAAACAAAGGGCTGGAAGTCATCGAGGCACATTGGTTGTTTGGGCTTAGCTATGAGCAGATCCATGTGCTGCTTCATCCGGAAAGCATTATTCACTCCTACGTCGAGTTTCAAGATACAAGCATTGTGGCTCAACTTGGGAACCCTGACATGAGAGTACCCATTCAATATGCATTAACTTATCCTGAGCGGATGAAGTCTCCGGCAAAGCCTCTGTCATTGGCTGAAGTGGGCAAACTCCACTTTAAGGAAATGGATTTTAATCGTTTTCCTTGTTTAAGGCTTGCCTTCGAATGTGGTAAAATGGGGGGTACAGCACCGACCGCTTTTAATGCTGCTAATGAGATTGCTGTTGCTCGTTTCTTACGTGGAGAAATTTCTTTTCTGCATATTGAAGCGATTATTGAACAGGTGCTAGAACAGCATGTCAATATGGCTGATCCTGATTTGTCTGCGATTGAAACTTGTGACCGCGAGACTCGTAGTAAAGCTTCGAAGTTGTAGGTTAATGTTGGGGTCAAGAAACGAATTGTGATTCTCTTGTGCGGGTTCGGAGAATAATGATAATCTAGGAAGACAAACTCGATCTCATTGAAAGGGGAACGGAAACGATTGGAAACGATTCAAATAGTGTTGATGACGGTGCTCATGTTTTTCGTCATAGTGACGGTGCATGAATGGGGGCATTATTATTTTGCCAAACGCGCCGGGATTCTGGTACGGGAGTTTGCGATCGGTTTCGGTCCGAAACTGTTCTCTTATAAAAGAAACGAGACACGATTTACGCTACGGTTGCTGCCGTTCGGTGGTTTTGCACGTATGGCGGGAGAAGATCCGGAGGTCAATGAAATTGAAACCGGACAAACGATTGCTGTGCGCGTGACAGATGGCGTCGTTAAGACCATCTATTTGGACCAACTGGATAACCGCAAGAATGTAGTGCGCGGTGAAGTGTTGGAGATTGATCTGGAACAAGCGTTAACTGTAAAATTGGATGTGGATGGCGAAGATCAGCAATACACTGTACACCCACAAGCGATGATGGTAACCAAAGGACAATCCATTCAAATTGCACCGAAGGATCGACAGTATGGGAGTAAAACAGTAGGACAGCGTGCGATGGCTATATTTGCTGGACCCCTGATGAATTTTATTCTTGCCTTTATTCTGTTTGGTTTGCACATCCAGATGGTCGGCATACAAGTGGACAACCCGACGTATGTCCAAATTAGTGAAATTACAGCAGGTATGCCAGCTGCTGAAGCTGATTTGCATAAGGGAGATATCATCGAATCGGTGAACGGAGTTGCAATTGGTGCGAATGTTGAAAACATGATCAAACTGATTGCGGATTCCCAAGACAAGCCGATGAAGTGGACAGTTCGCCGTGATGATAAAACCTTTGATCTTACGATTACACCTCGTGCAATGGAAGGACAAAAGGGTGGCAAGGTGGGCATTGTGCCTGAACTTCCAAAACGCCAAGCTGGTGTAGGGGAAACATTCAAATTTGCCGGACAATCCATGGTCAGAACGACAGATATTATTTTTCAAGGATTTAGCCAGCTTATCCAACGTTTTTCTATCAATGACCTGGGAGGCCCTGTACGTACTTTTGAAGTGACGGGACAAATCGCTAAGCAAGGCATTGAGCAGTTGACATATTGGACTGCGATCATGAGTCTTTATTTGGGGATATTCAATCTACTGCCTATTCCGGCGTTGGATGGAAGTAGACTTGTTTTCCTTGGTGTTGAGGCGGTAAGAGGACGTCCTGTTGATCCGAGCAGGGAAGGAATGGTCCATTTCGTTGGTTTTGCTATGCTATTCCTGCTAATGATTGCGGTCACGTATAACGATATTTTACGCTTAATTAATGGTTAATTAGAGACGGTCATTATAAAAATGGTCTGTATGGGAGGACATGCATTTCTATGTCGAACGATAAACAGTTTGTCGAGGAAATCACGCCGCAGAGCGAAGATTTTTCCCGATGGTATATTGATGTTATTAAAAAAGCAGAGCTGATGGATTACTCGCCAGTTCGCGGGTGTATTGTATTCCGTCCCGATGGTTTTGAGATTTGGGAGCACATTAAGGAAGCTATGGATGTGCGTTTCAGAGAAACGGGACATCGCAATGCTTATTTTCCAATGTTTATCCCAGAAAGCTTTTTCCAAAAAGAAAAAGAGCATGTGGAGGGATTTAATCCTGAACTGCCATGGGTGACTGAGGCTGGTGGAGAAAAGCTGGAAGAGCGTCTTGCAATCCGTCCAACTTCAGAAACGATGATCGGTCATATGTACTCGAAATGGATTCAATCCTATCGTGATCTGCCTGTGCTAATTAACCAATGGGCTAACGTGGTGCGTTGGGAAAAACGTACGCTGCCTTTCTTGCGAACAAGTGAATTTTTGTGGCAAGAAGGTCACACAGCACATGAAACAGAAGAAGAAGCACGTGAAGAAACGATGAAAATGCTGGAAGTTTATCGTGAGGTCATTGAGGAAGTTCTAGCTATTCCGGTTATTACTGGACAGAAAACACCTTCTGAAAAGTTTGCAGGTGCGAAGGATACATTTTCACTGGAAGCGATGATGAAAGATGGACGAGCGGTACAAGCTGGAACGTCCCACTACATGGGAACTAACTTTGCCGTTGCGTTTGACATTAAATATTTGAGCCGTGAAAACAACCTGGAATTCGCGCATACGACTTCATGGGGAACAAGTACACGTTTGATCGGTGCATTGATTATGGTCCATGGAGATGACCGTGGTCTTGCACTGCCTCCTAAGGTGGCACCTACGCAGGTTATTATGGTTCCTATTGGACCACCTAAGAAACGTGATGCAGTTATCGCTCGTGCAGATGAATTGTTTGCCGAGTTGAAACAAGCGGGTGTCCGTGTTAAAATGGACGACCGCAGTGATGTAAGTCCAGGCTGGAAGTTTAATGAATATGAAATGCGTGGTGTACCGGTTCGTCTGGAAATCGGCCCTCGTGATATGGAAAACGGTGTCTGTGTGCTCGTATCCCGTATCAGCGGCGAGAAAAAGATTGTCCAACAGGACAATCTGCTTGAAGAAGTACACGCGATGCTCGCACAGGTACAACAAGAGATGTTTGACCGTGCAAAGAACTTCATGGAAGAAAACTTCTATTCCGTCAATACATTGGATGAGATGAAGACTCTCATGGAAGAGAAACGTGGCTTTACTTTGGCTGGTTGGTGCGGATCTGAAGAATGTGAAGACAAAGTTAAAGAAGTGACAGGCGCTACAAGCCGTAACATACCGTTTAAAACAACCGAGCAAAAGACAACATGTTTGTGCTGTGGCAAACCAGCCAAGCATACAGTAGTGTTCGCACGGGCGTATTAATTAAGAAGAGCAATACCCTATACTCACTTCATTCTCTTCGCCAACAGGAATAGCTGTTACGGATTAATATTCCGGACATCTATATTATTGTGATGAGGTTGAAGAAGGCTACGAAAAGCTTTTGCGGTCGGAGATGTTTTAGACGCAGAAGCTTTTCATGTTTTCAGAAAGGTAGATTGGAAATCGGGGGGAGAGCCATGGGCGGAGCTGAAGAAAAGAGAAAGCGGCTGGAGCTGCTAATGAAGCAGGTTGTAATGCCGGCGGGAGTGGTGGATCCTTATTTTTTGGACGGTTGGATCGATCAGGTTGAGATTAGCCGTACCAACAAGGATTGGAATATCACTATTGCCAAGGAGACACTGGTCCCCGCTCAGGTGTATCGTACGTTCTGTATTCAAGTACAGGAAAAAATGAGTCATATCGCTAAAATCACATTCCGCTTTCAGTACAGTGAGCAGGTTCAACCTGGTGATATTATCGGTGAATACTGGAAGCTTTTTTTAGAGTGGGTGCACCGTGAAATTCCATCTGTTAACGGTTGGATGAACCGGGCTGTGCATGAGTGGGAAGACGGTCTATTATTACTAACAATGAGCGATAGTATGTCATTGGAACTAGCGCGTAAAAAGCAGATAGATCAAGCTATTATTAAGTTTTACGATAAATATTTCGGGCTCTCTATGCGTATTAAAGTTCAGGTGGGTGAAAGTAACCAGGAGGCATTACAGGAATTTCAGGAAAAGAAAATGCAGGAAGAACGCGAAGTCATTCAGCAGATGATGGAAAGTATGGAAGCTGAAATGCCACCTTTGGAAGAAGAAGAAGGAGACGTGCGGCTTCAATTTGGTTATGACATCAAAGAACCGGCTATTCCGATGCAAGAGATTCAGGACGAAGAGAAGAAAGTCACCCTACAAGGAACAATCTTCGGTTTGGACAGTAAAGAATTGCGCAATGGCAGTACGTTGTTTACGTATTATTTGACAGACTTTAGTGATTCCTTGCAAATGAAAATGTTTGCTAAAACTAAAGAAGATCTAAAAATTCTCAGTCTGTTGGCTAACGGTAAATGGGTCAAAGTGCGGGGACGAGTTGAATATGACCGTTTTATGCAAATTCCTGAGCTGGTTATGATTCCTTCCGATCTAGTTGAAGTACAGGCTCCACCCGGACGTAAGGATAATGCAGCGGAAAAACGGGTTGAGTTTCATCTACACACAAAGATGAGCGCCATGGATGCTGTCGCCTCGATTGATCAATATGTCAAAACAGCCGCCAAATGGGGGCACAAAGCGATTGCGGTCACAGATCATGGCGGTGTGCAATGCTACCCTGATGCTGCTAAGGCTGCAAAGAAGAACGGCATTAAAATGATCTACGGCATTGAGGCCAATGTAGTTAATGATGCTGTCGAGGTTGTAATGCAGGCACAGCCTTTAAATTTGAAAACAGCGACTTATGTCGTTTTTGATATTGAAACCACGGGTTTGTCAGTTACACAAAATAAAATCATTGAGATTGCTGCTGTTAAAATGCATGAGGGTAAGGAAATTGATCGTTATGCAACCTTTGTCAATCCGCATGAACGTATACCCTACAACATTCAGCAACTGACCAACATTAATGATGAAATGGTCAAGGATGCGCCGGATGTCGAACCTGTTATGAAGGAGTTCGTAGCTTTTGCTGGTGATGCTGTATTGGTTGCCCATAATGCGCGGTTTGATGTCGGCTTTATCCAGGCCACTCTTCGAAAGATGGGTTTGCCCGAAATGACCAATCCGGTGCTGGATACGCTGGAACTGGCTCGTTTGCTGTTTCCTACGTTGAAAAATCACCGTCTGAACACACTGACTACTAAATATAAAGTCGCGTTGGAAAGCCATCACCGGGCTATTGATGATACAGTTGCGTTGGCAGAAGTGTTAAACGGACTACTAAACGATGCAGAGCAAATTAAGGGTTTTAAAATGCTCGACCGCTTGAATGATTATGTGGGAAAGGACCTATCGACTGTTCGTCCTTTCCACTGCTGCATTTATGCTCTCAATCCGGTTGGTAAAAAAAATCTGTACAAGCTGGTTTCTATGTCTCATACCGAATATTTCAAGCGTGTGCCTTGTATTCCTAAATCGAAATTGTCTGAGATGAGAGACGGATTGCTTATTATTTCTGGCTGCGAAAAAGGAGAATTCTTCGAGGCCGTGTTGAACAAGTCCGAGGAAGAAGCCGAGGAGATTGCACAGTTTTATGATGTGTTGGAAATTCAACCTTTGACGATGTATATGCATCTGGTGGAAAAGCAACTGGTAAGCGGGCCTGATGCACTAAAAACGGCCATACGTAAAGTATGCGAAATAGGAAAACGTCTTGATAAGCCCGTGATTGCTACAGGCAATGTTCACTATTTGGAAACTCGCGATAAGCTGTACCGTGATATTACCATTCACGGCATTACTGGATTTAGCCCGCTAAAGGATATCCGAAAGCCAGATGCTCATTTACGTACAACGGATGAAATGCTGGCAGAGTTCGAGTTTTTGGGCGAGGAAAAAGCGTATGAAGTTGTTGTGACAAATACTAGCGAGCTGGCAGAGCGTTTTGAAGAACTGGAACTGTTCCCTGACAAGCTTTTTACGCCATTACTGGACGGAGCAGATGAGGAAATACGCAATACATGCTATGAGACGGCTCGATCCATTTATGGTGAATCCTTACCTGAGGTTGTTGTAGCTCGCCTTGAAAAAGAATTGGAACCTATTATTAAATACGGTTTCTCCGCTAACTATCTCATTTCTGAACGTCTGGTTAAAAAATCTAACCAGGATGGATACTTGGTAGGTTCACGGGGGTCTGTTGGTTCTTCTGTAGTTGCTACTTTTCTCGGTATTTCTGAGGTAAATCCGCTGCCCGCCCATTATATTTGCGGTAATTCTGACTGTAAACACAGCGAATGGTTTTTGGATGGAAGTGTTCCAAGCGGTTTTGACTTGCCAGATAAAAACTGTCCAAATTGCGGTGGCAAGCTTAAGGGTGAGGGGCAGGATATACCTTTTGAAACGTTCCTCGGTTTTAAAGGAGATAAAGTTCCCGATATTGACTTGAACTTCTCTGGTGAATATCAACCTGTTGCCCATAATTATACGAAAGTATTGTTTGGTGAAAAAAGCGTTTTCCGTGCAGGAACTATTGGTACAGTAGCTGAGAAAACGGCGTTTGGATTTGCCAAAAAATATGAAGAGGCACATCATAAAAAATGGCGCGGAGCCGAGCTGAACAGGCTGGCTTCTGGTTGTACGGGTGTAAAACGTAGTACCGGACAGCATCCGGGCGGGATCGTTGTTGTTCCTGATTATATTGAGGTCGAGGACATTACACCAGTACAGTATCCGGCTGATGATACGAGCTCGGAATGGAAAACGACGCATTTTGATTATCACGCTTTTGATGCGAACTTACTCAAGCTCGATATTCTGGGCCATGATGATCCGACCATGATGAGAATGCTTCAGGATTTGACCGGGGTTGACCCTACGACCATTCCAATGAATGATCCCAAGGTGATGAGCATGTTCAACTCCACGGAGGCACTCGGTGTAACACCGCAGCAAATCCGCACACCTGTCGCCACCTATGGTGTACCAGAGATGGGGACCAAATTTGTACGCCAGATGCTGGTAGAGTCGCAGCCGAGTTCTTTTGCCGATTTACTGCAAATATCCGGTTTGTCTCACGGTACGGGTGTATGGCTGGGGAACGCACAAGAGTTGATTAAAAATAATACATGTAACATCAAGACCGTAATTGGTTGTCGGGATGATATTATGCTGTTTTTGATTTACAAGGCGGGGATGGATGCAGGTCTGGCCTTTAAAATTACGGAGAGCGTACGTAAAGGTAAAGGGCTTAGTGCCGAATGGATTGAAGAAATGAAAAAATGCAAGGTGCCGCAGTGGTACATTGATTCCTGTCTTAAAATCCAGTACATGTTTCCGAAGGCGCATGCTGCAGCCTATGTTATTTCAGCAGTGCGTACAGCGTATTTCAAGCTGTATCATCCGATCGAGTATTATGCAACTTACTTCTCAGTACGTGCAGCCGATTTTGATATTGATCTGTGCTGTCAAGGGTATGATGCGATTGCACGGAAGATTGTCGAAATTGAGCAGCTTGGTTTTCAGGCTCCACCTAAAGAAAAAGGGATGCTTCCAATTCTGGAGATGGCTTTGGAAATGACGGCTCGCGGGTTTAGTTTTAAATCTATTGATTTGTACCGTTCCGAAGCTACTCGTTTCAAAGTGGACGGGGACTCGCTCATTCCTCCGTTCGGAGCTCTTCAGGGTATTGGAGATAATGCAGCACGTAACATCGCAGCGGCCCGTGAACAGGGTGAATTTTTGTCCGTTGAGGATTTTCAACAGAAATCGAAGGCTAGTAAAACCATTGTCGAAATGCTGTCCCAAATGGGTTGCTTTCGAGGTCTGCCAGAGAGTAATCAGCTGTCTCTGTTTTAATCTGAACCACAGTAGTCAAGCTCTGGCACTTGTCACATAACTACGGTTATGTTATAATTTTTTTGGTAATCATGGAGATAAAACCGTTGCTAAAAGAGTGGGGAAACCCACTCTTTACTGTTTGATATACAGGTACAACGTGAAAAAAGGTTATTTTTGGGCAGGCAACCGGTACGCCGGTTTATTTGCAGTGAGCCCAAAATGAACATTACATCAAATGAAAATGAAAATGCCGGTGATGGAGAAGCATTGCCCACAGTAAGAGGGTATCTCTTTTTCACCACAGGAAAGTTCACTTTTGGAGGTTATAATCTTTGAGCACACCAAAGATCAAATCAGTAGTAGAAGAAATGGCCCAACCTTACCTCGATGAGCATGGTTTTGAACTGGTCGATGTCGAGTATGTCAAAGAGGGTAGCAATTGGTTTCTTCGCGTTTTTGTAGATAAAGACGGAGGAATTGATCTGGACGACTGTAGTATGATCAGTGAATATTTGGGTCAAAAGCTGGATGAAAATGACCCTGTTTCTACAGCATATTTTCTGGAAGTGTCTTCACCAGGCGCCGAAAGACCGCTGAAAAAAGCGGAGGATGTCACTAAAGCGGTAGGCAAAAACGTATTCGTTACTACATACGAGCCGATTAACGGTCTGAAGGAATTCGAAGGCCGTTTGCTTTCTTTTGAAGATGGGGAACTTACCGTCCAAAGCGGACAAAAGAAGCATACCTTACCTTATGACAAGGTAGCTGGTGCAAGGCTCGCGATCATATTTTAATTCAGATTTGATTGTTGCTGTTTGACATGTACTACATGTTTTTTGCCTCGTGTGCCGACCAGTACGCAGGTGCCATCATTTGAAAGGGGGAGCAGTAATCCATGAGTATGGATTTTATTGAAGCAATGAACGAGTTGGAAAGAGAAAAGGGGATCAGTAAGGACGTGCTGTTTGAGGCCATTGAAGCAGCCCTGATTTCCAGCTACAAACGGAATTTCAATACCGCACAAAACGTGCGTGTTGATATGAACCGCAACTCGGGAGTCATTAAGGTATATGCCCGCAAGCTGATTGTTGAGGAGGTATTGGACCCTCGCACCGAGATTTCGTTGCCAGCAGCCCGTGAGATCAACCCACATTTTCAGTTGGAGGATATCGCTGAAATTGAAGTCACACCACGTGATTTTGGACGGATTGCTGCACAAACAGCGAAGCAGGTTGTGACTCAGCGCATTCGCGAAGCGGAACGGGGATTGATCTACAACAAGTTTGTGGACAAGGAAGAGGATATTGTAACAGGAACTGTACAGCGCCAAGACCCACGTAATATTTATATTGATCTTGGCAAGGTGGAAGCAGTTCTTCCGTTGAGCGAGCTGATGCCTAATGAGAAATTCAACCATTTGGATCGGATTAAGGCTTATATTACCAAGGTGGAGAACACAACCAAAGGACCGCAAATTATGCTGTCCCGATCACATCCGGGTCTGCTTAAGCGTTTGTTCGAACTCGAAGTACCTGAAATTTTTGACGGTGTTGTAGAGATTCGTTCCGTAGCGCGTGAAGCAGGCTTCCGTTCTAAGATCGCAGTTCATTCTCGTAACGCTGAGGTTGATCCGGTAGGTTCTTGTGTGGGACCAAGAGGAACGCGGGTGCAGACCATTGTAAACGAGCTGCGTGGTGAAAAAATCGACATTGTACGCTATTCTGATAATGTTGATGAATACGTGGCTAATGCTTTGAGTCCGTCCAAGGTGCTTGAAGTACAGGTATTTGAAGAAGAGAAAATGGCTCGCGTTATAGTACCTGATTATCAACTTTCTCTAGCTATTGGTATCAAAGGGCAAAATGCTCGCCTTGCTGCTAAGCTTACTGGCTGGAAAATTGATATTAAGAGTGAAACACAGGCGGAGGAAGAGCTCGGCAGACCGAGAACATCCACCGATGAAATGCATCAGGATTCCGTTTCTGTAGATTAAGCGGAGTGTAGGGGGGTTAATGCATGAAACAGAGAAAGATACCTTTGCGCAAATGTGTCGCCTGTCATGAAATGATGCCAAAGAAACAGTTAATCCGTGTCGTCAAAACCCCTGAAGACGAAGTGTTGATTGACTTGACTGGCAAAAAGTCGGGACGCGGCGCTTACTTGTGCGGCAAAGCCGCCTGCTTCAAGCTGGCTCAAAAGAGCAAGGCACTGGATCGAGCATTGAAGCACTCGGTCCATCCTGATATTTATGAGCAGCTAAGTCGTGATTTTGCTGCCGTCGAGGAAGAATTCCTGGCGGCACAAGGCAGCGTGCAGGATGAATAAGGCGCTGTCTGGATTGGGGCTTGCCATGAGAGCTGGCAAGCTGCTAACAGGTGATGAGATCGTTTATAAAGCGATCAGGTCTTCAGAAGCCAAGCTGGTCATTCTTGCGAAAGATGCTTCAATGAATACTCAAAAGAAATTCCGCGACAAATGCGGGACGTACAAAATCCCCTTATTGATAGGATTTGACCGGGAAAGCTTGGGAAGCAGCATCGGCAAACCTGAACGGGTCGTGCTGGCTGTGACGGATCAAGGATTCGCGAAATTGATCATGAAACATGCGGGGATAATGTCGGAGGTGGAGTATATTGAGTAAACAAGAAAGCAAAGACAAAGTGCGGGTATACGAATACGCCAAATCGTTGAACATGAGCAGCAAAGAAATTATCACCATTCTTAAACGGCTGGATATTCCCGTAAACAACCATATGAGCGTCATGGAACATGATGCCGTAGGTAAAGTGGAAAACTTTTTTAAGAATATTAAATCCAATGCTGCGGTCAAGCAAGGCGAAGCAGGCACGGCGCAAGTAAGCTCGAATCAGACCGGTTCAAGCCAGAATAGTAATCATTCAACGGAGCAAACCAAAAATCAACAGGAAAAGCAGGTAAGTATGAATAGGACAAACAACAACCAAAACAGTAACCGAAGTAGCGCTCCAAAAGCGCAAAGCAGTCAGCAGGGCGGTCAAAACCGCAGTCAACAAGGTTCTAGTAGACCAAGCGGCCAGCAAGGCACTCAGAACCGCAGTAATGGTCAACAGCAGGGAGGACAACAGCGTACCGGTAGCAATAACACAGGTTCGCGTCCTCAGGGAAGCAGCCAGGGTGGTACGGCAGTAAGAACTTCTTCTTCCGCAGGAAGCAACAATTCCAACCGCAGTGGTGGCAACCGTACAGGTGGTAACTCCAACAACAGCGGTAACCGTTTCGGTCAAGGACGTTTTGACGATAACCGTCAAGGCGGAGGACGGGGTGGTAACGGTGGCCGTGGAGGCAACAACCGCGGTGGAAACAATCGTGGCGGCAAATTCAACAACCGTGGTAAAGGTCAACAACAGGAGCGTCGCGAGAAAATCGACAACACGCCTAAGAAAATTATTGTGCGTGGTGAGATGACTGTAGGTGAAACAGCCAAGCTTCTTCATAAGGATGCGTCAGAAGTCATCAAGAAGCTGATTATGCTCGGAACAATGGCGACCATCAACCAAGAACTGGATATGGATACCATTCTCTTGCTTGCTGGTGACTTTGGCGTCGAGGTAGAAGTGAAAATCCCAGTGGAAGAAGATCGTTTTGAAACTGTGGAAGAAAATGATGATCCAGCGGATTTGAGAACACGTCCACCGGTTGTAACCATTATGGGTCACGTCGATCATGGTAAAACAACTTTGCTGGATGCCATTCGCTCCACGAATGTAACAGGTGGCGAAGCTGGTGGTATTACACAGCACATTGGTGCATACCAAGTTGAAATCAACAGCAAAAAAATCACTTTCTTAGATACACCGGGCCACGAAGCCTTTACCGCTATGCGTGCACGTGGTGCTCAAGTAACAGATATGACGATTATTGTGGTTGCAGCTGATGACGGTGTTATGCCACAAACGGTTGAAGCCATTAGCCATGCAAAAGCAGCAGGTCTACCAATAATCGTAGCTGTAAACAAGATCGACAAACCGGATGCCAACCCGGACAAAGTAAAGCAGGAACTTACAGAATATGAATTGGTGCCCGAAGAGTGGGGCGGCGATACAATTTTCGTCAACGTTTCCGCTAAACAAAGAATGGGTCTGGAAGACTTGCTCGAAATGATCCTGCTCGTAGCTGAAGTGAATGAGTACAAAGCGAACCCTGATAAACGGGCACGTGGTACTATTATTGAGGCTGAGCTGGATAAAGGTCGCGGTTCTGTAGCCCGTATTCTCGTTCAAAACGGGACACTGAAAGTCGGCGACGCATTCGTAGCAGGTAACTGCTTCGGACGTGTACGTGCCATGGTCAACGATAAAGGCCGTCGTCTTAAGGAAGCAGGTCCTTCTACACCAGTTGAAATTACTGGTTTGACAGAAGTTCCACTTGCAGGCGATCCGTTCATGGTGTTCGAGGATGAGCGTAAAGCTCGTGCTATCGCTGATAAACGTGCGATTACACAACGTCAATCCGATCTGGGCAGTAATACCCGCGTAACGCTGGATGACCTGTTCCAACACATCAAGGATGGCGAGATGAAGGATCTGAATGTCATTATTAAGGGTGACGTACAAGGTTCTGTCGAAGCGCTGAAAGGCTCCTTGAACAAGATTGAAGTTGAAGGTGTACGCGTCAAAATCCTTCACAGTGGTGCAGGTGCAATCACCGAATCCGATATTATTTTGGCTGCGGCATCCAATGCCATTGTTATTGGCTTTAACGTTCGTCCTGATAATCAGGCGAAGTCTACAGCAGAAGCTGAAAAAGTGGACATTCGTCTACATCGCGTCATTTACAATGTCATTGAAGAAATCGAGCAGGCTATGAAAGGCATGCTGGACCCTGAATATAAAGAAAATGTGATTGGTCACGCTGAAGTTCGTAACGTGTTTAAAGTTACTAAAGTCGGTACGATTGCTGGTTGTATGGTAACGTCTGGTAAAATTACTCGTTCAGCAGAAGCACGTCTGATCCGTGACGGTATCGTTATTTTTGAAGGTAAAATCGACTCACTGAAACGCTTTAAGGACGACGCAAAAGAAGTTGCCCAAGGTTACGAATGTGGTATCACCCTTGATGGTTATAATGATGTTAAGGAATCCGACATTATTGAAGCGTTCGTCATGGAAACAGTGGAGCGCTAACGGCAGAGAGGTGAGCACCCATGGCTAAAATACGTACAGGTCGAGTTGGCGAACAGATTAAGAAAGAACTAAGCCTACTCATACAGACCGAATTAAAAGACCCACGTATCGGTTTTATTACGGTGACTGGTGTCGATGTCACAAACGATTTGTCCCAAGCGAAAGTATACTTGAGCGTACTTGGAGATGAAGAACAAAAAACTTCTTCTCTGAAGGCGCTGGACAAAGCGAACGGTTATCTTCGTTCTGAACTTGGCAAACGGATACGGCTTCGCCATATTCCTGAGCTGATTTTCAAAATTGACGAATCTATTGCTTATGGCAGCCGAATTGAAAAGCTGTTGATTGATATCGACAAGGATGAGAAATAGGGATTTTTGTTAGTCTGAAGAACCATGAACTGAATGTAAAGGAGACGGCAATGCATACCTATGAACAGGCGCTTCAACAAGCGAAGGAATTTATTCTGGAGCATGATGATTACCTGATCGTATCGCATGTACAGCCGGACGGAGACGCAGTCAGCTCCACCGTAACGGTGGGCTGGCTTCTCTCATGTCTGGGGAAGAAATTTACCATGCTGAATGAGGGACCTATTCCTAAACGCATGGATTTTTTATGGCATGCCGATGAGATTATGGATATGAGTCAACAACCGCCAGAACGGAAATACAACCGAATCATTTGTGTAGATTGTGCGGATTACCGTCGTGTTGGTTTGACAGAGCAGTTTTTTACGGAAGATGCCATTATTCTGAATATTGATCATCATCCAACGAACGACGCTTATGGTGCGATTAATGTGATTAAGTCAGATGCTGCGGCAACAGCGGAAATTCTTTTTGATTTATTGGAAAAGTTTGCAGTAACTTGGGATGTAGAAGTAGCAACAGCTGTATATACAGGGTTGTTAACGGATACGGGAGGCTTCCGCTACTCCAACACTTCACCGAAAGTGATGTCTACGGTATCGCAACTACTTGCTTATGGTGTTGATGGCCCATTTTTGTCCGAGAAATTGCTCGAGGAAATGACATTTCCCCAAATGAAAGTGCTGACCAAAGCATTGCAAACGCTCACGATGTCAGAGGATGGTAAAGTTGCTTGGGTCGTTGTAACACCTGATGATATGACGGAATGCGGTGCTGTAAATGAGGACTTGGAAGGTATCGTGAATTATCCAAGAAATATTCGTGGGGTTGAAGTAGGCATTTTCTTTAAAGTTATTAATGATCAAGCGACCAAGGCAAGTTTGAGATCGGCAGGGAACGTTGATGTAGCTGCGCTCGCTCAATCGTTCGGGGGCGGTGGTCATGTACGTGCGGCTGGCTGTCGGCTAGAGGGTAAGCTGGAAGATATCATTGAGACCGTTGTAGGGCGGGTGAAGTCTGAGCTATGAACCCAATAAAGAAGGGACAGGCAACTTGGGAAGGTGTGCTACCTGTCTATAAACCTGCTGGATTTACCTCTCACGATGTCGTGGCCAAGGCTCGCCGTTTATTGGGGATGAAGCGAATCGGACATACTGGGACGCTAGATCCGCAGGTAACTGGTGTTCTGCCCTTGTGTCTGGGACGCGCCACCCGAGTGGTGGAGTACATGCAAGAGCGGCCCAAGGAATACCGGGCTACACTGCGCTTAGGCATTGCCACTGATACCGAAGACCTGACAGGGACAATTACAGAAGAGAGCGAACGTCCGGTTGAGGTTACCGAAATGGAAGCCAAAGCGGTTCTGGAACGTTTCGTTGGTACGATCTCCCAAGTCCCACCCATGTACTCTGCTCTCAAAATAGATGGAAAACGTCTATACGAGCTGGCTCGAGAAGGCAAAACTGTGGAGCGTAAAAGCCGTGAAGTGAGCATTTATGAGCTGGAAATGACAGGATTTGCGAAGATGGGGCCGCATGTGGATATTTCTTTTCGTGCTTTGTGCTCCAAAGGAACTTATATCCGTACACTATGTGTTGATATTGGCCGTGAATTGGGATATCCTTCAACAATGGTTAAGCTGGAGCGAACGATGTCTGCGGGAATTTCTGCGGAACATTGTTTAACATTTGAAGAAATTGAGCGCTATGTAGCCGATGGTAGCCTGGGTGAGCGGCTTATCGCCACCGATAAAGCGATTGACTATATGCCTGAGCATACGGTGGCTGAAGCTAAGGCAGCTGCAGCTCTGCAAGGCCAACGCCTGTCGCTGAGTATGATTACACCACCAGTGACAGACAACCAACCTTTCCGATTATATAAAGAGGATAAAACGTTTTTAGGCATATATGGACGGGATGAATCAGGTGCAATCGCCCCAATTAAAGTTTTTTTAAGTTTATAGAATTTATAAAATTACAGCGGTGCTGAACCATACTATAAACGCCAGAAATCTTCCCCAAGGCACGGCTTGGCTTCCGTGAAATTATGCTGATAGACGTTTTTCACCTTGAATTGTGCTATAATTTTTGACGAAGTTAGTCAAATGATGTGAAATGCAGGTGAATGAATATGATTACCGTATCGTTATCTTATCCTTTGAGTGATGAGTTATTACAGCAATGGGGACGTCCACAAGTCACGGCGATCGGCCAGTTCGACGGCCTTCATCTGGGACATGCAAGCGTAATACGTAAGGCTGTCGCGCTCGCTCATGAACAGAATGTGCCAGTATCTGTCATGACATTTCACCCTCATCCGAAGGAAGTCATGAAAAAAGGCGATTATGAAGGTTATTTAACACCGCTTGCGGATAAGCAGACTATTCTGTCCGATATGGGTGTGGATGTACTTTATATTTTAAGTTTTAACGAAGAGTTTTCCAAGGTTAGCCCGGAGGCTTTTATAACAGACGTGCTGCTTCCATTACAAATTCGAACGGCGGTAGTAGGTTTTGATTTTAGGTTTGGCCACCGGGGAGCCGGGCATGAGGATACGCTTCGGAAGCTGGGAGGGGAGCTGATGTCTGTTTACACTGTATCACCGTTCGAACTGGATGGGGATAAGGTAAGCAGCTCCGGCATTCGCCGTGCTTTACAGACGGGGGATTTAGCACATGCGTCGCGCTGGTTGGGACGCCCTTATCGTATCCAGGGCACTGTGATGGATGGAGAGAAGCGCGGACGCACAATTGGTTTTCCGACAGCTAATCTCAAGCTGAATGATTCATATGTCATTCCAGTTAAGGGTGTGTACGCTGTACGGGCGCTCGTGGGTGATCATTGGATAAATGGTGTAATGAATGTAGGAGTTAAGCCTACGTTTCATAAAGGTGTGCTGAATCCGTCGTTTGAGGTACATCTTTTTGATTTTAATCAACAAATTTATGGGGAGCCTGTGCTTGTTGAGCTTCACCATTACATCCGTCCTGAACGCAAATTCTCTTCAGTGGATGAACTGATCAGCCAAATTGGCAATGACGCACAAACGGCTAAAAAGCTGTTAGGCTAATTTATTTACATAAGACAGGCGCTGTGTTATACTGACTTATGTTGTGTAAACAACGATGAACCTTAGCTTGGTTGTCCGCTTTCACCGGCGGTTACGAGGCTAATGGCGATTATAATGAAGGAGGTGAACAGGATGGCATTGACTCAAGAGCGTAAACAGCAATTGATCGAGGAGTACAAAACTCATGAATCCGATACAGGATCACCTGAGGTACAAATCGCTATCCTTACTGAAAACATCGTCAACTTGCAAAGTCACTTTCGTTCGCACAAGAAAGACCATCACTCCCGCCGCGGGTTGTTGAAAATGGTCGGTCAGCGTCGTAAACTTTTGGCTTACCTGAAGAAGACTGATGTTAAACGTTACAGTGCGTTGATCGAGCGTCTCGGACTGCGTCGTTAATTTTCAGACATGTAATGAGAAAAGAAGCCTGGTTGTTCACCGCTTGTCCCTGCTAAGGCGACGGCGGACAGCAGCCGGGTTCTTTTTTGAAATGAGGAATCTTTTTTTGAATTACATATCCTATTTTGTCTGTGAGCTTCTTATGAATAAGACCTGCGCAGGAAATACTGGATGTGTATAGAACTTTTACAATGAAATGAAATGGAGGGATACCATGGAGCAACGCGTAGAAATGCAACTCGGCGGAAGAAAGCTGGTGCTTGAAACAGGACGTCTTGCAAAACAAGCCAATGCGGCAGTTAAGGTGAGTTACGGAGAAACAGTTGTGCTGTGTACTGTGACCGCTTCCCGTGAACCGAAAGATTTGGACTTTTTTCCGCTGACCGTGAACTATGAGGAAAGATTGTATGCTGTGGGGAAAATTCCTGGCGGATTTATTAAGCGTGAAGGACGCCCGAGTCAAAAGGCGATTTTATCCAGTCGTTTGACAGACCGTCCAATTCGCCCATTGTTCCCTGAAGGTTTCCGTAATGATGTGCAGGTGTTAAACCTAGTCATGAGTGTTGATCAGGATTGCGAACCTGAAATTGCAGCCATGATTGGAACCTCGGCAGCACTCAGTATTTCGGATGTTCCTTTTAATGGGCCAATTGGCGGAGTTGCTGTAGGTCGTGTAAACGGACAATTTGTGATTAATCCAGACATTGCACAGCAGAACGCAAGCGATCTGTATCTCGTTGTAGCCGGAACAAAAGATGCCATTATGATGGTAGAAGCAGAAGGCGATGAGATTCCAGAGGAAGTTATGCTCGAAGCTATCATGTTCGGACATGATGAAATTAAGAACATTGTGGCAATTATTGAACAATTGGTGCAAGTAGCAGGTAAAGAGAAAATGCAGGTTAAGCTGCATGCTGTTGATGAAAAAGTGAACAGTGAAGTACGTGCTTATGCAGCTGATCGTTTGGTAGAAGCTGTTAAAATTGCCGAAAAACATGCTCGTCAAGAGGCGATTGATGCCGTTAATGAAGAGACCGTTGCCCATTTTGAAGCACAATACATAGAGACACCTGAGCTTTTGAGCGATGTGAGCGAAGTTCTCTATGATATCGTTAAGGAAGAAGTCCGTCGTCTGATTACGCATGATAAAGTGCGTCCTGATGGTCGTAAGCTTGACGAAATTCGTCCGATTGAAAGTGACACTAGCATTTTGCCGCGTACGCACGGTTCAGGCTTATTTACACGTGGGCAAACGCAGGCGCTTAGCGTTTGTACTCTTGGTGCGCTAGGGGATGTACAAATTCTGGACGGTATTGATCTGGAAGAAACCAAACGCTTCATGCATCATTACAATTTCCCTCCATTCAGCGTAGGTGAAGCTCGTCCTTTGCGCGCGCCGGGTCGTCGTGAAATCGGACATGGTGCTCTTGGTGAGCGTGCGCTTTCCAAAGTAATTCCTTCCGAAACTGAATTTCCGTACACGATCCGTCTGGTTTCCGAAGTACTGGAATCGAATGGATCGACCTCACAAGCTAGTATTTGTGCAAGCACACTGGCTATGATGGATGCAGGTGTACCGATTAAAGCTCCAGTTGCAGGTGTGGCCATGGGATTGATTAAGGATGGAGATCATGTTTCCGTACTGACAGATATCCAAGGTATGGAAGATCATCTGGGCGATATGGATTTTAAAGTTGCTGGTACAGCGGAAGGCGTAACTGCCATTCAAATGGATATTAAAATTGACGGTATTGACCGCAATATTTTACAGGATGCGCTCAAGCAAGCCAGAGAAGGACGTTTGTTCATTCTTGGCAAAATGATGGAAGCGATCCAGAAGCCACGTGAGCAATTGTCTCCGTACGCTCCAAAAATTATGACAATGCACATTAACCCGGACAAAATCCGTGATGTTATTGGAGCTGGTGGTAAAATCATCAACAAGATCATCGAAGAAACCGGCGTGAAAATCGATATTGAACAAGATGGTCGTGTGTTCATCGCTTCTACAAATCAAGAGATGAATGAGAAGGCGCGTTCCATTATTGAAGGTATCGTAAAAGAAGTCGTGGTCGGCGAGATTTACATCGGTACAGTCAAACGAATTGAAAAATTCGGCGCATTTGTTGAAATTTTACCGGGTAAAGATGGTCTGGTTCATATTTCTCAACTGTCTACTGAGCGTGTAGCCAAAGTTGAAGATGTCATTGCTATTGGTGATACGATTACGGTGAAAGTAACTGAAATCGATCAACAAGGTCGCGTCAATTTGTCCCGTAAGGCAGTACTGACGGCTGAAGCTCCTGCTAAGTCCTAGGTTGTGAGACCGCGAACTACTGTAATAGGGAGTCTATACGTTTGTACAGAATAAGGGATTTGAATAGCATAAATTAAGCTTTTGGAAAGAGGCAGAGCTACGTTTCTGGCTCTTTTTTCATACATATGCACAAGCTGCACCCAAGTGGGCTTCTATAGCTTACTACGTCATAGATCTTGTCCTCCCCGCATACAATGTGGACAAACGAGCGGGAGGATGAAGGAATGATGAGTAGGGTGAAACGAGCAGTGTGGGTGGTAGCCACTTTAGCCATCACACTGGTAATCGGGCAGTTTAGCGGGGTTCGTGACTACGCTAGTCAATTACGTAATGGAAACGCTACAGGAGTCGAAGAGCTTGAAGCTACACCCACGATGGCGGTGGCAGCTTTACCTGATAATGCGCTTATGCAGCGACTAAGGACAGAAGCAGCACGTCAGCGGAGAGAACCAGTTGATGCCAAGGTCGACAGGGTATGGAAGGCTATTCCAGGTTATAACGGACTGGAAGTCGATTTGGATGCTACCTATCGCAAAGCCATTGCAGCTCCAGATCGGCCTATTCAATATGTATATCGCCAATTGGCACCCAAAATACATTTAAATCAACTGGGGAATGTCCCCATTTACAGGGGCAATCCTGAAAAACCGATGGTATCCTTCATGATCAATGTAGCATGGGGGAATGAGTTTATCGTGCCTATATTGAATACATTGGATCAGGAGAAGGTTAAGGCTACATTTTTTCTTGATGGAAGTTGGTTGAAGAAAAATCCTGAACTCGCCAAGGAAATTCAAAGAAGAGGGCATGAGCTTTCGAATCATGCTTATTCTCATCCCAATATGAGTCGTTTGAGCCGAGCCAGAGCCGTACAAGAAATCGAAAAGACGGAAATGCTTCTTCAAGAAACTTTGGGTGTCAAAAATAATTGGTTTGCCCCTCCATCGGGGGATTTTAATCAACAAACAGTGGATATAGCCGCAGAGCATGGACTCAAAACTGTGTTGTGGACATTGGACACCGTAGATTGGAAACATCCGTCACCGGAATCGGTGGTTCATAAAATCAACAGCAAGGTTGAGTCAGGCTCCCTGATATTGATGCACCCAACAGAATCCTCGGCTGCTGCTCTCAAAGGTATGATTCATGCCATTCGTAGTAAAGGACTTGTGCTTGGAACTGTCAGTCAGACGCTTTCCCCTGATCGGCAGCTACCAGCTCCGGTTGAGTGAACGTCTTTTTTCTGTTAGGATTGAACATTATGGCAAAGTATGCAATTCAGTTTAGGAGGGCCAAGCGTGGAAAGAATTCAACTCAAAAACGGCCTAAGAGTGGTCATCGAAAAAATTCCAACCGTGCGTTCTGTTTCTTTCGGCATCTGGGTTAAAACCGGTTCCCGGAACGAAACACCTGACAATAGCGGTATTTCTCATTTTATTGAACACATGCTTTTCAAAGGAACAGAGCGTTTTAGTGCTAAGGAAATCGCTGAGCAATTCGATGCCATCGGAGGAAATGTTAATGCTTTCACTTCGAAGGAATATACGTGCTATTATGCGAAAGTGCTAGATGAGCATCTACCGATCGCAGTCGATGTACTGTCTGATATGTTCTTTAATTCCAAATTGGATCAGGAAGAGCTCGCAAGAGAGAAAAATGTGATTTTGGAGGAAATCTCCATGTACGAGGACACACCGGATGATATGGTGCACGATCTTGTATCTCGGGCGGCCTATGGCGAACACCCACTGGCTTATCCGATTCTCGGAACCGAAGATCACCTGCTAGCTATGGATAGCTCACATCTCAGCCATTATATGAAGGAGCACTATACAATCGACAATACAGTTATCAGTGTAGCTGGTAATGTTGACGATCGTCTTGTAGAATTGCTGGAGCAACATTTTGGGCATTTCGATAATCACGGAACCGTTACGCCACTGACAGTACCTGCGTTTAACGGTCAGCTCTTGTACCATGAGAAAGCAACGGAGCAGAATCATATTTGTCTATCTCTGCCTGGATTTGCAATAGGCGACGATCTCCAGTATGCTATGGTTTTGCTGAATAACGCGATCGGCGGGGGCATGAGCTCACGTTTATTTCAGGAAATTCGTGAAAAACGCGGACTGGCTTATTCGGTCTATTCCTATCATAGCTCCCATGCCGATAGTGGAATGTTCACAATCTATGCAGGTACCGCTCCTAAGCAAACAAAGGATGTGCTCGATTTGACGCTGGAGCTGTTACGAGATGTGGCTATCAATGGTTTGGACGCTAATGAGCTTCGTAAAGGCAAGGAGCAGCTAAAAGGAAGTCTGATCTTAAGCCTTGAGAGTACGGGTAGCCGAATGAACCGTCTTGGAAAAAATGAGTTAATGTTGGGTCAGCATTATACGCTGGATCAAATGATCGAACACATCGAACAAGTGACGGCTGATGATGTGAACAAAGTGCTGGATCGGATGTTTTCGGAGCCGTTTGCTCTGTCAATGGTCGGAGCGAGCGATTCAGCGGTTAAGGATATGAGGAGGGACTATTTTGTTAACTTACGTTGAAATTAACAGACTCGGGGGCAATGAAGATATTGAGCTCCCCCGCAAAATGTCAGAGCTTGCATCGGGATTTGACTTGTATGCAGCAGTACAGGAGGATTTGGTTCTGGAACCTGGCAAACGTTGTCTCATTCCAACTGGATTTGCAATAGCTATGCCAGCAGGATTAGAGGCACAAATCCGTCCGCGTAGTGGACTGGCTCTCAAGCATGGTATTACTTGTCTTAACACGCCTGGAACGATTGATGCAGATTATCGTGGAGAGATTAAGGTGCTTCTTATCAATTTAGGCGAGGAACCGTTCACCATTACGCGCAATGAGCGAATTGCACAAATGGTATTTCAGGTTGTGCCTGAGGTGGAGTTAAAACAAGTAGACCATTTGTCTGAAACTGTACGCGGTGCTGGAGGCTTTGGTCATACAGGACGCTGAGTCTACGGTTCACTTGCATGCAGTGTAATACAATTGTCCATTTTGTAGGAAGCTTCAATATTACTCGCTTAAGAGTAAGCATACACATAAAAGTCGTTCCGTAGAGGGGCGGCTTTTTTTGTGTTTTTTCACCCCTTCCCGGGCATCTGCATAGAATAAAAGCATATCGTGTCTCGGAAAGGAGTGATCCGGATGCTAACAGGAATGCGCATCGTTGTTTTGGGTGGCGATGCGAGGCAGCTTGAGGTAATCCGCAAATGTGTCGACATGGATGCTACTGTCACTGTGGTCGGCTTTGACAAGCTCGAAGTACCACTCAAAGGAGTCACATTAGAGCCATTGTCTGTCAAGCTGCTGGAATCGTCAGACGCACTGATTCTGCCAGTGGTGGGATGCGATGAGGAAGGCAACGTGAATGCACTTTTCGGAGCACAAAAGCTCCAGTTTCTGAATGAGCATGCTGCTGCTCTTCCACCGCATTGCGTTGTATATACAGGAATGGCGCGAGCGTACTTAAAAGAAATTTGTACCAGGCATGAATTGAAGCTGGTTGAGCTGCTGGAGAGAGATGATGTGGCCATATACAATTCTATACCTACGGCTGAAGGCGCACTGATGATGGCAATTCAGCATACTGATTTTACGATCCATGGTGCAGATTGTATGGTTCTAGGCATGGGACGGACTGGATTTACCATGGCAAAGGCACTACAGGGGTTGGGAGCCAAAGTGAAAGTTGGAGTACGGCGGGCGGAGGATGCAGCGAGAGCCGTGGAGATGGGTTGGAAGCCTTTTATGACAAGGGATTTAGCGAATGAGACAAAGGGAGTTGACTTGATTTTTAATACGATACCCTCTATGATTATCACAGCGCAAATTCTGTCTAAATTGCCACTGAGTACCGTGATTATAGATCTTGCTTCCGCCCCAGGCGGTTGTGATTTCCGGTATGCGGAAAAGCGTGGAATTACGGCTATGCTTGCCCCCGGTCTTCCCGGTATTGTTGCTCCCAAAACTGCTGGTACCATTATAGCGAATACGCTGGTGCAGTTGTTAATGGAAGATAATCCTGATCGGGGGGATGCACAATGAGTTGGCAAGGGAAAACGGTAGGTTATGCTATTACAGGCTCACATTGCACATTTGAAGAGGTAATGCCTGTTATACAGCGCTTTGTTGATGAGGGTGCGAAGGTCGTTCCCATTATATCCAATACCGTACTAACAACGGATACTCGCTTCGGTACTTCGCAAAGTTGGCAAAAACAGTTGAAAGATATAACAGGGAATGATATCATTTCTACAATTGTGGAGGCTGAGCCACTGGGACCCTCCCAAATGCTCGATGTGCTGGTGATTGCACCTTTGACGGGGAATTCGATGAGCAAGTTAGCGAATGCGATGACGGACAGTCCGGTTTTGATGGCTGCCAAGGCGCAATTACGCAACGGCCGTCCACTTCTTTTAGCCATATCTACTAATGATGGACTTGGTCTAAATGCTGCCAATATCGCCAAGTTACTAGTAGCCAAGAACATCTTTTTTGTGCCGTTCGGACAGGATAATCCAGTTAAAAAGCCGAACTCGCTTGTAGCCAATATGGAATTGATTCCCGAGGCTGCCTATGAAGCATTGCAGGGCAGGCAGATTCAGCCGATGATTGTGGAACGCAAGACCCCATGAAGTACTATAATTAACTGCTGAGCATCCCTCGCCTAGAAGATGATTCGATAATCCATCGGGTCTAATTTCTTGTTGGCGGTGGATGCTTTCAGAATAAAAAATGGTTTTTTAGTCGAGAAGGGGAGATACACCAGATGAGCAATAGAAAGTTTAATGTAGCTGTCGTTGGAGCGACAGGCGCTGTAGGGGAACAGATCGTAAATCTGCTGGAAAAACGCGATTTTCCTGTGGACAAAATCAAATTTCTTTCTTCGCCTCGTTCTGCCGGCACGTTAATTAGCTTTAAAGGCCAGCAGATTCCAGTAGAGATTGCTACCCCCGACAGCTTTGAAGGAATCGACATTGCTTTGTTTAGTGCAGGCGGAGACGTGAGTAAGGAACTGGCGCCGCATGCTGTTCGTCATGGGGCAGTTTGCATTGACAACACCAACGCATTCCGAATGGAACCGACAGCTCCTCTTGTAGTACCTGAGGTGAACAGCGACAAAATTGCCGAGCATCAGGGAATTATCGCGAACCCGAACTGCTCCACCATTCAGATGGTAGCTGCTTTGAAACCATTATATGATCAGTATGGCATTTCTCGTATCATAGTATCCACGTACCAGGCCGTTTCCGGCGCTGGAAGCCGTGCTATTGATGAATTGAATCGTCAAAGCGCAGCCATTCTTAACGGTGATGAAGTTCAGCCAGATTTGCTGCCGGTAGGTTCGTTGCCAGTAAAGCATCAGATTGCTTTCAATGCTATTCCGCAAATTGATAAATTCCAGGATAATGGTTATACACTGGAAGAAATGAAAATGGTACGCGAAACGAAAAAAATACTAGGTGACGATTCTGTAGACGTAACGGCAACGTGCGTTCGTATTCCTGTTGTATATGGTCACTCGGAATCTGTCTATGTAGAGCTTAAAAATGATTATGATCTAGAAGAAGTTCGTAATCTGCTGGCTTCCGCACCTGGAGTAACGCTGGTAGACGATCCTACTGCCCAGCTTTATCCGTTGGCATCCGAAGCTGCAGGAAAACCTGACGTATTCGTAGGGCGTGTACGTCGTGATTTGGGCAATAGCCGTGGATTGAATTTGTGGGTCGTATCCGACAATCTGCTCAAGGGAGCGGCATGGAACGCGGTGCAAATCGCGGAAATTATTGCTGCAAAGGCGGAGTAACGTTCCTAAAGCAGGGAGTAATATGGGGGAAAAATAATGGGTATTTTGGTGCAAAAATTTGGGGGAACCTCGCTGTCCACACCTGAAGCGCGTCAACTTGTGCTGGCACATGTGAAGCGGGAGCTGGAGCAAAATCTTCGATTGGTTGTTGTTGTGTCGGCCATGGGGAGAAAAGGAGAGCCCTATGCAACGGACACGCTGCTGGATTGGGCGGCTTCTAACGGTGACAGTCTTCCTAAGCGCGAGCGGGATTTACTGCTGTGCTGTGGTGAAATCATTTCTGCCGCTACGTTATGCAGCCTGATGGAGAAGGAAGGTATTCCTGCTACGGTGCTGACTGGAGCACAGGCAGGCTTTATTACGGATGATCAATATGGCAATGCTCGCATTTTGGATATCAAGCCAGACCGGATTGTGGAAGAGCTGAACCAAGGCAGAGTTGTCATTGTGACAGGTTTTCAGGGACAAACTGCTGATGGTGATATGACTACCCTTGGTCGGGGAGGCAGCGATACGTCAGCTACGGCGCTGGGGGCTGCTCTACATGCAGATATGGTGGATATTTATACAGATGTGAATGGTATATTAACCGCTGATCCGCGTATTGTGGAAAATGCGAAGCCGCTTGCACATGTTAGCTATACAGAAATTTGTAATATGGCTCATCAGGGAGCCAAGGTGATCCATCCTCGTGCTGTTGAAATCGCCATGCAGGCGAATATTCCGGTACGGGTTCGCTCAACCTTCTCCGAAGGAGAGGGGACGTTGGTTACCCACCCAGAAGGCTTTAAAGACGTGCAGGCAGATATCGTAGACCGTTTCGTGACCGGTATTGCGTATGTCGGCAATGTTACTCAAATTACTGTTGAATTAAAGTCAGGTTTGGAGCACTTGCAATTACAAGTGTTCAAATCTATGGCTGAACATGGAATCAGCGTTGATTTTATTAACGTAACTCCATCAGGGGCGGTTTATACCGTATTTGATAATGATGGAAGCAAAGCGGTTGAAGTACTTAACGGTTTAGGACTAGAGCCTAAGATACTGGCCGGATGTGCTAAAGTTTCGGTCATAGGCGGTGGTATCAACGGGGTACCAGGTATTATGGCGACAATTGTGGAGGCATTGACAGAATCAGACGTACAGATCCTTCAATCGGCAGATTCCAACACCACGATCTGGGTACTTGTTAAAAAGGAAGATATGGTGCAGGCTGTACGCGCATTGCATAATAAATTTGAACTCCATCAATAGGCGCATTGTCCGTGCTCGGACTTGCAAAAAAAGGAGGCAGCATGGTGAACTTCGGCAGATTGATTACCGCAATGGTGACACCTTTTGATCAGCAAGGAGAGATTGACTGGACTGCATTGTCCTCGTTGATTGATTACTTAATAGAAGAACAGCATTCAGAGTCACTTGTTGTATCTGGAACAACAGGGGAGTCTCCTACCCTGAGCGATGATGAAAAAATTAAGTTGTTTGCATTTGTTGTAGAAAAAGCAGCTGGGCGATGTAAAATTATTGCCGGGACGGGAAGCAATAATACACGTCATTCCATCCATCTCACCCGTGCTGCGGAGCAGGCGGGAGCAGACGGTGTGCTGCTGGTAGTGCCATATTATAATAAACCGAATCAGGAAGGGATGTATCAGCATTTCAAAAGTATTGCAAACTCCACATCCCTTCCAGCTATACTGTATAATGTTCCAAGCCGTACCGGAGCCAGCCTAACAGCTGAAACGACACTGCGACTTGCACAAATTCCGAACATTGTAGGAACCAAAGAATGTGCATCACTTGCACAGGTCACACAGATTGCAGCGTCAGCACCAGAAGGCTTTCTGGTTTATTCCGGGGATGATGCATCCGGACTGCCAGCCATGGCTGTAGGTGCTTATGGCATTATCAGCGTAGCGAGCCACGTGGTAGGTGCAGAAATGAAGCGGATGTTGGATTCATTTGTAGGGGGACGCGCGCAGGAGGCAGCCAAACTGCATCAGCAGTTGTTCCCAATTTTTAAGGGCATGTTCGGCTGTCCTCATCCTCTACCTAATCCGGTGGCTGTAAAGTATGCATTAGAATTACGAGGGATTAAGGTAGGTTCAGTTCGGTTGCCGCTTATTCCTCCTACCGAAGATGAAGCGAAGTTTATTAAGAATTTATTTACCCGCTAAAAAGAAATAGCTGTAAGATGTTTATAAATATAAGGAGTACCCTTGTTAAGGGCAGTCGGTAGGTGCAACACCGACTCGGTTATTGTCTGACAAGGTCCTCTGGCATGAAGGGCGTTCTTATAGAACGTCCTTTTTGCTATGCTGTTAATCAGGTATGTAGATAAAATGACACTTACTTATGGTTTGGGAAGGCAATGGGAAACCTAGCGTAACGAACAGGATGACTTGTTTTTTCGTATTTTAATCATGTATAATGGGGTCAAGTGACTGGGTGCGGTATTTTTTTGAAAATTAAATAACAAATCAAGGTACGACGTCCAACTACCATAGGAGGTTTAGATTCATTTGTCTAAAAAAACAAACAACGATAAATTGATGATTTTCGCTTTGGGCGGCGTCGGTGAAATCGGGAAAAATATGTATGTCGTTCAATACGGCAATGACATTGTCGTGGTGGATTCCGGTCTGAAATTTCCGGAAGAGGACATGCTTGGCATCGATATCGTTATTCCTGATATTTCCTACCTTACAGAGAACCGCGACAAAGTAAGAGGCATTGTGCTGACTCATGGTCACGAGGACCATATTGGCGGTTTGCCTTACGTGCTGAAACATTTGAATGTACCTGTATATGGTACCAAATTGACGCTGGGACTGGTGGAAAACAAGCTGAAGGAAGCGAATCTGCTTGGTGAAACCAAACGTATTTTGATCAATGCTGATTCCGAAATCAAACTGGGCTCCACATTGAAAGTAACATTCTTCAAAACCAACCATAGTATTCCTGATTCAGTAGGTGTTTGCATTGATACTCCTGAAGGCGCTGTTGTTCATACAGGAGACTTCAAATTTGATCATACTCCGGTGAACGGACAATATGCAGATTTGCAGCGTATGGCTGAGATTGGCACACGTGGCGTATTGGCTCTATTGTCAGACAGTACCAATGCCGAAAAACCGGGCTTTACACCTTCGGAAAAGAGCGTTGGCATTGTGTTGGAAGATATTTTCCGCAAGTCGAGACAGCGTGTGGTCGTAGCCACTTTTGCTTCGAACGTACATCGCATTCAGCAGGTCATTAATGCTGCTGAGGCAACCGGACGCAAAGTAACGGTGATTGGTCGCAGTATGGTTAATGTCGTAGGTATTGCTTCTGATTTGGGCTACTTGGAAATTCCAGATGGAATGCTGATTGAGCCTGAAGAAGTTGGTAAAATGTCAGCGGATCGCGTAGTTATTCTCTGCACAGGTAGTCAAGGTGAACCGATGTCCGCTTTGACAAGAATGGCTCGTTCTACGCATCGTAAGGTAGATATTCTTCCAGGGGACTCAGTGATCATCGCAGCTACTCCGGTACCAGGTAATGAAAAATATGTTGGACGCACTATTGATGAGCTGTTCCGTCTGGGTGCCAATGTATACTACAGCGCAGCTAATCCTGGTATCCACGTTTCTGGACACGGCAGCCAGGAAGAACTCAAGCTGATGCTGAATCTGATGAAACCAAAATTCTTCTTGCCAATTCACGGCGAGTTCAGAATGCAACGTCGTCACGCTCTTCTGGCTGAAGGAGTAGGTATCGAGCCTGAAAATATCTTTATCACGGATATCGGTGAAGTCATTGAAATTCAGAATGGCGGAGCACGCAGAGCTGGTAAAGTTACAGCAGGTAACGTACTGATCGATGGACTAGGTGTAGGAGATGTAGGAAATATCGTGTTGCGCGACCGCAAATTGTTGTCACAGGACGGTATTTTGGTAGTGGTTGTCACACTGAGCAAGCAAGATGGGACGATTAAGTCAGGCCCAGATATCATTTCCCGTGGTTTCGTGTATGTTCGTGAATCAGAAGGTTTGCTAGATGAAGCAAATCGTATTGTTTCAAGTACACTGCATAAGCTCATGAGTGAAAATGTAAATGAATGGGCTTCCCTGAAGACAAATGTCAAGGATGCACTGGGTCGCTTCTTGTATGAGCAAACTCGTCGCAGACCGATGATTCTGCCAATTATAATGGAAGTGTGATTCGATTGAAATATGTTCAAAAACTTGAATTAAAAACTTAAGTCACAGGCACACAGTCGCCTCTCTTCCCGCAGGAAATATTGGACGGTTTCCGCGGAAAGAGAGGCTTTTTTTGATTTTAGGGTCGAGGAAAGGCATGGAGGTGGGTATAAAATATTCCATTTCCATCCCATACTATAGGGTGAAGACGGGGCACATAGATGCGTATAGCGAAAGGAAGATCACCCATATGGAACATTACAGCAATTTATCTTCTGGCAACGAGGAAACGGAAGCGCCAGAACAACCAGAGGTTGGACAAAGACCCGTTTTACCTGCTATGGAGGCTTTACAGCAGCTGGGTCAAACCTCCATGCCCGGAAGCGAGTCCAATATTTTTTGTATGACGATTATCGGTCAGATTGAAGGACACCTCATCTTACCGCCTCAAAACAAAACAACAAAATATGAGCATATTATTCCGCAGTTGGTAGCGGCAGAGCAAAACCCACGTATCGAAGGATTAATGATTTTGCTGAATACAGTTGGTGGTGATGTAGAGGCAGGACTGGCTATTGCAGAAATGATCGCATCGATGAGTAAACCAACAGTGACCATTGTTATAGGAGGTGGACATAGCATCGGTGTGCCGATTGCTGTATCTTCTACGTATTCTTATATTGCCGAGAGTGCGACGATGACCATTCATCCAATTCGTATGAGCGGCCTGGTCATCGGAGTCCCACAGACTTTTGAATATATGGAAAAAATGCAGGAGCGTGTCGTCCGCTTCGTCGTTTCTCATTCTCGCATTACAGAAGAGCGGTTTAAGGAACTGATGTTCAAAACTGGTGAATTAAACCGCGACATTGGTACAGCGGTCGGAGGAATTGATGCAGTAAAATACGGTTTGATGGATGCGGTTGGTGGTATAGGAGAGGCGCTGAAACAGTTGAATACCATCATTGAGACGCGCCGTCAGCAGAACGGCATGACAGGGACTCCACAGCAGCCCCCTTATGCACCTTTTTCGCCCAATGCCACAGGCACCCCTACAGGAACCCTTTCAAGTGAGCACAGCAAGGAGCTGCCCCAATGACACTATATACTGTAATGCCAATGGAATTGGTGTGGGAAGGTATGTGGAAGGAGGCAGAGGAGCTTGTAGAGGTCCGGGTAGATGGTCTGCTTATGCAGGTACAGCCGCTTGAAAGTCGTAGGGGGATCATAGTAAGGCTCTTGGACTGTCCATTGGATGCCTACCTCAATCCTCGTTATGGACCAGGTCAGATCATTGAGTGGTCATAGAAGCTGTCGAATAGTACAGAAATAGGTCATTTGCTGCTGAAAAAGAACATATGTGCGGATAGCGAGTGACGTGGTATAATATTCTTCTGGGGGGTGACCTTGTATGTCCAGAAGAAGAAAAAGAAAAAAGAAAGCCATATTTGGCGGAGTTTTAAAATATGAAATTTACGGCATTGTGCTGATTACATTGGCGGTCATTGCGTTATCGGGTGAAGCGGCAGTTGGTCGGTCGCTATCCAAGATGTTTGGGCTTGTACTGGGGAAATTCTATTTTGTGATTCCCCTGATTGGCATTTATTATGGTCTGATGGTGATGATTCACCGCAAGTGGCCGAACCAGTGGAACTCACGGAAGACGGGTTTGCTGTTGTTGGTATTTGCCTTTACACTTATGAGTTCTATTTCATCTATGGAGCAGCGTTTGGGACCGATTAACGCGCTTCAGCCGGGCGGAGTGATGAGCCAGATACATATAGATATGCGTGAGCAGTTGCTGTCGCCTGATCAGCAAGGCCATACCTCGATGCTGAATAAGGATATTAGCGGGGGCTACGTTGGCGCATTACAGCTTACCGTTCTGTTGTGGCTGTTTGGTCTCACAGGAGCTAAGCTGATCATGATTGTCATGTTCGTCATTTGTTTTATGCTGATGACCCAGCTGTCTTATGTGGATTTAGTGCGGATTGTAAAGACCAAGCTACTGACAGCCGGGGGAAGCGTGCGGAAAAAATGGACTGGTAAAGCCACTCCGCTTTCTGCATCTAGCAAAGGCAGTGGAAATAGAAAACCCAAATCTGAGCCTATTCCTGCCTATGAAGAGGATATGGATGATGATTTTGATGAAATGCAGCCTCCAGCACGCAAGCAGCCAATTTTCTTTCAGTTGTTTGGCCTTAAAAATACAGATAAGGCGGACAAGGAAGAGCAAACTGCACATGCGGATGAAGATGAACATGATCTTCTATATGAGGCTGGTGACGTGCAGCCTCAGTGGAGAAATGGCAATCAGGGAGAAGAGCTGTCTGACGTAATCGAACACGTTGAGCAGGAAGCCTCAATTCCGGTAAAAAGATCGCCAATCATTAGGGACTTCTTCGAACAAGTGAAAAATGAGGAAAAAAGATCAGAGGCTGAACTTGAAGACTCCCTGACAGGTGGAGTGCGGAACGATTCCATTGATGAACCTCTGGATAGTAATTTTATGGATGCCGATGCGAATACGAATATAAATATAAATGATTCGGCAACGATCCATGGGACATCAGAAGAAGCTCAGGAGCTGGCTCAGACGATTGCTAATGGATTGACAGGCGAAGAAGCTGAAGGAAACAATGTAGCTATTCCAGCTCCACCACCGCCTAAGCCGTACAAGCTTCCATCGTTCCGTTTGCTTGCCAAACCGCAAAATGCAGGCAAAGGTATGGGACAAAAGGATTACATGCAAACAGCACGCAAGCTGGAGGCCACGCTGGAAAGCTTCGGTGTTCGGGCGAAAGTGCTGGAGGTTGTACGTGGTCCAGCCGTCACACGTTATGAAATCCAGCCGGACATTGGCGTGAAGGTTAGCCGGATTGTAAGTCTGACGGATGACATTGCACTTGCGCTTGCTGCAAAGGATATCCGTATGGAGGCACCTATTCCCGGCAAGTCCGCCATAGGAATAGAAGTTCCGAATAATGAAGTTTCTATCGTAACCATGCGTGAGGTAATGGAAACGACAGTTTTCCAGGAATCAGTTTCCAATTTGTCGATTGCATTTGGCCGTGATATTGCAGGACAAACGATTGTTGGTAATTTAGCTAAGATGCCCCATCTGCTTGTAGCTGGAGCTACGGGTTCGGGTAAATCGGTGTGTATCAATGGGATTATCACGAGTATTTTGTACAAAGCGAAGCCAGATGAGGTGAAATTTCTGATGGTTGATCCCAAGATGGTGGAGTTGAACGTGTATAACGGAATCCCCCATTTATTGGCTCCGGTCGTGACTGATCCCAAGCGTGCCTCACTGGCATTGAAGAAAATCGTAGTTGAAATGGAAAAAAGATATGAGCTGTTTTCCAAATCAGGCACCCGTAATATTGAGGGCTACAACAATTTGATGAAGGATAACCCGGATGCATTTCTGCCTTACATTGTCGTTATTGTGGACGAGCTGGCAGATTTAATGATGGTTGCTGCAGGAGATGTGGAGGATGCGATTGCGCGACTTGCCCAAATGGCGCGTGCAGCAGGCATCCATCTGATTATTGCAACACAAAGACCTTCGGTTGATGTAATTACAGGGGTTATTAAAGCCAATATTCCTTCACGTATTGCTTTCGGCGTTTCTTCGCAGGTGGATTCCCGCACCATACTGGATATGGGCGGTGCTGAGAAACTGCTTGGACGTGGTGACATGCTGTTCATGCCGATGGGGGCTTCCAAACCAGTCCGCGTTCAGGGAGCGTTTATGAGTGATCAGGAAGTGGAAAACATTGTTAACTATGTGCGTGAACAGGGTGAAGCTCAGTATGATGAAACGCTTGTGCCTGAGGTGGAAGAGGTATCCACTGATGCGGATGAAATGCTGGATGAGCTGTATGATCAGGCTGTCAACATCATTTTGGAGGCTAAACAAGCTTCCGTTTCGCTCCTTCAGCGCCGTATGCGGATCGGTTATACACGTGCTGCCCGACTGATTGACTCCATGGAAGCCCGCGGTGTCATCGGTCCTTACGAGGGAAGTAAGCCCCGTGAGGTACTTATCTCAATGGAACAATATCAGCAAAATAAAGTTAGCTCCTGAGCATTATCTTTTATCAGCATTCCATTTAAACGCTGTTTGTACGCATGATGAGTTGTTAAATATGACAACTCCATGCACGCAAATAGCGTTTTTTTGTGATGTTTTTTTGAGGTGTGGAACTGCCTGCTCAAAGAAGATTAAAAGGGTGAATAGCTTCTAGCGGAGCTTGTCATAATAAACGTAGCCATCCTGTTAATCCCACAAAAGAAAGGTAGAGCGCAGCATATGAAAAAAACAATGGTCTGGATTTGCACGGGTATCCTCGCAGCCTCGGCTATTACGTACACAGGACTTTTTAAAAACGACTCTGTACAGCAGCGAGTAGAGTCGCCAAGCACGCAGCAGAAAGTAACAGCGGCGCAGCCTGTTCAGCCGACATTCAGTTCAGAAGCGGTTGATTTTGGCACTTATGGCCAGGATGTATATGAACTGCAATCACGATTGAAGCTGCTGGGTTTTTTTGGCGGAAAAGTGGACAGCCATTTTGGCAGCAGTACACTAAAGGCTGTAAAGGGTTTTCAAAAGGAGTTTGGTATCAGACCCGATGGAGTGGTAGGTGCGAAAACCAAATTAAAGCTGGTGAATGCTACTCCACACTGGAAGCCGACGGAAACGCCTATGCATCGTAATAATCAAGGTTCTGATCAGGGACAGGCAGCGAACAAAAACGATAAATCTGATCAAAATGAGGAAACGATGGGATCAGCCAACACCATGGGACTGTCTGAAAACGATCTTAAAATCATGGCCAATGCGGTCTATGGTGAATCCCGCGGTGAGCCGTTTGAAGGACAAGTTGCCGTGGCGGCTGTTATTTTGAACAGGGTCAAGTCGCCAAGTTTTCCGAATACACCGTCTGGGGTAATCTTTCAGCCGGGGGCTTTCACTGCTGTAGCAGACGGCCAAATCTGGCTCACGCCGAATGAGACTGCACAAAAGGCGGTACGTCAAGCCCTGAACGGCTGGGACCCAAGCGGAGGATGTCTATATTATTTTAACCCTAAAACAGCTACCTCCAAATGGATTTGGAGCCGTCCGCAGGTGAAAACCATCGGGGAACATATTTTCTGCATGTAAAACGCCGAAGCAGCCGGGAGCTTGTCTCCGGTTGCTTCTTGGCTTTTGCATGGTTAGAATATAGATTGGTACACTTTACCTCTTTACAGGAAAAAGATGTACAGTAGCTATTGCTAATCAAAGGCTAGACGCAAATTGACGTCACAAAGGAGTTTTGGACTTGAACAAAACAGGTTTCGAGCGTGGCACACGCAGACAACTAAGGATTCATGTACTGCCCACCAAGCGCTTTAAGACGTTCGCCATATCGTTGTATGTAGGTACTCCGCTACGTGAGGAAACTGTAACTCGTGTGGGACTGGTACCTTTCGTTCTGCGACGGGGTACAGAATCGTATCCGCAGACTACACAATTTAGAGAGCAGTTAGAACAATTGTATGGTGCGGGTTTTGGATTCGATGTATATAAACGTGGAGATTATCAGATCGTGCAATTTCGCATGGATACAATTAATGACAACTTTGTAAGCAGTCCGGATAGTTTGCTGGATCGTTCGTTTTCTTTCCTTGGAGAGGTTCTGACGAAGCCTGCATTGGAAAACGGTGCATTTCAAACGGGATATGTACAGCAGGAACGAGAAAATGTTCGTAAGAAGCTGGAATCTATAGTTAATGATAAAATACGTTATGCTGGGGAGCGTTGTATGGAGGAGATGTGCAAAGATGAGCCTTATCGTCTGCATCCTCTTGGTCAACGATCAGATCTAGACAGCATAAATGCACAAAATTTGTATGAGGCTTATGGAGACTGGCTGAATAATGCCAGCATGGATTTATACGTCGTGGGAGATACCACGCTGGAAGAAGTTGAAAAGTTTGTGGATCGCTATTTTCAATTAAACCGCTCGACGGAAACGGGATATGTACCTGAACAGCCCAAATCGGTAGAACGTGATGTTCAAACTATAGTAGAGCGTCTTGATGTAAACCAAGGCAAGCTCAACATGGGGCTACGAACCTCTATTACGTATGGCGATGAACGTTATGCTTCTGCATTAATGTACAATGGCGTTCTGGGTGGGTATCCGCATTCAAAGCTGTTTGTCAATGTGAGGGAGAAGGAGAGTTTGGCGTATTATGCTTCGTCACGCTATGACGGGCATAAAGGCATTGGCACAATACAATCCGGTATCGAAATTCCTAATTATGAAAAAGCGGTTACTATTATCCGCAAGCAACTGGAAGATACACAAAATGGAGCAATTACCGAGCTGGAAATGACCCAAACGCAGGCAATGATACGCAACTTGCTAAAGGAAATGCAGGACTCCGCTTTTGAGATGATTGCCTATGATTTTAACAGACAGCTTTCCGGCAAAGAGCGGACGGTCGAGGAGCTGCTGAGCCAGGTGGAGGCAGTCAAGGTGCAGGATGTTCAGGATGCCGCCCGGACGTTCCGACTGGACACTATTTATTTCTTGAGAGACCAGAAGGGGGAATAGCGTTGGAGCATATATCGTATGAGCACTTGCAGGAGACGCTGTACTATGAAGTAATGGATAATGGCTTGCACGTTTATGTGTTGCCCAAACCGGGCTTTCAGAAGACGTATGCCACATTTGCAACTAAATATGGCTCGGTTGATAATCATTTCCGGGTAGAAGGTCAACAGTCCGTCAAGGTGCCGGATGGCATAGCTCATTTTTTGGAGCATAAAATGTTTGAAGAGCCCGAAGGCGATATTTTTGCTACCTTTTCCTCTAATGGAGCATCGGCGAACGCATTTACGAGCTTTGATCAGACCGTATATCTGTTTTCGGCAACCGAACGCATTCAAGAGAATTTGACCACACTAGTCAATTTTGTTCAGCATCCTTACTTTACAGATGAAAATGTGGAGAAGGAAAAAGGCATTATAGGCCAGGAAATCAATATGTATGAAGATAACCCCGACTGGCGGAGTTACTTTGGTCTGATTGAGGCATTGTACAAGGTCCATCCGGTGCATATTGATATAGCAGGTACTATTCAATCCATCAGTACGATTACGAAGGAAACGTTGTACAGTTGCTATGAAGCTTTTTACCATCCAAGTAATATGATTCTTTTTGTAGTAGGTGGAGTGGATCCAGCCGAAATAACCGAATTGGTACGTAATAATCAGGCGAAAAAGGACTATAAGCCGCAGGGGGAGATCGAGCGGATTTTCGATGATGAACCCACAACGGTTGCAGAGCCGCGTCATGAGGTAAAGCTGGCTGTTTCTTTGCCAAAGTTGCTGTTTGGATTCAAGGAGGCTGAAGTAGGTCTAACGGGAGAAGCTTTGCTACGTCATGATCTGGAAACCAAGCTGATGCTTGATCTCTTGTTTGGTTCCAGTACACAGCTATATCAGAAGCTCTACGATGAGGACCTGATTTCGGACAGTTTTGGCCATGAGTACAATAGTACGCAACGGTATGCATTTTCTGCGATCGGCGGGGATACCAAAGACCCTGATCGGCTGTTGGCTAGGATACGAGAAGAGGTAGAGTCTATTCAGAAGCAGGGGTTTGCAGCAGAACATTTTGAACGAGCGCGCAAAAAGAAGATCGGCGGTTATCTACGCACTCTCAATTCTCCCGAAAATATTGCGCATGAGTTTACAAGACATCGCTTCCGCGACAGTGATTTTTTTCAATTGCTTCCGGTTTATGAAAGTATCACGCTTGAGGATGTAAACCGTCGTCTGAAAGATCATATAAAGTGGGATCAAATGGCAATATCGCTGGTGGTGAGTCCGTAATGTCCAGGGAGAGGGAACCGATGACCACCGAGGGCGGAGAGTTAAAGGCTATTGGCGATACGACTGTGCTGATTACAGGAGCAAGTGGTGGAATTGGTGCGGCTATTGCTGAACGTTTTGCAGCAGTAGGGATGAATGTGGTCATTCACTACATGAAGTCCCATGAAAAAGCAAATGAAGTTGCTCGTCGTTGCATGACTTATTCAGGCAAGGTAATGACTGTTTCAGCCGATCTGCGGAGTAAGGAGCAGATTGAACGTATGCGGGAAAAGCTGGATAATCACGGAATGAAGCCAGATATTCTAGTGAATAATGCTGGATTATCTCATTATGGGCTGCTTTCAGATGTATCGGAAGAGGAATGGGACGAAGTGATGGCCGTGAATGTTAAGGGAACTTTTTTGTGTACGCAGGTTTTTATGCCGCATATGATTTCCCAACGCTATGGCCGTATTGTGAATGTTTCGTCTGTGTGGGGCATATGTGGAGCTTCGTGCGAGGTATTGTACTCCACTACCAAGGGAGGCATTAACGCTTTCACTAAAGCACTGGCTCAAGAGGTTGCGCCTTCTGGCGTAACAGTGAATGCTGTGGCTCCAGGGGCGGTAGATACGTCGATGTTGGATCATTTGGATGCAGGCGAAATTAACAGTTTGGAAGAAGAAATCCCTGCTGGACGATTGGCACGGCCTGATGAAATATCGTCCCTAGTTTATTTTCTTGCGCTTCCTGAGTCAGGTTATATTAATGGCCAGGTCATAAGTCCTAACGGAGGATGGGTGACGTAAGGAAAACAGCGCTTGGAGGAATTCACCAGTATAGTAAGCGTCTGTGAAGAGCATATTACAACTGTTGATTTTAAATCTGAATCATCTAAGGAGGATTTAAGTATGTCAACAGTTGTTCAGAATTTTGATGTTTGGAAAAAGTTCCTTGGTCAGCGTGTAGAGCAAGCAGAGAAGCTGGGAATCAGTCAAGATACCATTGCGGAGCTTGCTTACGAAATCGGTGATTTTCTGGATGAGAAGGTCGATCCAGCTAACCATTCCAACCGCGCACTGAAAGAACTGTGGGGAGTTGCCGATGAGGACGAACGTCACACCATCGCCCGGCTAATGGTTAAATTAGCTAAGAGCAACGCATAAGTAGGAACCAACATGAAAAGCTCCCTTTTGGGGGGCTTTTCTGTAATGGTTACAGAGCTGTTCTTGTAATTCCATTGTAATTTATATATCATAAACGTGATTGAGGCTTACAACACACTGTAGCCTATCGAATTTCAATAATTGGGTTTTGTCGAATGATGCTATCTTATGATACAATAAGGCTTTGATTTGGCATTGTTGACGGTTTGAATGTGAATGAGGTGCTAACGTGACGGAAGAGACAAAACAGTGGTACATGGAATACAAGATACATAAAAATCGACCCGGACTGCTGGGGGACATTGCTTCCATGCTTGGTATTCTGGGGGTTAATATACTGACGATTAACGGTGTTGAAGGCGAAAGACGGGGGATGCTTCTCGAAACAGACGATGACGAGAAAATACGCATTCTCGGAGATACGTTGAAAAAAGCCAGCAACATTACAGTCACGGCCTTACGTGCTCCAAGACTGGTCGATATATTGGCAGTAAGACACGGCCGTTACATCGATCGGGATTCGGATGATCGTAAAACTTTCCGTTTTACACGTGATGAGCTTGGGTTGCTGGTCGATTTTTTGGGTGAAGTATTAAAGAGGGATGGCAATCAGGTAATCGGTCTTCGCGGAATGCCGCGTGTTGGTAAAACGGAATCCATTATTGCCAGTAGTGTATGTGCAATGAAGCGTTGGACTTTTGTGTCGTCGACGTTATTACGACAGACGGTACGCAGTCAGCTTTCTGAGGAAGAAATGAATCCCAACAATGTGTTTATTATTGACGGCATTGTGAGTACCATTCGATCCAATGAAAGACATTATCACCTGCTTCAGGAAATTATGAGCATGCCAAGTACCAAAGTGATTGAGCATCCTGATGTATTTGTGCGTGAATCGGGATACAGCTTTGACGATTTCAATATCATTATTGAACTTCGCAATAATCCGGCTGAGGAAATTATTTATGATACCTTTACAGCCAGTTATACAGAAGATCTTTAAATAAGTGTAATTACACAAGGAGATGATGACATGTCAGAACTGGGTCAGCAATTAAAGGAGGCCCGGCTGCAAAAAGGATTGAGCCTTGACGATGTTCAGGAAATGACGAAGATACGCAAACGTTATCTGGAAGCCATTGAGACGGGCGATTACAAAGTGCTGCCGGGAAGCTTTTATGTCAGAGCTTTTATTAAAACATACGCCGAAACGGTTGGGTTGAATCCCGATGAGCTTCTGGAAGGGCACCAAAGCAATGTGCCTGAACCTGAACCGGAAGCAGTCATGGAGCCTGTTACACAAAAACGCTCCAGCCGTCCCGCGACGATTGGGAATCTTAAATGGTTGCCTACAGCGTTAATGTGGCTTTTTCTAGTTCTCATTGTTGGGGTTATTTATGCTTATTGGGTGAGTAACAACCATTCCACTCCAAAAACAGCAGAAAATACAACGCCGATTACAACACCAAGTACACCAAGTACAACACCTAACACAACGCCAAGTACGACACCAAACACGTCTACTCCAAATACAACTACGACACCGAATAATGGTCAGACAACGGCACCAAATGGTGCTGGCGGGCAGACCCCTGATACGGGAAAAAACGGGGAAACCCAGCCAGGTGGTACGGGAACTACAGATGCGACTACTCCAAATCCTGGTCAGCAGCCGGATACGACTACGCCAGCGCAGGGAGTAACTGTGGCTCAGGATGGTAAGCAAGGCAAGACGACGATCTTCAAAGTCTCCAGTGCAACGGGGGCCACGGTCAAGGTTGATATTAAAGCAACGGGCGAAAGCTGGCTTGAGGTGTACAAGGGACAAAATTCCCGTGGAGAAAAGCTGAGCTATGGTATGACTAAAAGTGGAGATGCCATGTCTTTCGATATCGGTCCAGAAGGCTTATATATCAAATCAGGACGGTCTTCTGCCACGGATATTTCCGTCGCCGGCCAACCGATAACCGATAATAAATCGACGACTCGGGTGTTGATACAGCAAGGGGAAGCTTCTTCCACTGGAGCGAGTACTGGGGTGACGGGTTCAACGGATACGACGACAAATGGTAGTACGGATACTACACAAAGTGGGACAGATTCTAGTACAACTACTGATGGTGAATAAATGCCTTGTTGCGGGGAAATACTAATGACTGTAATTCTTGGAAAGTCAGTCATTTCATTTTCCGCAAAGTGAGGTGTATACGTTATGACCGTCAGCTGGATTGTGACTGGGCTCGGGATTATTGTCAGTTTACTGGGCTATTATCTAACACCGAATGCATGGGGCTATGGCATATTAGGCTTTGGTCTTGCTCACATTGTGCTTGGAATTTTGGATATGTTTAGAAATCCAACACGAAGTCACTATTAGAAATGTTAAACTGTAATTGTAAATAAAGGCGTTTTTGTCGGGGAACTGGCAAGAACGCCTTTTTAGTGAACGGATTATTGGATTTTTATAAATGACTAGCCTATAATTAGATATTGAACTTTGTTGTGGAAAGGAAAGTGAAACGATGGCTTCAGAAAATTCATTTGATATCGTCTCCAAAATGGATATGCAGGAGTTAACAAATGCGGTTCATCAGACGGAGCGTGAAATTGAAACAAGATTTGATTTCAAGGGGAGCAAAAGTAGCCTCAAGCTTGAGAAAGATGCTCTTACGATTGCATCGGAAGATGAATACAAGCTTAATGCGGTGATTGATATTTTGCAATCTAAAATGGTCAAACGAGGTTTATCCCTTAAAAATGTGGAATTTGGAAAATTAGAACCAGCCTCTTTAGGTTCAGTGCGTCAGCGTCTTTCTCTTAAGCAGGGAATTGATCAGGATAACGCCAAAAAAATTAATATCCTTATTCGGGATTCCAAGCTAAAAGTGAAAAGTCAGATTCAAGGTGATCAAATTCGAGTAACTGGAAAAAATAGGGATGACCTACAGGCCATTATTCAATTGCTGCGGAAAGCTGATCTGCCGTTGGAGCTTCAATTTACAAACATGAAATAAGCCGTTTTCTCTCATAGATTTTGTAGGACTAAACGTTGCTTGATGTGCAGCAGGTTATTTTGACATGCGTTTTGCGCCATATTATACTTGTAACGAAAATGCAGACATTAAGGTGTATAACGCTCGTCGAAAGCGATTTTACATAGGATTGATTTCAATCCGAAAGCTGCCATTTGTAATCAAGTACGATAATCAGGGGAGAGTGTGTTGTGAATTTACCCAACAGAATTACAATAACGCGGATTTGCCTTATCCCGGTGATGATGCTGGCTTTGCTGGTGGATTTTGATTTTTATCCGCCACCGATTGAGATCGGTGCTTTCAAGCTGCCGTATAATCAGCTGATTGCGGCTATTATTTTCCTTGTAGCAGCCAGCACAGACGGCCTTGACGGATATTTGGCTCGTAAAAATAATATGGTCACCAATTTGGGCAAGCTGTTGGACCCCCTTGCTGATAAGCTGTTGGTAACTGCTATTTTGGTTTCTTTGGTAGAAATGGGAAAAATCGATTCATGGGTTGTTGTTGTGATTGTCAGTCGTGAGTTTGCGGTTACGGGTCTAAGACAGATCGCTTTATTGGATGGCTCTGTGGTTGCTGCAAGCAATTGGGGGAAATTAAAGACGATCATCCAGATCGTTGCTATTGTAGCACTGCTCATTAATAATTTCCCGTTTGTTTTTCTGGGTATTCCGTTTGATTTAATAGCGATATGGGCAGCTGTGTTAATCACCATTTATTCGGGTATTGATTACTTTGTAAAGAATATCCATTTGCTGAGCTCCTCTAAAGTGTAACAGGATAAATCTTATGGAAACAGCAATAGGGACTTAACTTATTGCTGTTTCTTTACATAATTCCCACAATATACGCATCATAGGAGGACGAATTGATGAAAGCTGAAATTATTGCAGTAGGAACAGAGTTATTACTTGGACAAATAGTAAATACAAATGCCCAATATTTATCACAAGAGCTAGCTACAATCGGCATTGATGTATATTTTCAGACTGTAGTTGGCGATAACATGGATCGACTTCAGGAAGCGGTACGACTTGCTCAGAAGCGTGCGGATATTATTTTGTTTTCTGGTGGGCTGGGACCAACTCAGGACGATTTGACAAAAGATGCGATAGCGGCTGTATTGGGGCGGAAATTGCAGATAGATCGTCTTGCCATGGACAAGCTTGATCAGTTTTTCCGGAACCGCGGGGTCGAAATGACCGAGAATAACCGCCGGCAGGCGCTTTCTATTGAAGGAGCCACTCCGCTTGAAAATGAGACAGGTTTAGCTATAGGGGATGCGATTGCACAGGACGGTAAATTTTATGTGGTTTTGCCCGGACCGCCTAAGGAGCTTAAACCTATGTTTGCAAATCATGCTAAACCATGGTTGCTTCAGCAGGCATTGAGCGGTGAGGAGATGCCAATTTATTCGAAAATGCTAAAATTTGCAGGGATCGGTGAGTCAGCTCTTGAAACTCGCTTGCTAGATCTGATCCAATCCCAGACGGACCCCACGATTGCTCCTTATGCCAAGGAAGGGGAAGTTACGATCCGTATATCCACCAAGGCGGCCAGTGAGAGTGAAGCTTTAATTAAGCTAACGGCTACGGAAGTACAAATTCAGCAACGTCTTTCCGAATATATGTATGCAAGTGAAGATGTTACGCTGGAGAAGGTGATTGTAGATTTAATGGCCAAACGCGGACTCACTGTGAGTGCGGCGGAAAGCTGTACAGGCGGTATGCTGATGGAACACATCACTTCTATACCTGGCAGTGCTGTTATGTTTCAAGGTGGCATCGTGTGTTATTCCAATGAAATGAAGATGAAATTGCTCAATGTGCCCTATGATTATTTGGAAGGCGATCATGCGCCAGGCGCAGTGAGTAAGGAAGTAGCCCTTGTGCTTGCAGAGCAGGCAAGAATGATTATGGACAGTGATTTCGGACTTTCCGTTACTGGTGTAGCTGGGCCCGGATATTCCGAGCGGAAGCCAGTCGGTCTGGTGTATATTGGTATTGCTCAGCGTGACAAGGAAACGGAGGTATATGAGCTAAATTTAAGCGGTAACCGTGAGACCATTCGCTTGCGATCCGTCAAAGCTATCTTGTACAGATTGTGGCGTCGATTGGTAGAGAACGAGAAACTCTCTTAATTATCGATGAGTTGTTTTAGATAGATATTCATGATATAATCTCCTTATCGGAAGAACCGTTGCAAAGCTTTTTGCCAGCGGTTCTTTTTTCGTTTTATGAGAAAGGTTTAATTATAGAAGAGAGTTGTGGGAAATAAAAAAACGAATGTATGTTCGAAAAAATGCTTGGCAAGCGTGTCAAAACAAGGTATTATTAAAGTACAAACAATGAAGGATGTGAGTTTATTGTCAGATCGTCGTGCTGCGCTGGATATGGCGCTCCGTCAAATAGAAAAGCAATTTGGTAAAGGTTCCATTATGAAGTTGGGTGAGTCTACCCACATGCAAGTGGAAACAATCCCCAGTGGTTCGATTGCTTTGGATATTGCGTTAGGAACGGGCGGCTTTCCAAGAGGCCGGATTATTGAAGTATATGGACCGGAATCATCCGGTAAAACGACAGTAGCTCTTCATGCTATCGCAGAGGTGCAAAAAACAGGCGGACAAGCCGCCTTTATCGATGCCGAGCATGCGCTTGATCCGTCGTATGCGAGCAAGCTGGGTGTCAATATTGATGAGTTGTTACTATCGCAACCAGATACAGGTGAGCAGGCATTGGAGATTGCCGAAGCTCTTGTGCGTAGTGGGGCAGTGGATATTATCGTCATAGACTCTGTAGCGGCACTTGTACCGAAGGCAGAGATTGAAGGCGAAATGGGAGATTCCCATGTCGGTCTTCAAGCGCGTTTGATGTCACAGGCATTACGTAAGCTGTCTGGAGCCATTAATAAATCGAAAACCATTGCTATCTTTATCAACCAGCTCCGTGAAAAAGTAGGTGTTATGTTCGGTAACCCTGAAACTACACCAGGTGGACGTGCTTTGAAGTTTTACTCTACGGTACGTTTGGATGTTCGTCGTATCGAAAGCTTGAAAATGGGTAACGACATCGTGGGTAACCGCACACGTATTAAAGTCGTGAAGAACAAAGTTGCGCCTCCTTTCCGTCAGGCCGAAGTGGATATTATGTACGGTGAGGGTATTTCCAAAGAAGGAAGCTTGATTGACATCGGCACGGAGCATGACATTGTCGACAAGAGCGGAGCTTGGTATTCCTACGAAGGCGAGCGCCTTGGTCAGGGACGTGAGAATGCAAAGCAATTTTTGAAGGAAAATCCGAACATTGCTAGTACGATCGAGCAAAAAATCCGGGTGGCCAGTAATTTGATTACAACAATTGCTCCACCGACAGAAGAAGAGTTAGCGCAGGAGGCCAAGGAAGAACAGGAATTGCTGGAGCTTGAATAAGCTTGCCTGAGACTTCGCTTTTGATCTGTCATGTGAACTGTAGCCTAGGGATTATGGTACAGTCCGTTTGAATAGCATAATTCTGATGCCCTGCACAGTTGTGCAGGGCATTTTTGCATCAAATACAGTCTGCTTTGTCAGCAGAATCTAACTTTTGCGTAGCAGGTGATCATAGGCTGCTTTCGTGAATTTCAAAGTGAGGGAAACATAGTGCAGTTGGACGATAAAGATGAATACACTTCGGAAGAAGATAAACAGCAAGGGATTTCTCTTTTTCCAGATCATGAGGAATTGATGATTACTAGAGTGGAGCAGGGGCAGAGACGCAACCGTGGAAGATACATCATTCATTTTGGTCCATATTCACTGTCTGTATTGGAAGATGTAATGATCAAGTACAACATGTTCAAAGGAACGTCATTCGTCAAAAAAGAACTAGAAGATATCGTTCTGGCAGATGAAAAACAACAGGCTTATGTACATGCGCTGCGCTATTTGGGGCAAAAGCCTCGTACACGTCAGGAAATTGCCCAGCGTTTAGCGCAAAAGGAAGTGGATCAGACTGTTATTGATGAGATATTGGTGCGATTGCAACGGGAGAAGCTTGTAGATGATGATTTATACGCCCGTCAGTGGGCAAGACAGCGTATAACAAGCCGACGTAAGGGTAAGATGTGGATCAGACAAGAACTTCGTCAGAAGGGCATCTCTAAAGCCTCTATCGGGGAAGCATTAGGTGAGATCACTGACAATGAGGAGTGGGAGAGTGCATTGTCGATTGGACGTAAAAAATGGAATCAGGTACGTGGTGATATAATGGATAAAAAAAGGAAAACATTTCCGTTTCTTATGAGACGCGGATATTCGGGGGATATGACACGCCGCGTGGTCAATCATCTCAGTGCGGCTGAGCAAGACGGAGCTTTCGATGACGAGGAATTACTGCATTGGGAGGAATAAGTTGCAAAACGGTAGCTGAACTTCTGGCTAGATGAGCTAATTATGATATGGACAGCTGCACGGTAGTCTACTAATGTTTGCATTCCCTTGACAATGCCATTTGTCAAATAATAAAATATATATGAAACGATATTTGTGGAGTGCCCTTTTTCCTTCCAAAAAAGCGGAATCCACGGTAAAGTTCTCATCGCCAAATAACAAGTGATGCCGCTATGCCAGGCGGAATTGTACGTGTGAAAGCATGTGCATATGAAATGAAGCGACCTTGAGTCGTTATCTTAGTTTGACGATCAAAGTAAATGTGACAATTTCAAAAAGTCCCAAGGAATGCCTTGGAGGAACCAACGGGGAGGTGAACAGTATGATGACTGCGATCTGGTTCGTTCTCGTTGCTGTAGCCGCGTTATTCTTTGGGTTCGGGATTGGTTATTTTATTCGCAAATCTATTGCAGAAGCTAAGATCTCCAGTGCGGAAGAAGCTGCCGCGCAAATCGTGGAGAACGCGAAAAAAGAGGCAGAAGCGCTGAAGAAGGAAACGGTATTGGAAGCAAAAGATGAAATTCATCGCATCCGTGCCGAAGCTGAAAAAGAAACTCGTGAACGTCGTAATGAAATTCAACGACAGGAACGAAGATTGCTGCAAAAAGAAGAATCGCTGGATAAAAAATTGGAATCGCTGGAACGCAAAGAAGAACAAGTGGCCAACAAAGAGAAACGAATCGATGAAACCCAGCAGCAAATTGATTTGATTTACAAGAGCCAGGTAACTGAGTTGGAGCGTATTTCTAATCTTACGATGGAGGATGCAAGAAGTATTATTCTGACCAACGTAGAGCAGGAAGTTCGTCATGAAACAGCTCAGATGATTAAGGAAATTGAACAGCAGGCCAAAGAAGAAGCGGACAAAAAGTCCCGCGAAATCATCACACTGGCCATCCAACGCTGTGCGGCAGATCATGTAGCAGAAACGACGGTTTCTGTTGTGACATTGCCGAACGAAGAAATGAAAGGCCGGATTATCGGACGCGAAGGCCGTAACATTCGTGCACTTGAAACCCTTACTGGAATCGACCTCATTATTGATGATACGCCGGAAGCTGTTATATTGTCCGGATTTGATCCGATTCGTAGAGAGATTGCGCGTACTGCTCTTGAGAAGCTCGTAGCGGACGGACGGATACATCCGGCTCGTATTGAAGAGATGGTGGAAAAATCCCGTAAAGAGGTGGACGAACGAATCCGTGAGTATGGTGAACAGGCTACCTTTGAAGTGGGTGTGCATAGCTTGCATCCGGATTTGATCAAGATCTTGGGACGTCTTAAGTTCCGTACGAGTTACGGACAGAACGTATTGAAGCACTCGATGGAAGTTGCATACTTGACAGGTCTAATGGCCGGGGAACTGGGCGAGGACGTTGTACTGGCAAGACGGGCAGGATTGCTGCATGACATCGGGAAGGCGCTGGATCACGAAGTGGAAGGATCACACGTTGAAATTGGCGTGGAACTGGCGAAGAAGTACAAGGAACACCCGGTCGTTATCAACAGCATTGCTTCACATCACGGCGACTGCGAAGCGACTTCAGTGATCGCCATGCTGGTTGGAGCGGCAGATGCTCTGTCAGCAGCAAGACCGGGAGCGCGGCGTGAAACGCTAGAGACGTACATCCGTCGTCTAGAGAAGCTCGAACGCATCTCCGAATCTTTTGAAGGCGTTGAGAAATCATACGCAATTCAAGCCGGACGCGAAGTTCGTGTCATGGTACAGCCAGAGAAAATTGATGATGCGGAAGCATTCCGATTGGCCCGCGATATTACGAAAACGATTGAGAATGAACTGGATTATCCAGGGCATATTAAGGTTACCGTTATTCGCGAGACCCGTGCGGTAGAATACGCAAAATAAAAGCATTTCAATGAAAAGTGGCCGCTGCTTGTAGGGCCACTTTTCATTATGTAAGGCAGACTAGGGAGGGTTTTCTATCAACGTATTATTTATTGGAGACATCGTCGGCAGTGTAGGCAGAAAGGCACTGAGGGAGAATCTCCCTTCGCTAAAATCAAAATACAACCCGCATGTTATTATTGTGAACGGAGAAAATGCAGCTTCGGGAAGAGGAATTACTCAAGCCATCGCCAGAGAGTTTTTTGATTGGGGCGTTCATGGGATTACGATGGGCAATCATACATGGGACAATAAGGAGATATTTGATTTTATAGATGATGAGCCGCGGATCATCCGTCCGGCTAACTTTCCACCAGGGACACCAGGTCGGGGTTATACTGTTGTAAAAGGTGGAGGTAAGGAACTAGCCATTGTTAACCTGCAAGGTAGAACCTTTTTGCCAGCTATTGACTGTCCATTTCGGGCAGCAGATGAAATTGTAGACGAGCTACGCAAAAAACATAAACATATTCTAGTAGATTTTCACGCTGAAGCCACTTCCGAAAAAATTGCTATGGGCTGGCATCTGGATGGACGCGCATCAATCGTGGTAGGAACGCATACACACGTACAAAGTAATGATGATACGATTTTGCCACAAGGAACTGCGTATCAGACAGATGCGGGAATGGTAGGTCCTTATGAGGGCGTGCTTGGTATGCAGAAAGAGGCTGTATTACAGAAATTTCAGACCCAGCTTCCGGTACGCTTTCAAGTGGACATGGGCAAATGGCACTTTCATGCCATCAGCGTAGAGCTCAATGATGACGATGGGAAAGCCCGGAAAATTCAGAAAATCAGGCTTAAAGAAGACGAATGGCGGATGGATTAACTTTGTTGTGAGCTACTTAAGGAAAGAATAAGGAAAACTGTCACCAAAAAGCAGGAATTTTTTGCTGACCCTCGAATAACATCTAATAGTGGAATCAAACCATCATCATTCCCAGGGGAGGTACTTACTATGGATGTATTAAAAGTATCAGCAAAATCCAATCCCAATTCAGTTGCAGGCGCACTCGCAGGAGTACTGCGTGAACGCGGAAATGCAGAATTACAGGCGATTGGAGCGGGTGCACTAAACCAAGCCATTAAAGCGGTAGCCATTGCCCGGGGATTTGTCGCACCAAGCGGAGTGGATTTGATTTGTATTCCTGCTTTTACAGACATTGTTATTGATGGAGAAGATCGGACTGCGATCAAATTGATTGTAGAGCCAAGATAATAAATAGAAGTTGCCTGAGCCTGTTTACGTTTTGTAAACGGGCTTTTTTGCTTTGTGGTTAGCTCCTATGGTTTTCAAAATAAATTTGTGGGCTTTAATCCAATGGGGGTATAGTGCATGAATGATAAGTTTGAAGCGAATTGGCCAGTTGTTGATCTTCACTGCGACGTGTTATGTAAAATGCAACTCGATTCGCAGGTAGATTTCAGTCATTCATCGCTTGATGTCACAAAAGAGCGTTTGCTAGAAGGCAACGTAAAGTTGCAAACGTTCGCTATATATATTTCACAGGTATTGGGTACGCCAAAATTTGAGCATGTGGTTCGTCAAATTGAACTGTTCAGGCAGCATGTGACTTCTACCTCAGGCGGGTTAAAACCTTTGCTATGGAGAGAGGAATTGGCAGCACTTAAAAATATGTCCGCTGCACGTCAAATGGAGCAAGTACACCAGACAGACGTAGAGAAGCAAGCTGGAAAGATAACGAATTGGGATAGTAATGGAACGAATCATACAGAGTCACCTTGGGCGTTACTCTCACTCGAAGGGGTAGATGCGCTGGAAGGAAATCCGTTTTATGCGGATGTGTGCTATGCATTGGGAATACGGTTGATCGGGCTGACGTGGAATTATGCAAATTGGGCGGCTGACGGCATTATGGAGCTTAGAGGTGGGGGTCTAACCCGCAAGGGACATGATTTGGTCAATCGCTGTAATAGTCTGGGACTGCTGCTAGATGTATCACACTTGTCTGTACAAGGCTTTTGGGAAGTGATGGAGGAGGCGGCCTTACCGCCCATCGCCTCGCATTCGAACGCCTTTGCGAGATGTCCTCATCCCCGTAACTTGCGGGACGAACAGATTGGGGCGCTGATCGCCCGCAACGGACGAATTGGGTTGACCTTTGTCACGATGTTTCTGAAAGAGCAGGGTACAGTACACGCTGAGGATCTGTTACCGCACATTGAGCACATTTGTTCATTGGGTGGCGAAAGACATTTGATGTTCGGCTCTGATTTTGACGGTATCGAGGCCCATGTGCGAGGACTGGAGCACGCGGGGAAATATCCGGCTTTTGCAGAACTACTGCTGAAGCATTACTCTGAGGAGCTGGTCAAGGGATGGCTTGGAGAACATGCACTGGACTATTTAAGAACAAATCTGCCATCTAAAATGTTGTCCTAAATAGCTTAATATCGCAGTTGTTTTCGGCTGAGCATTTTCTTGACAAAGCGAGAACGATTACGAAATAATTGGAGCATCCGAGGATTGCATGGTGCTAAAATAACGCTTTCCGAAATTGGGCATACGTAGAAGCGAGCCTGAAAGCACCATGCTATACCGCCATACTAGAGGGGAGCTCCGTTACATCATGCTGATAAAAAAGGTTACCTGGCTTGAACTCTTTTATGATTTATTGTTTGTAGCAGCTGTGTCCAAGGCAACTCATGTTTTACTACATGTTGAGCATGGTAGTGTTGGTTGGCATAATTTAGAGAAGTTTATTTTGATTTTTATTCCGATCTGGTGGGCATGGGTGGGGCAAACAGTCTATAACAATCGTTTTGGTCAAGACAGTATAACGCATCGGATTTTTATGATTTTGCAATTATTTTTTGTGTTAATCATGACTGCTAGCCTGAATATAGATTTTGATGCGTATTATGTATCTTTTTTTGTTGGCTATATTGGCTTAAGAGGTTTGACTGTCGTTCAATATTTGCTTTTGGCCCCCAAGGAAACGGCTCATAAACAGGAAACAGCTCGTTTTTTTGGAACCTATCTTTGGGTTGGGATCGTTATCTCTAGCTTCTCCCTTTTCTTCGACTCGTGGGTTCGATATTTGATTTTGTATACTGGCATTGCGGTTGATATCCTCGTTCCATTAATCGGTCGTAAAAAATTGGTGATCACACCTATCCATACAGAGCATCTTTTGGAGCGTTTTGCACAGTTCACCTTAATCCTGCTTGGAGAATCAGTGATAAGTATACTTTCTGTTTTACAATCCGATCATTTCACGATCTCTTCCATTGGTTTTGCTGCTTTGACATTTGTATTGGTCATCGCAATCTGGTGGCAATATTTTGAGAATATAGAGAAGCGCGTAGACAAATCCAAACAAACAGCAGGACAGACTATTATCTATGGTCATTTGTTTATTTATCTTTCTCTTAGCATGCTTGCGGCTTCCATACAGCTCTTGTTTTTAGGGCAAGCAGCCTATACTTTTGTGCTTTGCTTTACTTTTGCTTCTGTTTTTATTTATTTTTTGTCAGTTTTGCTGGTATTCCATCAGTACAGATTGAGTCATCTTAAACCTCGTCTCAGAGTCATTCTTTTCTTAACTGGAATCCTCTGTGCGCTGTTTATTCTGAATATATTTATTGTAGTTCCTCATCTCATCGTAGCTGAGATCATGCTTTTCTTTCTTCTGTTTGCAAAAATGACGGTTTGATCCCAGTTTTATATGGACGATATGTATGGCTGGTTAGGGCGAAAAAGGGAACTTTATGCGCTATCCTTTTCTTTCTTGTCGAAATAGGAGTATAATAACATAGATGTGTAAAGTATTGTATAGAGAAAAAGGAGTGACCACACGATGACTAAAATCGTACCTGTCGGCGTTTCCGCCCGTCATATTCACCTGACTCAAGAGCATATTGAAATCTTGTTCGGAGCAGGCTATCAATTGACTGAATTTAAACCTTTGTCCCAACCAGGACAATTTGCCGCAAATGAAACGGTAGCTGTAATTGGTCCTAAAGGCCAATTTGATAAGGTTCGCATTTTGGGACCAGCTCGTCCAGCTTCCCAACTGGAAATCTCTCGCACAGATTCCTTTGCTATTGGTGTAAAGGCACCTGTACGCGAATCCGGTAGCATTGATGGTACACCAGGAATTACAGTGAAAGGACCAGCCGGAGAAGTGGAACTGCAAGAAGGCGTTATCGTAGCAGCCCGCCATATCCATTTCCATACATCCGATGCAGCTAAATGGGACATTAAGGACAAGCAGTTGCTGAAAGTACGTGTTGGCGGCGAACGTGGCCTTGTATTTGAAAATGTTCTTGCACGTGTGTCCGATTCTTTTGCTTTGGATATGCATATTGACACGGATGAAGCGAACGGAGCCGGTGTGAAAAACGGTGACACTGCTGAAATCGTAGACTAATACACGTATTGAATACACAAGTTGTAAAAGTCCGATTCTTGCAAAAGAGTCGGGCTTTTTTTATATACTATAAATACACCAATGCTCACCTTATACATAAAAAACTTTGTGCATCACACTGCATCTGATTCGTATCCGGGGATGATCTATGGCTATGACCTATAAATCATGCTATAATTTAGTGTAATGCCTTTTTCAAAGGTTTTTTGGAGCATAAAATAAAATAACCAACTGCCTAAAGATACAGTAAATCACAAATTAGCTCGTGAAATAGATGGTGTAAGGAGTGACCAGCGAATGGCTAAGGAAACAAAAGATTACTCCAAATATTTTGATTTCTCGGATGCGAAGATTATTTCTGAAGATGAGCATAGCAAAAAGATTCGTATTCGCGGACGTGAAATCAACATTATGGCGGAGCCGAACCATAGAAAAGAAAAGCAGCGTGGTAAAGAGGACGTACAGGTATTGTATGATAACGCAGTCCCGGATGAGCTAAAGCATATCGGTGAGGGCAAGCATTATATCGTATATACATTCGGTTGCCAGATGAATGAGCATGATTCCGAAACAATCAAAGGTTTGCTGGAGCAAATGGGCTACCAGGCAACCGAGGATCGGAAGGAAGCAGACATCATTTTACTGAACACCTGCGCTATCCGTGAAAATGCGGAAGATAAAGTGTTTGGTGAGCTGGGTCACCTCAAGCATCTCAAAACAGAAAAGCCAGGACTTTTGCTCGGAGTGTGTGGCTGCATGTCGCAGGAAGAGAATGTCGTGAACCGCATTATGCAAAAACATGGTTTTGTCGATATGATCTTTGGTACCCATAATATTCACCGTTTGCCTCAGCTCGTTAAGGAAGCACTCTTTAGCAAAGAAATGGTGGTCGAAGTGTGGTCCAAGGAGGGCGACATTATCGAAAACCTGCCGAAGAAGCGCGAGGGTATGCGGGCTTGGGTAAACATCATGTACGGCTGTGATAAGTTTTGCACCTATTGCATCGTTCCCTTCACACGTGGTAAGGAAAGAAGTCGCCGACCAGAGGATGTTATTGCTGAGGTACGGGATTTGGCCCGTCAAGGATTTAAAGAGATTACCTTGTTGGGTCAGAATGTCAATGCCTATGGCAAGGATTTGAAGGATATGAATTACAGATTCGGAGATCTGATGGATGATATGCGCAAAATCAATATTCCGCGTGTACGTTTTACGACCTCTCATCCGCGTGACTTTGACGACCATTTGGTTGAAGTCCTTGGTAAGGGTGGCAATCTGGTGGAGCATATTCATTTGCCTGTACAATCCGGTAATACGGATATATTGAAGAAAATGAACCGAAAATATACTCGTGAGCGTGTTCTGGAACTGGCCGCGAAGATAAAAGCAGCTGTTCCGCATGCTTCTCTGACAACGGATATTATCGTCGGTTTCCCGGGTGAAACAGACGAACAGTTCGAAGATACTCTATCTTTGGTGCGTGAAGTGGGCTATGACTTTGCCTACACATTTATTTATTCACCACGTGAAGGCACACCAGCGGCTTCGATGGAAGATAATGTGCCTATGTCGGTAAAAAAAGAGCGTCTCCGGCGTCTGAACATTGCTGTGAATCAAAACAGCCTTCGCTTTAATAGTCGATTGCGTGGCGAAGTGGTGGAAGTGCTGGTGGAAGGCGAGAGCAAAAATGACAGCAACGTGCTTGCTGGTCGGACTCGTTCCAATAAGCTGGTTCATTTTGAAGGATCGAAGGATCTGATTGGTTCCTTTGTCCAAGTTAAAATTACAGAACCTATGACCTTCTACATTAAAGGTGACTTGGTTCAAACGCCAGTAGCGGTTAACGGATAAAAAGAACAGTCTAGCGGGCTGCATGCGGTTTGAATAAAAGGCTGCGTGCAAGACCATCTAAGTGAGAAAAGGAGCGATGGACAATGACAGAGGAGCGGTTGCAACAAACAGAACTTCAATCGGCGGCGCGCCAGCATGATCATTTGGTCAATCGCGATATGATATTGGCAAAGGCCAAAGAGTTGGCGGGTATTCTGGGCAGCAGTGAGGAAGTACAGGTGTTCCGGAAAGCAGAAGAAAAGATTCAGGATCATGAGCGCATCCAGCAACTGATTGCAACGATGAAGAAGAAGCAAAAGGAAATTGTAGCATTTGAATCTTTAAAGAATCAAAAAATGATTGCTAAAATAGAGGCTGAACTTCAGGAGCTACAGGAAGAGCTTGACGGTATTCCAATTGTAACAGAGTTTCAGCAGAGCCAGGTGGAAATTAATGAGCTACTGCAAATGGTGATCACGGCCATCCGTGATACGGTTGCTGAAAAGGTGAACGTAGAAGAGGGGAAGGTCACTTCCTCCTCTAATTGCAGTGACTAGAATAAGATTTGTGGTGTGGAGGCTTAGCTTCCACGCCTTTTTTTCGGAAGCAATTAGTCATCGTATATGTTCATGGGACATCAAGAGAATTGCGACAGCATAGAAGGGATGGAAGAGAGGGAATGGATAAGTTGCGTAAGATGCTAGAGGGTGAAGATAATACCTTTTGGGAGTATTTAGGATGTGAGCTGATCACAGCTGACGCTAACGAGGCACATATCGCTTTGGAGGCCAAACAACATCATACCAATGTGATGGGGATTGTACATGGGGGGGTGCTCACTTCATTGATGGATCAGGCGATGGGGATGGTCAGTATGGCTTCACGAAATATGGATCCATGTGTAACAACGAACCTGAATGTTCATTTCTTGTCAGCCATGGGACAAGGACGACTGGAGGTTAAAGCACGGATTATTCATCAGGGAGGCCGCACTATAACCACCGAGGCAGAAGTAAGGGATAGCGAAGGTACACTCGGTTGTACAGCTACAGCAACGTTCCGAGTGTTGCGTCAACAAGCAAGTGACTCAGGTAAGGCCTAACGCTTGACAAAAATTTTTATTATGTCATAATGAATTTATCAAAACGATATAATATGGTGATGCCAATGGATAGCAATCGTATAAACGAAGAGGCGCAGAAGGCGTCTTATAACATTAAGAAATACCGTACCCCGGATGGTGCTCCGGCGGATATCGTAATGTTTACTTTAACGAAGCGTGAGCGCAAGACGGTAACAAAGACATTGCCGATTCGTGAGCTGAAAGTGATGCTCATCAAGCGCCGGAGTTGGCCGTTTGCGGGACGCTGGGCGTTGCCTGGAGGGTTTTGTCAAGAAGATGAATCCATATATGGAGCGGCCAAGCGGGAACTGTTAGAGGAAACCGGTGTAGACGGCGGGCATCTGGAGTATTTGGGCGTATATAGTGGACCAGGCCGTGATCCGCGCGGGTGGATCATATCGCATGCTTTTTTTGCGTTGGTAGAGGAATGGATGCTAGAGCAGCGGCAAGCGGCTGATGATGCTTCTGAGGTCGGGTTATTTACGATCAGAGAAGCGTTGGAGGAATTGGAGCTGGCGTTCGATCACCGGGATATCATAGTCGATGCTTATCGCAAGATTCAGTTGCAGATGCTTCAGACAACGATAGCCAAGCAGTTTTTACCGCCACATTTTACACTGGGTGAATTGTATCAGGTGATTCAGAGCGTCGTACCGGATTTCGAAGAGCCGAATTTTATTCGCAAAATAACATCGACTCGTAGCAGACAAGGAATACTGGAAGAGGTTCGGGATGAGAATGGTAAACCGCTGAGTTCCAATCAATATTCACAAAGACCGGCCCAGTTATATCGCTTTAGTGATAGGGTACCGCGTTTATCTATCTATACGTAACGTTTATTGGGATAGGTTACGCATAGAGCGTGCAATCTCACTTTGATGATAAGGAGCTGACTGTACGATGAAGGCACTGATTGTTATTGATTACACGAAGGATTTTGTGGATGGTAGTCTGCCTGTGGGGCTACCTGCGATTGAGCTGGATGAACGGATCACAGCCATCACGCAGGCCTATGTAGAGCAAGGGGACTTTGTTGTCATGGCTGTTGATTTACATGAGGAGAATGACCCTTATCACCCGGAGAGTAAGCTGTTTCCTCCACATAATATACGTGGAACCGATGGACGACAATTGTATGGGAAGCTCCATAGCCTTTATAAGCAACAAAGTGATCGTATCTACTGGTTGGATAAAACACGATACAGTGCTTTTGCTGGTACAGATCTGGAACTCAGGTTGCGCGAACGCGGGATTCTGGAAGTACATCTGATTGGTGTGTGTACAGATATTTGTGTGCTGCATACGGCTGTAGATGCTTATAACAAAGGTTTTGCTATTACCGTATATAAGGACGCTGTGGCGAGCTTTAATCAGGCGGGACATGACTGGGCTTTGGGCCATTTTGAGGGAAGTCTTGGAGCCACGGTGTGGTCGGCTGAAGATACGCTTTTGCGCCAGAAGAAGTAAAATAACTGAATGATTGTGCACCAATGTCCGATAACAAAATGGAGTCGGATATTGCTGAATCTGGGCAGACAAGACGGTATGCCGTCACCAAGCCAGGGACCAGGGACAGTCAGAGAGGATGATACGATGAAGTCAACGAGCCTCGCATTACATACAGATAAATATCAGATTAATATGATGTACGCCCATTGGGTGAACGGAAGTCACCAACGTAAAGCTGTGTTCGAGGCGTATTTTCGTAAGCTCCCTTTCGGTAATGGATATGCCGTGTTCGCTGGTCTGGAACGCATTGTGAATTACATCTCAAATTTGCGGTTTACAGAAGAGGACATTCGCTATCTGTCAGAGCAGGAGGAAAAGTACGATCCCATGTTCATGGAGGCATTGCGCCAGTTTAAGTTTGGCGGAACGGTCCATTCGATGAAAGAAGGGGCGCTTGTTTTTCCAAATGAGCCTCTGGTCCGTGTTGAAGGAACAATTATGGAAACGCAGCTTGTCGAGACGGCGTTGTTGAATTTTATGAATTACCAGACACTCATTGCGACAAAAGCATCGCGTATCAAGCAGGTGGCCAGTGACGATACACTGCTCGAATTTGGTACACGGCGTGCGCAGGAGGCAGATGCAGCGATTTGGGGAGCGCGTGCAGCTTATGTTGCAGGTTTCGATGCGACTTCTAATATGCTGGCAGGCGAACATTTTGGGATTCCGACAAAAGGAACACATGCCCATTCATGGGTACAAACCTTTATGACGGAGCAAGAGGCGTTCGACGTGTACGCGAAGGTTTTGCCAGATCAGGTTACATTGCTGGTAGATACCTTTGACACGCTGGAGAGCGGTGTTCCTCATGCGATTCGGACAGCAAAGATGCTGGAGAGTCAAGGCAAGCGTATGAATGCCATCCGTTTGGATAGCGGTGATTTGGCTTATCTATCTATTCAGGCCCGGGAAATGCTGGATGCCGAAGGTTTGGATTACGTACAAATTGTTGCTTCCAACGATTTGGATGAAAATACGATTTTCAATCTAAAAGCCCAAGGTGCACGTATTGATGTATGGGGTGTAGGAACACAGCTGATTACGGCTTCAGATCAACCTTCATTAGGCGGAGTGTACAAGCTGGTTGAGCGGGAAGTAGACGGTGAAATGCTGCCGACGATTAAGATCTCGGGTAACCCGGAAAAAGTATCTACACCAGGCAAAAAGGATGTATACCGCATTGTGGATAAGAAGAAAGGGAGAGCTGTAGCTGATTACATTTCTTTCCCGGATGAAGAACGTCCGCGCAATGGTAAGCGCCTGAAGCTGTTTAACCCTTTGCATCCATATATGAAGAAGTATGTTGAAAATTACGAAGCTGTACCGATGCTTGAACCTATTTTTATAAATGGACAGAAGGTATACGAGCTTCCCGAACTGGATGAAATTCGTGCCTATCATGCTTCACAGTTGAAACTGTTTTGGCCAGAATATTTGCGGAAGCTGAATCCTGAAATTTATCGTGTTAATCTTAGTGAGAAGGTATGGGAGCTGAAGCAAAAGCTGATTGATAGCTACATGCAGCCCGAAGTTGAAGAAAAAGAATAATGTGAAAAGGCACCTCATTCATATGGGGTGCCTTTTTGTGTCGGCGCATGTGTGGAATAGGAGCTTATTTATAAATTTCTCTCATCACATGTCGCAGTTCAGGAACAATAATGCGTTCCATTGCCAAACGAACGGCTCCGCGGGAGCCAGGCATAGAAAACACAGCTGTCTGGCCCACAGTACCCGCTACAGCCCGGCTTAATATAGCTGCTGATCCAATGTCCTCAGCAAAGCTTAAGTAACGGAAGATTTCACCAAAGCCAGGTAGTTCCTTATCCAGTAAAGAGGAGATGGCTTCATATGTAGTATCACGCGGAGAAATGCCAGTACCACCTGTTAAAAGTACAGCCTCGATGTCCTCATGTGCTGCAGCTTCGGTTACCAACTGCCGGATACCCTCATAGTCGTCTTTGACGATAACATATCGAACAACCTTATATCCATTCGTTTCTAGTAGTTCCTTGAGCAGTCGGCCCCCAGTATCGGTTTCCATGGTTCGTGTATCAGAGACGGTCACGACCATGCAGTTAACCTGCTGCGGAGACTCCCGTCGGTGCTCCTCTACAGATGTTATGTTCATTACAATCTTCACTCCTTGATTCATGGTTAAGCATATTCTTTTTTTACAATAGAGGAATGACCGACTGGATGCAAGTCAGAAACGAGGGATAAAAAGTTATGTGATTAATATCCTTGCGCTTGCACCTTGGAATATAGTACACTTCCTTACATAAGTCGGGATTTTCTGGGTTTATTTTGTTGAAAGCGCGAACATCAATTGATTAATTTCAAGGCTCAGCGGGTAATAGTACAGCAGGATCAACAACTGGGAGGTAATTGTATTATGAATCATTCATACCAAAAATGCGTGGATGCTTGCCTGGAATGTATGAACGCTTGCAATGTATGCTATGTAGCAAGTTTGAAGGAATATGATTTAGCTATGCTGCGTGAATGTATTCGAGTGAGTAGGGAATGCGCAGAGATATGTGGGTTTGCTGCTCAAATGTTGCAGCGCGGAACGGATTTTGCCGAGGAAATCTGTGAGCTATGCGCCAAAGCCTGTGAGGTATGTGCTGCTGAATGCAGCAAGCATTCCCATAATCATTGCAAACATTGTGCAGAGGCCTGCCGTCATTGTGTTGAGGCTTGTCGCCAATTGGTGGCAGTGTAATTACATATACAGAACTAGTCCCTGAAGAGGGAATAAAAGGTTGCTTTCTACTAAATAGGTTTGTATAATGGTGGGAATTAACGTCAAGGAACGGGAGAGTAGCAACGGAACCGTATCATTACAGCGAGCCGGAAGAGGTGGAAGCCGGTATGAAATCCGATGTGAAGCGCACCCGGGAGACGGTTGATCCAACGATAAGAACTTCTAGTAGATCAACCCGGCTGACACCGTTATTTGTCAATGGAGTGAAATCGCGATTTGTGTAAGCTAGCTTTATCTACACAACCGATTTACGAAGAGTGGTACCGCGGGGATATCGAAGTTCTCGTCTCTTGATTATATCAAGAGACGAGGGCTTTTTTTGTTAGATCCTATAAAAAGAAGGAGAGAGGAACATGTTGTTGATGATTGCTACCCAAGCTATTTTAGCTCATACGGGCTTGGAGGAGAAAGAAGTTTTATCTTTATTCGAGGTGCCTCCGCAGCCTGAATGGGGAGATGTGGCGTTTCCCTGTTTTGTGCTGGCTAAGAAATTTCGAAAGTCTCCACAGCATATTGCAATGGAATTGGCAGAGCTAGTAAGCCATGAAGCGGGTCTAACCGCTACAGCATCGGGTGCCTATGTAAATATTACATTGGATCGATCTGTTCATATTCCACCTATGCTAGCTGAATTGAGCAAGACTGAGTTTCTCAAGCCCAATATTGGGCATGGACAGCGAGTAGTAATTGATATGTCCTCGCCCAATATTGCCAAACCATTTGGTATCGGTCATCTTCGTTCTACTGTTATCGGTGCCGCCTTGTATCGCATACTTAGTGAAACCGGATATGTACCGATTAGTGTGAATCATCTAGGGGATTGGGGGACACAATTTGGCAAGCAAATTGCGGCCTATAAAAGATGGGGCAATGAAGAGCAGCTACAACAGGATCCGATCGGGGAATCATTGAAGTTATATGTCCGTTTTCATCAGGAGGCTGAGCATGACCCGTCTTTGGAGGATGAAGGCCGCGAGTGGTTCCGACGTTTGGAGCACGGGGATACTGAGGCTCAACAACTATGGGAGTTTTTTGTTGAAGTCAGTCTGGGTGAATTTGATCGTATGTACCAACGTCTTAACATTTCGTTTGACCATGTGTTGGGGGAAAGCTTTTACAATGATAAGATGCAGGCAGTTGTTGCCCAATTAAGAGCAAAAGGACTGCTGGAGGAAAGTGATGGGGCACTTGTGGTTCGTCTGGAAGACGAGCAGCTGCCACCATGTCTTATTTTGAAAAAGGATGGGACCACCATTTATCCCACCCGTGACCTGGCAACAGCGATTTATCGTCATGAAGTGATGAAGGCTGATCGGCTGCTGTATGTCGTTGGCGGGGAACAGAAGTTACATTTCCAACAGGTATTTGCGGTGCTCAAGCATGCAGGGGAGGCATGGGCAGAGCAATGTGAGCATGTACCGTTTGGTTTAATGCGGTTTGCAGGCAAAAAAATGTCCACAAGACGCGGCAAGGTGGTGAGACTGGAGGAAGTGCTGGATGAAGCTGTAGCGCGTGCTCAAGCCATTATTACGGAGAAGAATCCCAATTTGCTGGAACAAGAGGCAATAGCAGAAGATGTCGGCATCGGAGCGATTATTTTTGGCGATTTAAAAAATAACCGTCTGAATGAAGTGGATTTTTCGTTGGAGGAGGCATTGACCTTCGAAGGTGAGACTGGCCCTTATGTGCAGTATACCCATGCGCGTATACGCAGCCTTCTGGAGAAAGCTCGCGCTCGCGCTGAGGTTGATTCTAATTCCAGTGACAACGTCCTTGGTCAAGAAGGGCATTCTCCTGAATGGAATATCGTTTCGGATGAAATGCTGGGTGACGCAGGCTGGGCCTTGCTTAAGCAGTTGGATCGCTATCACGGGCAGCTGATACGTGCTGCTCAGCAACTGGAACCTTCGGTTATTGCTAGATTTGCATTGGATACAGCACAGGCGTTCAACCGTTTTTATGCTAAGGAAAGGATTGTCGATGGTGGACAGTGGCGCATTCAGTTGGCGGAACAGACTGCAGATATGCTGGCAAGTACACTGCGACTTCTTGGACTGAAAGCCCCTAACCGGATGTAAGCTACCACAAGTGGGTATTTTTGTTAGGTGCACTGCTGCTTTTGCTAGCTAAAATTACTGCGAATTAGCTCTTTTCTCTAAAAGGCGCTGCAAAAGGAAAACTATCATAGACACTTTTGGGTTTGCATGGAGATGGTGAGCAGAAAAGAGCAAGACGGGTTACACTAATCGCAGGGTATTCCAATGTTTTGCAACCAATTTGTGCATATTTGAAACATTTGATGGTTTTATTGCGTCCGTAAGTATAGAAGCAAAGTAAACATGGAGGTGTATCTCATGATCAAAAATAAAAGCGTGGCAGCTGCGCTGCTTGTCGTCTGTTCATTGGCTGTGGCTACGTCGGCTTCTGCCTTTCGTGATATAAAGGGAGCTGAGCAGGAGAAGATCGTAAGTTCACTTCAGAACAAAGGAATTATTCAAGGGATAACCAAGGATAAGTTTGCACCGGATCAAACGCTCACGTATGCACAAGGAGTACACTTGGTTGTTCGGGCGATGGATCTTCAGGTTATGCCTGATTTTACAACGGGCTCCTTTGCAAACATTCCGACTTCCGCATGGTATGCCGATTCCTATCGGATTGCAGTCCAGCACCAAATCCCTCTGTCACCGGATATTGATCCAAGTACCCGCATGACTAGGGAGCAATTCGCGAATATTCTGTATAAAGCAGTGAGTGCAACGGGGGAATATCCAACGGTCCGTATGCTTATTAACATAGCAGATGGCAAAAAATTAGACCAAGAGTCGAACGAAGCAGTTCAATTTCTTTTGTTGACCAAAATTGCAACATTGGATGAAAAGAGTAACTTTAACCCGGATCGTAAAGTAACGCGGATGGAGGCAGCTGAAATGGTCTATCATGCATCCGAGTTTGTACAAAATCATAAACCGGTGCAAGCCACTCCGGAAAATCCAGCTGAGCCTGTAGACCCGGCTCAACAAACCAATATTAGTATGAGCATAGAGAAGGCGAATGACCAGCAGAACAAAGTGACCATCACTCGTCTGCAGGCACCTAATCCGGGTTATGGCATTGAAGTGGATCACATCGACTACGTAGATGAAACGAATGCAGTCATTTACTACAAGCTGACGAGTCCAAAACCGGGTGAAATGAACATTCAAGTCATTACGGATACCCATACCAGTACATTGGTAGACAGTAAGTATAAGGTTACGCTCAAAGCAGTCGATGGAACAGTGCTTCCTCCCACAGGTACAGGCACGTCTGTAGCTAAATAAAACGACAAGATATGTCATATATAAAATAAAGCCAGCGAGTCCCCAATATGAATGGAGACCGCTGGCTTTTTCATGCTAAATATTAATTGTTAGCCCCAGGCTCTAGTATTATTTAAGCTTTAAATGCGACTTTACCTGTAAGCAAGTCATTTTGCGCAGAAGGTGTAGCTGAGGAAGATGCAGATTCTGCTGCAACCGTTCCTGACTGAAGCTGATACATTTGGAAGTAACGTCCACCCTGGGCCATAAGCTCGTCATGGCTACCCCGTTCAACAATTTCACCCCGATGCAGCACCAAAATTTGGTCTGCACTACGAATGGTGGACAAACGGTGGGCAATGATAAAGGTCGTACGTCCCTTTTTGAGCACTTCAAGAGCAGATTGGATGAGCGCTTCCGTTTCGGTATCAATATTGGCGGTAGCTTCATCCAGAATTAAAATGGCCGGATCAAAGGCTAACGCGCGAGCGAAAGAAATAAGCTGACGTTGCCCGGCGGATAAGGTGCTGCCTTTTTCAATAACAGGCTCATCAAATCCTTGGGGCAAATGGGCTAGCAGTTTGTCGGCTCCAACGTCATGCAGCGCTTTATTCACCTGCTCTCTCGTAATTCTACTATCTCCGAGACTGACATTAGAGGCTACCGTACCTGTGAACAAATATGGGTCTTGAAGCACAATACCCATATGATGGCGAAGCCATTGCTTAGGAATACTTTTGACAGGCGTTCCGTCAATGGTGATCGTTCCTTTTTGCGGATCATAGAACCGGAATAGCAGGTTGATAATCGAGCTCTTACCTGATCCGGTATGCCCGACAAGAGCAACCGTTTGGCCGGGCTGTGCTGTAAAGGAAATATGCTTAAGCACATCATCCTTTTTGTAGGCAAAGGAAACATCATTAAATTCTACCTGGCCTTTGTAACGCGGCATCGTACCATCTGTCACCGGCTCTCCAGTTTCGTCCATCAATTCAAATACGCGTCCTGAGGATACGATGGAAGTATCCAGTACGGCGAGCTGGTTGACCATCCCCGTTATAGGTTGGAACAATCGACCCAGCACATCGACGAAGGCATACAATACCCCTAGTGATATCGCACTACCTGTAGTGCCAAGCGCCGCAGATCCAAAATACCACAACACGACAGCGAAGGCGAGGTTTCTCAACACGTTGACCAAATTGTGCGAAGTAAAAGCGTTCAAATTCAGCATTTTATTCTGATGCTTCATATAGTCATCATTTAACTCTTCAAACTCTTGCTGTGTTTGTTTCTGATGCCGGAATACACGAATAATGGACATCCCCTGAATGGATTCATTAATAATCGCATTAATCTCGCTGAGCCTGGATCGGATGATCGTGTTATAGCGGGTTGCAACCTTGCGGTACAATACAATCCATAAGATCAGCAACGGTACAATAAATAGAGAGATAAGACCCAGTCTGAAATCCAGTAGAAAGAGTGCCACATATACCCCTGCCATCGTTACAATCCCTGAAGTGAAGTTTGAGAGTACAGCCACAAACAAATCTTTGACTGCCTCCGTGTCATTCGTAACACGGGATACGACCTTGCCTGCGGGTAAGTTATCAAAAAAGTAAACTGGCAAGCGCTGAATGTGTGCATAGAGATCAAGCCGAAGCTTCTGAATGACTTTGTTCGCCGAGGATTGCAGCCAGTATGTTTTGCCGAACTCGGCAAAAATCGAAACGACTAAAAAGAAGCAATACCACCCAATCAGCTGAAAAATGCCGGGCATTTCCGGTTTGTAAAAGCTATACAGCTCATCAGCCGTTAGAGCCTTAGCTTTATAACGAAAGGTGTCGGAGCCGCGTGTCACGGTCAGCGTACCGTTCGTAAAGGATCGGTTACCATCCGCTACCTGGACGGAACCATCGACAAATACAAAAGATCTGCCGACTTGTAAAATCCTCGCTTCGCGCCCTTTGGTCTCCCCGGCCTCAAAGCGATCTTCACGTTTAAAATGGGTTCCAGCATAACTTATAGTGCCGTCCACACTAGTCGTTTCATAAAATGGTTTTTCAATAGCGAGCATGTGGTCGTCAATCATCGTTTTGGCGATGAAGGGACCGGCCAGCTCAGCGGCTACTCCAATAGCCAGGGCGATGAGAGCGGCAATAAAACCCGCTTTGCTCGTCAGTGCATACTGGAACAGCCTTTTGCCGATATTGAGTTTCATTAGGATACCTCCCCTGAGGTCAGATCAGATTCCACTTGTTGCCGTTCATATTGTTGTCGGTACCATCCGTCAGCTTGAAGCAGCTCATTGTGGGTTCCTTCCTCAATAATACGTCCTTGCTCCAGCACGACGATCCGATCTGCATGCTCTACAGCCGATAGACGGTGGGTGGAGATCAAGGTTGTTTTACCCGAGCGTTTATGACGGATATTGTCAATAATACGTGCTTCCGTGCGGGCATCTACTGCTGATAGTGCATCGTCGAGTACTAGAATATCCGGATCACCGATAAAGGCGCGCGCAAGCGAAACACGCTGCTTCTGACCGCCGGACAGGGCGATGCCTTTTTCTCCGACGAGTGTATCCAGCCCATCGGACAGGGTTCCCAAATCCTGATCAAAGGCGGCCGTACGGATCGCTTCCATGATGTAATCATCATCGGCCCCAGGCTTTCCGAACTGAATGTTCTCGCGCACCGATTTGGAGAACAAAATTTGTTCTTGCGGCACGTAGCCAATCCAGCTGTGTAATTGTTCCGCTGCAATGTCCTCCAGCCGAGTGCCGGAGATTAAAATATCACCACTGCCAGTCGGATATTCATGCAATAGCTGTTTGAGCAAAGTGGATTTTCCACTGCCTGTTCGACCGACGACACCTAGTGTTTCTCCACGTTTGAGCTCCAGATTCACATGTGACAGATTGTCAACCGTGGAGGTAGGATAACGAAAAGTCACGTCTTTCATAGTGATGGATTCGGGATGATCCACTGGAACAGGTTGGGCTACATCCTGAACGTCTGGCTGGACATCGAGAGTTTCATTGACCCGGTCCAGGGAAGCGCTACCGCGCTGCATAATGTTAATCAGTTCGCCAATGGCAAACATCGGCCAAATCATCATTCCTAGATACATGTTAAAAGATACCAGTTCGCCTAGCGTGATATCGTTATGAAATACCAGATAAATACCATACCCGAGTCCGATAACGTAACTAAGTCCTACACATAAACGGATTGTTGGTTCAAAGAGAGCATCCATTCGGGCCACTGCCAAGTTTTTACGAAACACATCCTCAGTAATATCGGCAAAACGTTTTTCGTCCATTCGTTCTTGCACATAAGCCCGAATGACACGGATACCAGCCACCGACTCCAGCACCTGGTCGTTCATATCGCCAAATGCATCTTGTGCTAGTGTGTAACGCTCATGTACGGCTTTACCGTAAATACTCATGGCCAGCGCAATAAAAGGAAGGGGCAGAATGGCCGCCAGTGTTAGCTTCCAGCTAATCAGGGTGCCCATGGCAACCAATACAACGGTAAGGTAGACAGTGGAGTCCGTTAATGTCAACATACCGAAGCCTGCTGTACTTGCGACAGATCGAAGATCGTTCGTGGCACGAGCCATCAGATCGCCTGTACGATTGCGTTCAAAAAATGGAGGGGTCATTCGCAGCAGATGATTCATAAAACGTGTGCGCAATAGGCGCTCCACCAGATTAGCACCACCAAACAGCTTGTGCATCCATATGTACGTAATGTAGTAGATGACGGCAAGAATGCCTATGATGTACAAAATATAACGCCAAAGCGAGGACCAGGAAATCGAACCGCGTACAATCTCATCAATGGCGCTGCCTAGCAGCCGAGGTGGAGCAAGCTCCAAAACGCCAACCGCAATCAGCAAAAACAATCCAATGGCGTATCGGCTTCGTTCTCTTTTAAAAAACCAGCCTAAATTTTTGAGTACTGAGAACAAGAGGAATCCCATCCTTTCATGTCAAGTTCATTCGAGAGTTGTGTACCATTTTGAAGAAACAACAGCGGCTTGTTGCCACAAGTACGATTCGGCAACAGGCGCAAAAAAGGCATACCGTCCGCAGACGATATGCCTTAAATCTCAATATCATATGGCGCGCAGGTATTTTCAGCACACTCACCACTGAAAAACTGCTCAAACGCAGGCAGCCACTCGTATTAAACCATACAACAGAAATGGCCCAATTCTAAAGGATGCGACAGGGGAGATGCTCCGGTATGAAGTTGTTTTGTTTGTAGATGTGGGTGAAATACAATCATAAATTTTAGCACCGGAAACACTCCTTTCTTCCTCAAAATGGGGTTATTCTTACATGAGTTATCGTTCAAATTGGTAATAAATTTCAAAATGGATCTCGTATGGTTGAATCTTAACACCCTTTTTTACGAATTGTCAAACCTTTTTCAAAAAAATGTATATGACTTGTCCAGGAAGCCGCATGGGGAGAGACGGTTGGTCGTTATTCCAAAAGATGCTATGATATAGTTAACAGGACGTCATTGTACAAGGAGATGAGCATAACGCATGAGCATACAGGTAACTGAACCTGCGGCACAGTGGTACATTAAGGAGCTCGGTTTGAATCGTGGAGATTCCATCCGTTTTTTTGTTCGCTATAGTTCCGGCGGTGGGTTGCATCCAGGCTTTTCTCTGGGAATTGCCGTAGAGCCTCCGCAGCACCCTGCATTACAGCATGAAGCCGCTGGCATTACGTTTTATATGGAGGACCAGGATTACTGGTATCTGAAGGGCCATCATCTGGAAGTTAAGTATTTGGAGGAACATGACGACATTATTTACACCTATGAAAAGGATGAACAAGCTTAATGCCTCCACGTTAAAAATAGCATGCCAGTAATGGTTTATGGACATGAAAAGCGGCGGAGTATCGTGTGGCAGGGGATGAACCTGCACATGATACTCCGCCGCTTTATTGTGGTTAGGGCAGGATGCCGTATTGTTAAGGGTTGTTAAACATCGGACCATCGACTGCAAAATCAAAATCATCAATATCGTACACATGTACAGGTACGGAAGCTTCGATAATGCGGTGAATCCAGTCCAGTTGATCAGTCAGGATGGGTAATGCTTCACGCTGAGCTGTCAACACCAGTTCGGTTTCAATCGGATCAAAATATTCTCCGTAATACGCCGTATCAACAGCATTAATGACAATGAGTGATGTATTGGCATCGAATAGGATTGGCAAGCTTTTCGCCCAAGGCATCTGAAGGGCACGCCGAATTTTTTTCTGATTCAACGGTTCTTCAAAATAACTGATCAGCTCACTTACCTTTCGCTTCACATGTTGATCGTCCATAGGGTTATCCATGAGAGGCTCTGTACTGTCCTGGAATTCGTACAGCTCTAGCAGTGATGTGTAAGGCACTATATATTCCACAGGGGCGGGAGATGTAAGCAGCTGGCCGTATATAGCCACCATTACAGCTTCCGTTACAAATTGTCGAGACATCGGTCAAGCCTCCTGCATTTACCAAATTATGCGATTTGAGTATAACACAAAGCGGGACTGAATTCAGCCAGATATGCAGATTGCCATCATTCATTTGTATATTTGTTGAACGGCTCTTTTCAATCCTGTGTCTAGAAATTTAGGAGCGACCGATTAATAAGGAGAGCAGCCCGGCAGCAATCAGAGGTCCAACAGGAACCCCTTTAAAGAAGGCAACGCCAATGACGGTCCCGATCAGTAGACCTGTCACAATAATAGGCTGTCCGGACATCAAAGTTACTCCGCGGCCGCCAAGGTAGGCTACCAGAATTCCGATACCAATCGCGAGCAGGGACTTCCAGTGCAGGAAGGACTCTGTCACCTGATTGATGCTGATTTTACCGCTGGCTAGCGGGGTCATGACCCCAATCGTCAAAATAATAATTCCGATCGTCAAGCCATACTTTTCAAGCCAGGGGAAAGCAGTATGAAAGCTGGTTACCCGCAGCAGTAGTAGTACTACCATAGCAATCGTCACGGTTGAGTTGCCACTGATAATTCCAAGGCCAGCCAGTACCAGTAGGATAAGTGAGCTGTAATCCATTCAGTTGTTCTCCTTCGATCGTTTAACTTTGGATATGTTCGGCGATTTGACGCCCGTGCCAGCGACCTGTTTCGATAAACACTTCATTGGCATTGCTGCCTGAAGCGATAACTCCGGCGACATATATACCTGGGATGTTAGTTTCCATCGTGGCAGGATTAAATTCGGGTTTGTCCAGATCTTCAGCCATGTGGACGCCGACAGACTCCAGTAGTTTTCGTTCTGGGTGAAATCCAGTCAGTGCCAGTACAAAATCATTTTCGAGCTGGAATGCTTCTGTGCTCATCGGAGTGACGATGACATGGTCTGGATGAATTTCAGTAATGCGTGCGCCTAAGTGCAGCGTGATCTTCCCTTTTTGTACCATACTGTCGAACAATGGACGAACCCACGGTTTGATATATGGAGACAACTCATTACGACGATAAACCATATCAATCGTAGCCCCGACCCGCACCAATTCCATTGCAGCATCTACCGCAGAGTTACTACCGCCGATGACTGCGACCCGGGTTCCTGTATAGGGGTGGGCTTCGCTGAAATAGTGAGTGACTTTATCCAATTGTTCCCCGGGAATGCCCAGATAGTTCGGATGATCAAAATATCCCGTAGCCACGACGACATAGCGTGAAGAATAGCTCTTGGTTATTTCCCGTTTGCTTAGAGTATGTACGGTAAATGTACCGTCTTCCTGCCGCTGAATGGATTGAGCCTCCTCATAATGCTGAATGTCCAGGTTATAATGTGAGGCTACTTTGCGATAGTACGCAAGTGCTTCATGACGAAAAGGCTTGTCATTGGGAGTGCTGAACGGAACATCACCGATTTCCAATAGTTCAGCGGTGCTAAAAAACTGCATATTTGTTGGATACAGAAAAATGGAGTGAACGATGTTGCTTTTTTCAATAATGATCGTACGCAAACCTCTGCGGCTGCATTCGATTGCAGCGGATAGTCCGCAAGGTCCGCCACCGATAATGATTACGTCGTGCATTTGGATGAACCTCCAGTTGTATTAGTTTATTTCGTCAAACAGATCTCAGAATTGATGCAAATAGCTCAGTGTGTGAGAAGTTTTCAAATAATAATCCTACCGTAATGTGTGCACAATATCCAGCCGTTTTCAGAAAGAGATGATGGAAGAGAGAATTGACAGAAACATTTGACAAACATATAATTAGATAATTATCTATTTAGGTTAAGCGAATTTGCTTGCATAGCAAATCTGTAGTAGTGAAAAGAGGTGCAGTTACGGTGCAACTAGATAAAATGGTCAATTATCATAAAGCACTTGCGGACCCAACGCGTATGCGAATATTACTCCTTTTATCCCGTGGTGAGATGCATGGTCAAGCTTTGGCGAAAAAGCTAAATCTGTCACAGCCTACGGTTACGCATCATGCTTCCAAACTCCGAGAGGTCGGGTTGATTAAGGAACGCCGTGATAAAAACACAGTGTATTTTACACTGAACCCAGAGCTGATTCGGCAGCATGCCGAGGCGACAGTGCGTTTTATTTTTGAAAAAGGAGAGGAAGAGGAAGATATGTCCGAATTGAATGAAACGCTGGAAGCAACGGTTTTACGCAATTTTTTTGCCAAGGACGGCAAGTTGCGTCAAATTCCTGCCCAGTATAAGAAAAAATTGATCGTACTTCAGATGCTCGCCGAAAAGCTGGAGCCAGGGCGCATCTATCCTGAACGTGAACTAAACGAGTGGATCAAGCAATACCATGAGGATTTTGCGACGATTCGGCGTGAGCTGATCATGCATCAGTTTATGTACAGGGAGCGAGAAATGTACGAATTGAACCCGCGTGAAATGTGGACACGATGGGATCAGGTACGTTAAACAAAACTTGAAATAGTTTAAAATGTTTAGAATCAGCCTTGACAGACAATTGATGGACTTGTATGATAAAGGAAATTTTAGGAGGAGGCGATGTTATATGCGTACGAACATGAGTGAATGGGTTCAGCAGCAGAATGACTTGTCTCCCGCACGGACGATGCACGGCTAAAGACTGTTAGATCTATAGTCTTAGCTCAGCAGTTGGTTGGACAGTAGAACCAACGAAATCCGCAGGGAGTGATTCCCTGCGGATTTTTTTATGGTCAAGTGTTTTGTTATCCGGTTGTTGGTTTCGAAAGTAGTCCGTGTAAGACTGCTTGCATAAGTGAACGAACGGATCACATCGCTTGAGCTGTATACCTTCCGCAGGGGTTTCCCTGCGGATTTTTTGCGTTGTTTGCTTGCGGAGAGAAAAATGTACACCTATTGAGTAACACCAAAAAAAATTAAACATGATCTCAGGAGGAAAATAATGAGTATACATGAATACGGTTGGTCTGATTACTGGAACGGTTTGTGGGACCAATGGAAGCAAAACTATGAGGAACGAGCAGGAAACACGCAGATACGCCCTGCCCGCTTGATTGCCGATTATGGACAAAAGGTGAAGCTTATTACGATGGATGGGGAACGCTGGGGAGCCGCTTCAGGTAAGCTAAGACATGCTATTGTTGACCCGGCGGAAATGCCGGCTGTAGGGGATTGGGTGGCCATCACCACGTCGGACGAAGTATCGGATGCAGTAATCCATGCTGTCTTGCCACGCAAAAGCCAAATATCTAGACAGGCCGCAGGCTTTGAGACGAAGGAGCAACTGATCGCGACCAATGTAGATACGCTTTTCCTTGTTAATGCGCTGAATCATGATTTTAATATGCGCAGATTAGAACGGTACTTAATCATGGCCTGGAATAGCGGAGTAAACCCGGTTGTCGTGTTGAGTAAGAGTGACCTTTGTGAAGATGTCGAACAGCGGGTTGCAGAAGCGGAAGGAGTTGCTCCTGGAGTACCCGTTATCGTAATTTCTGCTTTGCAGAACGAAGGCAGAGAGCAGCTGGAGGCGTTCCTTGAGCCTGGGTGTACGGTTGCTTTGACTGGCTCTTCCGGTAGTGGCAAATCCACAATAGTGAACTGGCTATCCGGGGCTGAAGTTCAACTGACACAGGATGTGAGGGAGGAAGACAGCCGAGGCAGGCATACAACCACACACCGACAGCTTTTTCCCATTGCAAAGCAAGCCGTTCTGCTCGATACACCCGGTATGCGCGAGCTTAATCTATGGGATGATTCCACGGGTGTAGCTCATACCTTTGCTGATATTATGGAAACAGCTCAGCAATGCCGTTTTGCCGATTGCAAGCATAAGGGAGAAGCTGGATGTGCGGTGGAGGAAGCTATCCAAAAAGGGAAATTATCGGAATCCAGAGTGAACAATTATCGCAAGATGCAGCGGGAACTGGAATATCAGGCACGCAAGGAAGCAGACCGACGTAGAAAAGATAGCCGTTCAAGTACAACTCCGGGCCGCAGGGATCAGCGAGGTGGTTGGCGACGTGATGTGGAGTGGTAAGGCGAGCTGTCATGAAACATCATTTGTAGAAATTTAAGAAAATCTATGTGGTAGTCGGCATATGGTGTAGAGGGGTGAACATATGCCGAACTACAGCATTGTGGTGGATTTATCGGATCGTCGTCTATATTTAAAAGATGGAAGTCAGATCGTTCTTAGTTATCCAGTCGGTATTGGGAAGGTGGCTACACAAACACCGCATGGGCATTTTACGATTATTAACAAACAGCCCAATCCGGGCGGTCCTTTCGGAGCGTTCTGGATGGGGCTGTCCAAGCCGCATTATGGCATTCACGGCACCAATGAGCCATGGTCCATTGGCAAGTTGGTGTCACATGGCTGCATTCGAATGCATAATAAGGATGTACTGGAGCTTCAAGAGAAGGTAAGTATAGGGACGCCGGTCACGATACAGCCCTAACAGCTAGATGATATAGGATTCCTTTGGCTGCCTAGTACGATTTGGGTTGAATTTGGACACGGGCTTCAATCCGTTTGGAGCCCTTTTTGTCGTCTGCGGATTTAACTAATGATCCCGCAAGACGTTCTCCTTTTGTACCGTAAGCCTGTTTGGCGTTGATCCACATATCTTCGTTCGGCTCGAAACTTATGACCAGGGTGTAGCGGTTAGCAAGGCTCGGCTTTTTGACCCTCATGCTGAAGGAACCATCAGGCATGACCTTGGTTTGATCATCGTAGCCAAACTGCCATCGTCCCGGAAAATCAATTGTGAGCTTGACGTCCGAACCCTCGAGCAAATTGCTACGCGCATATACGTGATAATAATTTCCTTTTTGCCTCACATCGGGCTTAATCCACACTTGAGGATTACCGTAGTCCTTTGGTTTGTTCCAGACAGGCTTAATTAGAGGGACATGGCGGTCTTGTTCAGGATCAAACTCAGCACCTATCCGAATTTCTTGCAAAAGTTGTTCGTTTTCTTCGTATTGATATACATAAGGGCCTTCTAATTTGTTGCCACCACTACCATACAGATTTCGTATTTCTTTGTCTTGGTCATCTGGACGGAACAGAACAGTCAGATCCATACTTCCCTGTATACCAGGTCGGTGTACTTGAAGTACAAAACTTCCGTCCTTTTGAATAGTTGTCTCGTCCGTATATCCGGTTAACAGAGAGTTTTTGACTGCAAGATTCCCTTTGATCCGTGCTCCAGCCGGCAGATTGGAATGCCCTGTAACCTTCACTGTATTTTTATCTATACTTACGTCACCTGATATTTCGACATAGCTGCTGCCTTGCTGGTGGACAGGTGCATCGTTGGCAGCTCGTTCATCAAGGGATGATGCAGCTTGGTTCGGATTACCTGTCACGGTATAGGCACGTGCTTCAGCTTCGTGTTGGGCCATACTTCGAGTTGAGGCTTTCTCCCTGCTGCATGCAGCCAGCATAGTTAGGATGAAGAACATACATAAAAGGTTCCAGCTTATTTTGGTCATTATGTGCTTACTCATAGTTTTTGCTCGCTCCTTGTCCGTAGCTTCCAGGCTAAACTGATAAAACTTTCGAAACTTTATGTATTTACCCTATTTAAAGGGTGCGTAATCCCGCCTGCTTTATCCTAGTCAAATCGTACGTGTTTAAACAACAGGTGGAATGGTTAAAAATGGATAGCCGGATCATCCCCTTGAAAAGGAGGGGCAGCTTGCTGTAAAGGAGCCTGAGTCATATGTCCATTGACCGTTTTATCTTAAAAAAGCTGGACAACTGCCGGGAAGAACATACACGCGCTAATTTACTAGAACTGTTTAGAATACGAATTGAGAAGGCGCAGAAAAAGGAACGAGGCGGTAAAAAAGGTTATCGCAGAATACTATAAATAGAGTCTGATCAAATGCATAGGCTGCGGTAAGTCACATGTAGCATGTTTCGTAACCGCTGATATGGAGAGGGTGCTGAAATGCCCCTCTCTTTTTTGTGTCTAATGCAAACAAAAAAAGTCCCTCTTAATAGAGGGACAATGCCAATGAATCATTTTCACTAACGCTATGCAGGATGGCTTCACAACCGACAATCTCTATACTGATCAAAGAGTTAAGACATTTTTGAAGGGCACGCTTGCCACTGGAGATTTTGTTCTCCAAAGTATTACTTAGAAGTTTTAAGGTTTTTTGTACCGGTTGCTTATTTTCTTGATTGAAGTATACGGGAATACGTTTGTTTTGAAATGTAATTAATGTTCTCACAAAAATCACCTCACCTGAGTTATTTCATGGCTTTATTGTAGTGCCCGTTTCTTAAAATTACCTTAAAAACACCTTATAAAAACATAAAGGTCTGAAAAATTTACAAAGTGTTCACAACAATTTGGGTAACAATCGAATTTAGTTCTACCTAATCGACAAAATGACGTAAGCACGCAAATGAAATTTGTAAATCCATATTTTTGATTCATATGACTCTACTATTAATTATAAGTATGACTATAGTCACCGTTTTATTTTGAACGTGGGCATTTTGTAACAAATTGACAGTCTAATAGGCGGATGCTACAGTTACGATAGCCATATTTCCGTAGAAATAGGCTTTTTGCGTGAGTATTGCTGTATAAATTAAGGATCGGGAGGGATGACAGATGATCCTGACCGTGCTTTCAGGACGACAGGAAACAGAGTGGTTTGATATTGAGGTGGCAGATGAATACTCGGTAGAACATTTAAAATTGATGCTGGGTGTGCGTATTTTTGGTGAGCCTCCGGCTGAAGGCATGCAATATATTATGGAAGCAAAGTTCCCGGAAGGGCTTTGGTTCAGAGTGGAGGATAACCAGCTACTCACAGGAGCAGGTTTGCGGGAAGGCTGTACTGTGCGTATTCAGCGAGCTTTTTCGACAACTCAGGACGAGGCGCCTGTATATGGAAGGCGTTCTTTGTTTCAAACTGAAAAAAATGGGTAAATACACACATGAAATAATATGAAACCTTGGTAAAATGAAATAGTAAGCGAAAAGGGGGACTTTTGTCTTGAATGTATTATACCAGCGATCCCCGAGATTAAGACCGGCCCTCCGAGAGGAGAAGCTAGAGATTTTACGGCCTCCGGCTGAGCCGAGCAAGCCGTCTTTTTCTATTATATCTATACTTATTCCGTTAATGATGACGTTGGTGACTATAGGCTTTTATGTATATATGAGCAGAACAGGCAAGATGGGCAACAGTAACTATTTGATGTTCCAGATGGTCACGGTGGTCATGATGCTTACATCTTATACGATTCCTTTTTTCGTCTATTTAAATAATAAGAAGGAATATAAGCGCAAGTTGGAGGAACGGGACCGCATGTACCGGGAGCAGCTCCAAAAGCATCGTGAAGAACTCAAAATGAAACGCGAAGAACAAGTTCGCACGCTATATGAAATTCACGGTGATCCGCAAATATGCACTCAAATCGTAAAAAACCGCAACAGTTCTCTTTGGGAACGATCACCGGAGGATGAAGATTTCTTGCAGGTACGTATCGGGACTGGACAAGTTCCCTTTCATATTAAACTGCAAATCCCACGACCTGACGGTTATGACCGAGATCCTTTGTTGGGAGCTGCAGATGAACTGGAAGAAGAATTTCGTTTGGTGGGCGCTGCTTCCATTACATTGCCACTGTTTCAATCCAAAGTGATCGGATTGGTCGGCGAGCGGGAGCATACCCTGGCTGCGTTAAGAGTCATCTTGGCACAAGTAACGGTTCGTCATTCGCCAGATGAAGTGAAAATCGCCTCCTTCTATGATGAGCGAGAGGAAAGTGAATGGACTTGGATGCGCTGGCTCCCACATGTATGGGATGATGACCGAATCCAGAGAATGATGTCAGACCGCAGTAGTAGCGCCCATCAATTAGCTGACTTTCTGTTTGCTAGATTGAACCGTCGAAAAAATAATCGCAATGAACGTCAGGGCAAAGGGATGGAAGCCCCGTGTTATGTGATTGTTTTATCTGACACCCAACTGATTGAGGAAGAACCTTTGTTGCCGTTGTTGCTGGAGGACGGTCGAGCCATAGAGGCGTGTACAATTGTGCTGGCTTCTCGTAAAGAAGCTTTGCCAATGCAGTGTCAGCTGATCGTGGAAGCTTCCAAGGAACAGGGTGTATACGCCCTTAAATCAGAATCGGCGGAGGTTGAACAGCAAAGTTTTAAACCGGATCGTTTGTCCAAAGAGGAAGCCGATGCACTGGCGCGGTACATGGCGCCTATTCGCTTGAAGCGTTCTTCGGCTTCTGATATTCCCGCTGTTCTGCCTCTTTTTGATATGATGAGTGTAGCAAGTGTGGAAGAACTGGATGTGGCAGACCGGTGGCGACGTAACCGCCATCCTGATACATTACCTGTGCCGATGGGCGTGCGGGCAGGCGGCAAAAAGATTATGATTAACTTGCATGATAAAATAGAGCGTCAAGGGCATGGGCCCCATGGCTTGATCGCTGGTACGACAGGTTCAGGGAAAAGTGAGGTTATCCAGTCTATCGTAGCCTCGCTCGCTGCTGAGTTTCACCCACATGATCTTGCTTTTATGCTGATCGATTACAAGGGTGGAGGCATGTCCAACACGTTCGTTAACTTGCCGCATGTTGTGGGTACAATCACGAACCTGGACAATAATTTGATTGAACGTGCTAAAATATCTCTTAAAGCAGAACTGGTTCGTCGACAAAAGATATTGAACGATGCAGGCAATTTACAGCATATTGATGAATATTACAGACTACTCCGGCAGCGGCAGGAACAACCGCTGCCTCATCTGGTTATTATTATTGATGAATTTGCACAGTTAAAGCGGGATCAGCCAGAGTTTATGGACGAGCTAATCAGCATTGCCGCGATTGGGCGGACATTAGGTGTCCATCTGATTTTGGCGACTCAAAAGCCGGCAGGTGTTGTCGATGATAAGATTTGGAGTAACTCCAGGTTCCGCATCTGCTTGCGGGTGCAAAGCGAAGGTGATAGCCGTGATATGTTGAAAATACCGAATGCCGCGTGGATAACGAAGCCGGGACGAGGATATTTTCAAGTGGGTAGCGACGAAGTGTTTGAAGAAATGCAATTTGCTTGGAGCGGTGCGCCGTATATAGGCAACAGAGACATTTCTTCTGCCTTACCTGTTCATGAAGTGAGACTGAACGGCAAACGTGAAGCGCTATTGACGGGCGGAGAACGGGCAAGCTCAGGCTTAAAAGGAGAAGAAGCTCCTAAACAGCTTCAAGTATTTATTGATTATATTGCAAAAGAAGCAGCTAAGGCAGGAATCGAACGTCTTCAGGGACCGTGGCTTCCGCCGCTGCCAGAAATGTTGGATTTAACTAATCTACCGCAATGTACCGAAATAGATAGTACATCATCATCGTTGGAGCTGAAGTCTCTTATTGGGCTGGTCGATGATTTGCCGAATCAACGGCAGGAGCCGATGTATGCGTCGCTGGATCATGGTCATTGGGCTGTGTATGGCATGCCGGGCATGGGAAAAACGACCTTTTTGCATACGTTGCTTATGTCCACGGCACAGCGTTACGCTGTGAATCATTGGAACGGTTATATCATTGACATGGGTCGAACCATGCGCGACTTTGGAGAGCTTCCACAAATCGGTGCTGTTATGATGGCAGAGGAGGATGACCGGATTAAACGGTTGTTCCGCTATTTGTTCAAGATGGTGGCCCTACGCAAGGAAATGCTTTCTGAGGCTGGCGTCAAAACAATAAGTTCTTTTCGACGTTCTGCTGTTGAAGATGTGCCGCAAATTGTCGTAGTTATTGATGGATATCTTAATTTTCGTAATGCGTATCCGGATGAAAATGAACTGCTGGAATCACTCTTGCGTGAAGGAGGCAGTCTAGGCATCACCTTCATCATTACAGCGAACCGGATTACCGATGTGTTTGAGAAGTTCCGTAGTAACATACCTAATGCTGTTTCTTTCGAATTGGCTGATCCTAGTGACTACTATTATGCGGTAGGACGACCGGCCAAAACACCAGGACCTTTAATTCCGGGCCGGGCTCTGGTTAAAGGGCATGTTCCTCCGCTGGAGTTCCAGACGGCACTGCCTTCACCAGGAGAAGATGAAGCGGAACGATCAGCACAACTACGTCGCAATATCGCTGGTATTGCGCAGGGATGGAAGGGTAAGCACGCACCGGCCATTCTCCCATTGCCTGAGCGGATTCCGTTGCTGGAACTGCTTCAGCAGTGGGATCGAACGAGTGGACCATCAGGTGCGCTTCCTTACGAAGTACCTGTAGGCCTACAGAGTGACGATCTTGAGCCTTTTCTCCTAAATTTAAAAGAAGGGCCTAATTTTATCGTAGGTAGTCCAATGGAGGGTGGAAAAACCTCCTTCCTGATGAGTTGGATTATATCGCTCGCTTATTACACCTCGCCGGATCAAATGCAAGTCTATACGATCGATACACGCTATGGAGGTGGGGGACTATCCCGATTACGGCATCTTCCTCATGTCAAGGCTGCTGCCGAAAGCGAGGAAGAAATGGGACCTCTGGTACAACAGGTGCATGATATCGTTCAACAACGGAGCAAGGATGGAAATGATCCCGAACTGCTCCTAGTCATTGATGATGCGGATATGTTAAGCAAGCAACTGAACGATTTTATGATAAAGGATCAGCTTTCCGCCATTGTACGGTTGGGACGTGATCGCAATGTACATGTCGTGCTATCGGGTGTGCCATCTGATTTCCCTACCTTTGGTGTGGACTGGTTTAATGATGTCAAGGCAAGCCAAAGCGGTATGCTTTTTGGAACACTGGATTCGAATGATTTATCGTTCTTTCGTATCCCTTATTCAGAAGCGAATGCCGCTGCTGGTGGCCTAAAAGTCCTGCCTCCTGGGCAGGGATACTACGTACGACGCAAATTTACCAGGATAAAAGCGGCGATTCCCTTCTCAGAGCAAATGAGTTGTGAGGATTGGATAACGGAAATTCGTGACCGATGGCATGTTGTAGTTTGAAGGGAGGTGGCTCATAATGTTAACGTTTCAAGCTTCCAAGCAGAAGTTAATAACCCTCAAGGCAAAGGAACTGTTTTTTCTGGCAGGCGTATTGGGTTCTGACAGACTGCTTGGGGTGGAAGATCCGTTTAAGGGCTATCTAGCAGAGGAGTTGGCGGAAGAGTGGGAGCAGGTCAAAGCTGCTCTTCTGGAAAAAGGTTATCTGAAGCAGGCCGATAAGGGTAAAGAGCTGGCTATGCCTCCTACCGTTTTTTCAAGAGTTGCTATCGCGGGATTATCCAACAGGGCTTGCCGTATACGCTATGTAAGGGGAGGTAAGCAGTTTGAAGGCTATCTTCATTGCACGAATGAGCGTGTGGTGGAGCTTGTGAAATCTGTTGACGAACCCGATGAATATCGTCTGTACGATCTGGGTAATGTGGAAAAGGCTTGCGAAACATTGATTGATAAAATGGGCTGGGTTGATCGGCTTGTACCTGAATCTCCCGCGCTTATGTTTTCCAAGCAGGCCTTTAATAAAATTTACGAGCAATCTGCAGGAGAAAGTTTGTCTCAAATCAGCAGTAAGCTAACTGAGGCTAGCGGAGATGAAGAGGGAGCAATGAGACTGGCTCAGTCTTTGAGTTCCCGTGTAGCCGAGGGAGAATTGCAATTGCTGGTCTGGAACGGCAGAGAGTGGGAGTCACAACGGGCAGCTTTTGTCCTTTGTCCTGCAATGAACTGGATATTTCGGATGAGCTCTGCGGGTAACGGAGACTGGTTGATTGCAGCTATGGCTTCGAGAGATCAGTTTGTGGACTTATTATTGAATTGGTTGAAACAGTCGGCAGTGACTGAAGAAGTGACAGAAGAAGGGTGATGGATATGCGCATTCGAGTTGAACCGGATGTGCTTCGGGGGCTTAGCGGGCAGCTACAGCATGCGGCGGAGCAAATTCAACAGTTAACAGCAGGTTTGGAGCAGGCGTTACAATCGCTGGATTGGGATGTATCTGCGCGTGAGGCGATCTTGAATCAGTGGATGCAAGCCAAGCGGATGTCAGAACAGATTCATGCTTATCTCCATACATCAGGTACACAACTGAACCGAAAGGCAGAGCAGTTTCAGTCTGTTGACCACAACTATCAAACGATTCTGCCATTTGCCAGCCAACCATTGGGACGACCCGTCACGATGCTCGATTGGTCGAATCAACAATCACCGTCTATTCTGCCTGGGCAAGCTTCGGAAGGAAGCAGTCTAATTTCAAACCCGCAGTCTGTCGTACATGCTATTGCAGGTGTACAGCCTTCGGATGTGGGCACCTTGCATCAGGATATTCTGAAGCAGGCGTCTTCTAGCAGTCCGCAGGATTGGTATTTTACTGATCCGTCTATAGCAAGAGATCAGCCTGTCGCTTAGTTCGGATCGTTCCGGGATATTTGGATCGGCCTGTAATCCATATGAATTTGTTATACCATTCCCGGTTTTATGGGACTAATATGGGACTTATTAGGTGGTTGTTTTATTAAGATTGTACTGTTAGATGCTGTTTTATAGTTAAAAAGTGGGATTATTGCAATTAGGTCCTTTGCCTTTTGTAGGGAATTAAATAGCCATAGTACAATTTGAACCAGCTAAACAAAAACATTTTTTATCATCAAGGAGGACGCAAAAAATGGCAGGACGCATTTTAATTACCCCAGAACAGGTTGATCAGGTAGCTAACCAATTTAAACAAAGTGGTGAGCAAAGCCAGCAGATCGTTTCCAGTTTGACTCAGTCCATCTCCGGTATGGAAGGTCAATGGGAAGGTATGACTAAACAACGCTTTTTCCAAGAGTTCCAAGAAGCAAGCAAACAAATGCAAGCTTTCGTAACGACTTTGAATAGCATTAGCCAAGAATTGACAGCTATCGCTAACAAATTCCGTACGGTTGACCAAGCGAAATAAGTTGTCGTGCCTGATCGGCATTAACTTATCATATATCACTCTATAATGAAGCAATATGTGAACCTATTCCTCACGGTTTGGCACAGATTGTATAGGAAAAACCGGGCGATCTTCGGATACCCGGTTTTCTTGCCATCCATAGACGTATATAATAAGGTGAGGAAAACTAGCATACTGAATGATATAAGGAGAGGGATGTTTCATGTCTTTTCAACCGAATCCGGGAGACGAATTGATCATAAACGGCACAGCTTATGTGGTTGGACGACATCCCGCTGCACCCGGTTTAGCCTATGCACAAGCAGGGAGGCAGGGAATTGTATACCAGCTGATTGCCAAAAACGGAGCACCGCATGAGGCGAAAGCCCTCAAAGTGTTTTTTCCGAAGTTCCGCATCCCGGCTATGGTTTATCAATCTGAGCATATGGAAACATACGGGGATATTCCCGGTTTGCAGGTATGCAAGCGTGATGTGCTCACTCCAGAAAGAAACGGAAGTCTGATCGCTGAGCAGCCTGATTTGCTGTATGCGGTGCTGATGCCATGGGTTCATGGTATGACATGGTTCGATTGTCTCACAGATCAGCGTCAGCTTGAGGCTTCCGATAGTCTGGCTTTAGCCAGAGCACTGGCAGGGATCGGTTCAGCGATGGAGCAAAAAGGATTGGCGCATTGTGATTTATCAGCGCCCAATGTTATGCTTCCGTTTTTTTCTGAAGTGGAACTGCCTGAAGGCACGTCAGCTGTGGAATTGGTAGACGTGGAGCAAATGTATAGCACCAAAATGGATCGTCCAGATGCACTATTGGCAGGATCGCCGGGGTATGCTGCACATCGTACTGTTCACAGCGGGTTATGGAGCGCGTATGCAGACCGTTTTGCAGGAGCTATCATTATTGGAGAAATGCTAGGCTGGTCTGACCGTGTGGTGGTCGATAAAGCGTGGGGCGAAAGTTATTTTGATCAGCATGAAATGCAGACGCCTTGCGAACGTTATTTTATTTTACGGAAATCGCTTGAAGCCCGCTGGGGTAGCAAGGTGGTAGAGCTATTCAGCCGTGCTTGGGATAGTCAGGATCTAAGCAGTTGTCCTACCTTTGGCGAATGGCTGGTTGTACTTAATGCGGTTACTGAGCAGGAAATTCTGGTGGAGGATACAGAAACGGGGCCAGCTGGGACAGATACAGGAGATCTGGCTGCTATGAGCGGCACTTCCAGTGAAGCGGTACCCTCGTTGGCAACACCTGCTCCGCTCAAGGCTGAACAGGCTGAAATGTTAAATCAGGCTGCCCTAGAGCAGGGAGAGCGTGGAGTAACGGACAAGCTGTTTCGACAGGCACGTGAACTGGAGCAGCAGAACAAACCTGCTGCAGCGCTGGAAGTATATCGTTCGTTGTATCACTTTGTAGAAGATGGCAGTCCTCTGCATGTAGAAGTGTCGGCTGCGATCACAGGACTGGAGGAGCAGCTGAACCCCAAGATGCCAGAGCAACCTGAGAAATCGAAAGCCTGGTATCGCTCCAAAATGTTTATCGTGACAGCATCGGCCGCAGTCGTTCTGTTGGCAGCTGGAATTCCAACTGTGAGTATTCTTGCGGATCAGTCTAATCAGCGACAAATCGAGGCTGCAAAGCAAGAAGAAGCAGTGAAGGCTGCAAAAGCAGCCGAGGAAAAGTTGGTAGCTGAGCAGGAGGCCGCTCAAAAATCGCTAACGGAGAAACAACGTCAGGAAGCTGAACAGCAGGCTAAACAACAGGCTCTTGCTGCTCAAAAGCAACAGGAAGAGCAGAAGAAACAACAAGCCCTGATCGCTCAACAGGTTAAATATGAAGCTTATCTCGCCCAAAAGGAACAAAACAAGCAGGCTGCTGCCAAGTTGGCGAAGCAAAAAGCATATGATCAACAGGAAAAGTATGAAAAATACCTGGCCTTGAAAAAGGAGCAGGAAGCTCGTGCCGCCAAGGAAGAAGCAGCTCGTAAAGCAGCAGCTGAGGCGGAACAAAAGCGAAAAGATGCTGTACAGGCACGTAACAAGGAGAATGTTCTCCAGCTTATTTCCCTCTATAACAAGGCGTATGCTTCTCAGGAAGGTGGAAGCACCGCGAAGGCCAAGAGCTTTGCCAAACGTTTTAGAGCATTATATGATAGCAATCCTTCTTATTATCGTTCAGTAGGTGAAGTGGGCTATCGGGCTTCCTCTATTTATAACTTTTTAGGAGATACGAATTTTAGACTGCCTAAAATTTGATGTTTCATATGTTTATATAATGGCGGAATGATAGATTAGGAAACAAATACAGATCGAAGGTAACTGAGGGGAGCATGTACAAACCATGAATTATACAATACAGGCTTCACAACGTACTCCCGCCCTGATCATTTACCTGATTGACATCAGCGCGTCGATGAACATGCTGATGGAAGGGCGGCGACGTATTGACGTTGTATATGAAGCTATATCGCTGGCGATCCGACAGATGGTTTTCCGATCGACCAAGGGAAATCGGTTGACTGCGCGCTATCGGATTGCAATTTTAGCTTATAGTGATGACGTATATGACCTGCTGAATGGTGTCAAGGGAATTGATGAAATCGCGGCTATTGGTTCGCTTCCTGATTTGACACCCAAACGATTCTCAGATTCAGCAAAGGCCTTCTTGCAAGCTGAACGTATTTTGCAGGCGGAATTACCAGGGATGCAGGATTGTCCTGCACCTTTGGTCTGCCATATGACAGATGGTGTTTCCACAGGCGATGATCCGGAACCGATTGCGAAGCGCATTATGAATATGAGTGTACCAGATGGCAATGTGCTGGTGGAAAATATATTTTTATCCGACAGGTTGCTGGAAACGCCTATTCAGGACCCCCGTCGCTGGAAAGGTCTGACGCATAATACGCCGTTGCAGGATGAGCATGCTGTGAAATTACGTAATATGTCTTCTGTACTTCCTGAAAGCTATCGGGAAATGCTGTTTGAGGCAGATTATCAGTTAGGTGAAGGAGCCATCATGATGCTGCCTGGAACCTGTGCGGAACTGGTGTCCATTGGTTTTCAAATGTCAGCCGCAACGCCTGTACGGTAAGGAGGTAAAAGCATGAATCCACTGCTGTCCCTGCTCCCCACGAGCAAAAAAAAGGGATTGAATGCAAGGCTGACTCAGCAATTTGCTTACATAAGCTCTCAGACAGGCGATCAGCCTCTATCATCTCATCACAGTCGTTTTATGTGTCGTTATGGCTATGGAAGGTCTGCCGAATCTGCCAGCATGGGGGAAAGCGGACAGGATTTTGCCGCAGTGCGTATTCATAAATCTGTCTGTTGTTTTGTCTTGTGTGATGGTGTCGGGCTCAGTTACCGAGGAGATTTTGCAGCCCGCTATCTGGGTTCTTCTTTACTGGATTGGATGGAACAGAGGCAGGATCTGTCTGCTGATCAATTGAGGGAGTATCTTGAACATCTGGCAGGTGCAGCTACGAAGGAACTGGATCGGCAGCCTTTGGATCACGAATCAGGCTTAATGCGTTCAGTATTGGAAGATAAACGTCGTCAGGGAAGCCAGTCCATGTATATTTGCGGTAAAATCGAACTGCCGAAACGAGGTACCCGTGGTCGTCTCCGACTTGCCTGGCAAGGGGATTCACGTTTGCGATTGTGGAACGGTACGGAAGAAATCAGCGAACTATTTGATCATACCTTCTCTACTGCGGAACGCTGGTCTACAAGCCGTGGACCGATTGGAGGGAAGCCGCATTGGTACGAAAGAAGCATACCCGCAGATATGCCAATGAGATTACAGGTATACACAGACGGTTTGTCCGATTTAGATCCTATTCGCGAGCCTGTCCCTGATGAGCAGATACAGGTATTACTTGATGCGTCTCATACCGGGGGACTTGATGATGATGCGGCATTTATTGAGCTGCAGTGGTAAATGAATAAGCCAAAGGACGTATGCATCCATATCGATGGTTGTAGAACGTCCTTTTTTGATAGATACATAGAAAACTGCGAATAGGTAAGATATTTACGGAATGTAACGAGAGGGAAGAAGAAAAGATGCACTAATGCGCGAAATATTCGATCTTTTCCTGAATATCGCAAAGGAACAGCAAAAAATGCGCAAAAATGGTGATTATAAAGTATACCCTTTTGGGTAATCTTGTGATTATACAGATTATTGAAAGGGAGCGATACGTATGAGCTATACATATGCAGGAGGCGCGCGCTTTGAAGGCAAAACTGCTCTAATTACGGGTGCTGGTTCTGGTATTGGCAAGGCAACGGCCATCCAAATGGCTAGAGAAGGAGCAAATGTCGCTCTTTTTGACGTAAGTAATGATCGCATTTTGGAGACGGAAAGAGAAATTAATGCCATACGTGAAGGGTCAGCCCGGGCTTTTGACGTGGACATTGCCGATCCGGTGCGTGTTGAAAAAGCAGTGCTGGAAGCGGTTGAATTGTTTGGCGGGCTGCATATCATTTTTGCCAATGCGGGGATTAACGGGGTCGTCGGACCAATCGAGGAGCTGAGTATTGAGGATTGGCGGCAAACCTTGTCAACGAATCTGGATGGCACCTTCCTGACGGTGAAGTATACAATACCACATTTGAAAAAGAACGGTGGCGGCAGCATTATCATTACCAGCTCGATTAATGGAAATCAGCGCTTTACCAGCTTTGGGATGTCAGCCTATAGCACATCAAAGGCAGGTCAAACTGGTTTTGCTAAAATGGCGGCCCTAGAGCTGGCCAAGTTCCGTATTCGTGTCAATGTCATTTATCCAGGGGCCATTTCGACGAATATTGATGAAACCACGGAGAAATCGGAAGGGTTGAAGCAGATTACCATCCCTGTGCAATTTCCTGAGGGAAATCAGCCGTTAGCAGATGGACCGGGACAGCCCGAACAGGTTGCTGATTTGGTAACATTCTTGGCCTCTGATCATTCGCGTCACATCACTGGCGCACAAATTGTGATTGATGGGGCAGAGTCGTTATTGTTTTAGAAAATGGAGTATTCTCTGGGACAGAGAAATGTTTTGTGGTATCTTAAGTGTATTCTTACTTACGGTGCGAATGTGAAGCTCACATAAAAACCCCAGATCCTTCGCACCTCGAAATTTGTCGAAATAAATTTATATTCACTTTTATCGTTAGAAGTCAATAGTGGATTCAAGCTTTTTAAGCATCGTGTTTTTCGAAAATGCAGGAATTGATACCTTAGGGTATTAATTCCTGCATTTTTATTGTCGCACTCTATTACGCGTGGGATTGGAGTAATCATATCGCTACCATTCGCGGTCGGTAGGATGCTTTGCAACATAGCTTTTAAATTCCTTATACAAATAACTCGCATTATATATCTAAAAGATATATGATTGATGTATCTAAAAGATATATTGGAGGATTAAAATGATGAACGAATTTTTTATTTTAGGTGAATTAATGGAAGAACCCCAAAGTGGTTATAGTTTACGTAATGCATTGCAAGCCACTTTAGGACGTCATAGAAAAATTAGCTATGGCGTGATTTATCCCCTACTTGAAAAATTAGAGAACAAAGGTTTTGTAGAAATAACTAATGTAGGGTCAGACGGGAAAAATAAAAAAGTTGCTACTATTACAGATAAAGGAAAGGAACGTTTTTTTGAACTAATGAAAATGCCTGTTCCAAGTGGGGCTCACAATGCTGATATCTATTTAATAAAGCTTGATGTGATGCAGCATCTTGCTCTAGATGAACAAATACAACTATTAGATCAATTCTATCAGGAACAAAAAGATATCGTAGAAGATACGCAAGACGCGCTACAAGAATTAGCTGAAGAAGATTCAAAAGATCACTGGTATGCAAGTAAGAGGTTTGAGTTACGACTACAGCAAGCAAATGTGACAATTGAATGGATTGAAAAATTTAAACACGAATTAAAGAAAGGAGGGTGGTAAACAGAATGACAAAAGAAATAAAAATAGCCTTGTTAATGGCTGCGAGTCTCTTTATGGAGATTTTAGATGGAACAATTGTAACTACCGCACTACCTAAAATGGCTCAATATTTTCATACAGGTTCGGCAACAATTGCTTTACTCATCAGTGTGTATTTGATTACAGTTGCCGTTTTTATCCCTTTGAGTGGATGGATGGCTAATCGATTCGGGAAAAAGAAGATTTGGATTATTGCTGTTATTATTTTTACCCTTAGCTCATTAGGTAGTGCAGTAGCACCAAGCTTCACTTTCCTTTTAATAATGAGAATTATACAAGGAATTTCTGGTGCTTTATTGACACCTACAGCAAGACTGATTGTATTAGAAAAGACACCGCCCTCACAGCTATTGAAAATGTTTAGTTATCTCATTTGGCCTGCTCTTGTAGCACCCGCAATAGCACCATTGATTGGCGGATTTATTGTTACTTACTGGAGCTGGCAGTGGATTTTTCTGATCAATGTGCCAATAGGTTTAATTATCGTATTAATCGGTATAAAATTAATTGATGCTGATAAGATAAATAAAACAACAACTTTTGACTTTTTGGGATTTTTAGAAATTACCTTTTCATCCAGCATAATTCTAGTTGGAGCAGAGCTAGCCACTCACGGAAAAAATTATTGGCTTAGTGCAATAGGATTAATTGTCTTAGGCATGATACTAGGATTTATAGTATTCAAGCACTTGAAAAAAGTAGACAATCCACTATTTTCACTTGATGCATTAAAAATAACTTCTTTTAGAATCTGCCAGACAAGTGGTTCTGTTTTGTGGCTATGTGTTGGGGCATTGCCATATATCCTCACAATTTTTTTACAAACGGTCTTTCATTGGTCAGCAGTAAAAGCAGGTAGTTATGTGTTATTTATTTTTATTGGAAATATTGGAATCAAACCTTTTGCCAATACAATTATTCGTAAATAGGCTATCGTGGAGCATTATTGTCATCATTTGTGATGATATTTATTACATCAATTGCTTTAGCTTTCATTCAAATTAATACTTTTCCTATTGTGATCATGTTTCTTGCATTAGTTTCAGGTGTAGGACGATCACTAGCCTTAACTGCTTACAGTGGACTGAGTTTCTCTGAAGTAGACACTAAAGATCGAAATAGTGCCAATACTTTGAATGCTGTCGTTTCAACATTAGCTCAAGGGATGGGAATATCACTTATGACAGTTGTTGTGGGTTTATTACAAATCTTCTTCCCAATTACTATCGCATATGAACTAGGTTTTGTGTTTCTTGGTCTATTGATGATATTCCCAGCAATTGAAGTACTGTTTCTACCTAAAAATATTGGTCATGCAACAATCGGCGTTGCATATGTAAAACACTGAGTATGTTCTTGTATGGTTCTAATCTTCATCTCTTATCGTCTTAGAGTGGGTTTTGTCGGGAATGTTAGTGATACCCCTCACTTCGTGTACGTACATGGATGACATGAAAAAAGAAGTCTCGTATTGTGACCCGCCCAGCAGTAAATAGTACAAATTCCTTTTTAACGGATTCCTTATTCAACAAATTCCCCCTTACTTTTGTGCAATAATTAACTAACATTGCTATGGGTGAAGTATAACTTAAGATAGGAGTTGCTTATGAGAAGTTTCATGAGTAAGTTTCTAAAGCGTTATGCATCGATTTTGCTGAGCTACGCAATAGTTATAGGATTATTTTACGCTTTGGGATATAAGATGAGCGCTATGGGCTTCTTTGCAATTTTCACAGGAATTGTGATTGGATTAATAATCAACTTTGTATTATCAAAGCGAGAGAAATAAACCCATGTATCCCTTGATTACATCCACATCAGGGGATTTTTCATGTTACTAAAAGATCGAATAGAGTTTCTGAATGGAATTTCTATATCTTTTACTGGTGAGAATGCACATAGAGAAATGAATTCAGTCATTGTCAACACTATGGATACTTTACTTGGATCAATCCAATCATTTTAGGATGTCGCTCGTCCAACATGTCATGTCTCAATATGTGCTTAGAATCGAAGAATAACCATCACTCTCCGACAGAAATACAGGACAACCTCATAATATGTAAGCTACAGTGGCAAAGGACTCCCGGTTTATTTAATATAGATTGTACATAGGACGCTTATTACAAGGAGTGAATGAGAATGTTCTCTAGAATGGCAGAGCAGAAGATTGCCGAGGCGATGGCCAAAGGTGAGTTTGATCATTTGCCGGGAGAGGGCAAGCCACTGGTGATTGAGGATTTGTCACATGTTCCAGAAGAGCTGCGGATGTCGTACAAGCTGTTGAAAAATGCAGGTATTTTACCGGAAGAGCTACAGCTGCAAAAGGAATGTGTCCAGCTACGTGATTTGCTTCACGCTTGTCATGAGGCAGGAGAGCAACAGCGAATCAGTCGCAGGCTGACTGAAAAATCACTTCGTCTTCGTATGCTGCTGGAGGAAAGAGGGCTAAATATGTCGTCTGTATTTTATGAATATGAGTCTGCTGTGCGTCAGCGACTGGAGGAATAACAGCGAAAGGAGCAAAGGGCAAAATGCCCTTGTCCACACACTTTGCTTTCCGTGTTTAATCTCATTACCGTTGCAGTGCAGATAATTTCGTGAGGCATTGCTTGGTCAGGAGGACTGGCTCCCGAGGCAGCTTGTCCAAATGAAAGCCATCGATTAAATCCATAGCCTTCACAGGCTCAGGAGAATCCAGCAGTCCGGAAAAGTAGGCGAGCCAGCCAATGACGGCTTCCGGTGTAATTCCTTGCCGACGCATGGCTCGGAGTGCTACGCCACCATGTCGTTTGGCCAGTCTACGTCCATCCGGACCCAGGACAAGGGGGACGTGTGCGAAACGTGGCGGCACTAAGCCCAGTGCTTGGTATAACAATAGCTGACGGGGAGTCGAATCGAGAAGATCATATCCGCGCAGCACATCGGTCATATGCATATCCGCATCATCGACGACGACGGCAAGCTGATAGGAAAACATGCCGTCTGCCCGTTTGATGATAAAATCGCCCCCCTCCGACGTACGGAAGGATACATGACCAGCTACCTGATCATGAAAAGAAATAATATCATCTGAATGCTGCGGTACTTTAAAACGAAGTGAAGGGAGTTTATGCTGTGCTTTAGCTAGAGCTTCTGAAGAGCTAAGGTTACGACATGTCCCTGAATATGCAGGTCCTTCACCCGACAGTCCGTGCGGAGCATGGGCGGCAGCCATAATGTCTGCCCGACTGCAAAAACAAGGATACAGTAAATCTTGCCCCTGGAGTTTCTCCAATGCAGATTGGAAGCGTTCCAGTCGCTGGCTCTGAGTGTAAGGACCATAGGGACCGCCAATGTCGGGTCCTTCGTCCCAATCCAGCCCGATCCAGCGCAAATCCTCCATAATTCCTTGCGCCAATGCGCTGCGAGCTCGTGTCATATCAATATCTTCCATGCGCAAAATATAGGTTCCGCCTAGGGAACGAACATGCAGCCAGGATAATAAGGCGGTGCGAGCGTTTCCTAAGTGTATCCATCCCGATGGTGTTGGGGCGAATCGTCCTCTAATGGGTTGGGTTTGTAATTCCATACGAAGTTACCTCGATTCTGTATTCCGTGTTTCTACAATCCGTCCTTTAGCAATCCATTGCAACCATATTATAAAACGATCTTGCCGCGAGTGCATCCCGACAAGTATAGGAGATGGCACGGGAAAGTGTGCATACCTGCGATGACCAGACGGCAAATTTAAATATCTGTATAATAGATTTAGAAGAATCATGCACGACAGGTGAGATGAAATCCCTTTGCTGTGGACCAGCTTAACATTTTTTATTCACTTTTCAATAATTACAGATAGTGAAAAATTCACAATAGCAAAAGAATTCAAACTTAGATTCTACGCCTCAAGCGTATCATTGGAGAGATTTCATTGACAGATAAACAATTGCCTATTACGCAAGTCATCCCCGAGCTTAAGCATGCCTTGCTATCCCATTCAGCGGCGGTCCTGATTGCACAGCCGGGAGCGGGGAAAACAACAGTAACACCATTAGAACTGCTGCATGAGCCGTGGCTGGCGGAGCAAAAGATAATTATGCTGGAGCCGCGACGCTTGGCAGCACGTGCGGCAGCAGCGCAAATGGCAAGGGCGCTAGGCGAGTCAACTGGGAAGACCGTAGGTTACCGCGTTCGTATGGATACAAAGGTAGGACCAAGCACGCGGATTGAAGTGGTTACGGAGGGCGTACTGACCCGGATGTTGCAACATGATCAGGCTTTGGAAGGAGTTGGCCTGATTATTTTTGATGAGTTTCACGAACGCAGCTTGCATGCAGACTTGGGCTTGGCACTTGCCCTGCAAAGCCAGGCGCTGCTGCGACCGGATCTGAAAATATTAATCATGTCTGCCACCCTAGAGGCAGAGCCTGTATGCAGACTGCTAGGGGATGCACCCTTACTGGAGTGCCCAGGCACCGTATTTCCGGTAGAAACCTTGCATATGTCCAAGCCTTCGTCAACCTCATTAGAGTCTTTTACGGCTGAGACGGTAGAAAAGGCGCTTTATGCCCATGAAGGCGATTTACTGGTGTTTTTACCAGGGGCTAGAGAAATTCATAGAACAGAACGAGAACTGATGTCCAGAAATTTACCGGCCTCCGTCAAAATCATTCCGCTGTACGGCAGCATGAAGCTGGAGCAGCAAGATGAGGCAATACGCCCGTCGGCTCCGGACAGCCGTAAAGTGGTATTAGCCACCTCGATTGCCGAGTCCAGCTTGACCATCGCCGGGATTACGGTGGTGATCGATAGCGGACTGTCACGCGAATCGGTGTTTTCCGCGCGAACCGGCATGAGCCGTTTGACCACCGTCAAGGTGTCCAAGGCCTCCGCCGATCAGCGGCGCGGGCGGGCGGGCCGTCTCCAGCCGGGCGTATGCTACCGGCTGTGGAGCGCGCAGGAGCATGCCGCGCTCCCTGATGCCAGCCGCCCGGAAATCGCGGCGGCGGATCTGGCCCCGCTCGCGCTGGAGCTGGCGGCCTGGGGCGTGCGCGAGCCCGCCGAGCTGGGCTGGCTGGATGCCCCGCCTGATGCGGCGTACCGCCAGGCCACAGGTCTGTTGCGTCAGCTTGGCTGCCTGGAAGTCGCAGCCGATGGCACAGCAGGTGGCATCACCGCGCATGGGCGCGAGGTATCCGCCTTGGGTACGCACCCGCGCTTAGGACACATGCTGCTGCGCGCAGCAGCCCTCGGCCTGGCCCCAACCGCCAGCCGTCTGGCGGCGCTGCTGCAAGAGCGGGACCCGTTCCGTGCTCATGGCGGAACGGATTTGCGCCCGCGGCTGGATGCCTTGCGCGAGGCGGCTCATGCCCGCAGCACGCACAGCCTGCTGGGAGCGGCAGACGATACGGTGATTCGTCGTATCGTGCAGGAGAGTCGGCAGCTGCTAGCCACGCTGCCGACCACAGCCACATTGCAGGACGAGCCTGACGGCTCCGCGGCCTGCGGGCTACTGCTGGCCTTTGCGTATCCGGATCGGATCGCGCAGGGCCGAGGGGATGGCCGCTTTTTGCTTAGCGGCGGCCGGGGGGCGCGACTCCGACAAGTGGAGTGGATGTCGCGTTCGTCCTATCTCGTCGCCGCCGAAGTGGACGACGAGGGAGCAGATGGCGCCATTCAGTTGGCGGCACCGATTGAATTGCAAGAGCTGATCCAGCATTGCAGTGATTTGCTGCTGGAACAAGCCAACGTATACTGGGATAGCTCCGCTTCAGCCGTGAGAGCCCGTAAGGTACTGCGGCTGGGCTCGCTTATCCTAAAGGAAGCGTCCTATGAGCGACCTCCGGCAGAGGAAATCGCTGCTGCCTTAATGCAGGGTGTCCGGGAACGTGGTCTCAAACTGCTGTCCTGGAATCGGCAAACCCTTCAGTTGCAGGCGCGTCTGATTTTTATGCACTTCTCTGCGCCCGAGGATTGGCCTGACAGCTCGGAATCCGCGCTGCTGGATTCACTGGAATCGTGGCTGCTGCCATTTGCAGTTGGTGCCAAAAATTTAGCTGATCTGCAACGACTGGACGGTAGTGAATTGCTGCTTGGCAGATTGAATTGGGAACAGCGACAGCAGCTCGAACAGGAAGCACCGACGCATATACGCGTTCCCAGTGGTTCTCGTATTCCTGTCGATTATTCTCAACCTGAGGCACCTTCGCTGGCCGTGAGACTACAAGAACTGTTCGGCATGAAGGATACGCCCCGTATTGGACGCGGACGAGTTCCGATTGTGCTGCACCTCCTGTCACCAGCCCAGCGACCTGTGCAAGTGACATCCGACCTGTCCAGCTTCTGGAGCGAGGCATATTTTGAAGTCAAAAAGGACCTAAAAGGAAGATACCCCAAGCATTATTGGCCAGATGATCCACTAGAAGCTGTGGCGACTAATAGAGCAAAGCCCAAGCGATAATCGGCAACCGAACCTGGAATAGACATCATCGCGAATTTTGTAAAATCGTTTAAACGTCAGGATAGTGGGGTAATAAAAAAACGAACCACTCAACAACAACATATTGGGAGGTAACTATCATGGCTAATAACTTAAACGATTATAATGAAAAGAAAATTGTTGGTGTTTTTGATACCGAGCAGGAAGCATCTCGTGCAATTGGACAATTGCAGAGCAAAGGAATCCCAAGCAGTGAAATTTCTGTGATCACACGTGACCGTGACGACTTAAGGACGATTAGTGAAGAGACAGGCACCAAAGCACCGGAGGGTGTGGCTACAGGAGCGGCTACTGGTGGTGTTGTAGGCGGTGTCGCTGGCTTGCTGGCAGGCATTGGTGCCTTGGCGATTCCAGGTATCGGACCTATTCTTGCAGCTGGACCTATTGCGGCTACCCTTACCGGGGCAGCTGTCGGAGCGGGAGCAGGTGGCTTGGTCGGTGGGCTGGTCGGACTAGGCATTCCAGAAGATGATGCTCGTCAATACGAGACATACGTCGATCAGGGCAAGATTTTAGTGCTGGTGGATTCCGCTGATCATCACAGGGATGTTTATGATATTTTCCGCACCAATCGTTCTCTGAATGCGGATCGTTACAGAACATATGATGATACGGTGGCAGATTCGCGGACAGGTGCGTACACAGATACTAGAAGGAACCTGTAAACACCGAACGGCTACTTGAGGACGTGATTTAACAGGCTTTTCTATCTCCTTTGTATACAGATTATTTCTACAGCAGCAGTCTCCCCGAGAGGGAAGACTGCTGCTTTTATGTGTTACCTACTTATTGAAACCACTTAAGTCAGATGATGCTTGGCTTGCATTGGCACGTTTATCCTCCTATATATTTTTATAGAATTGTCGTTATAATAGATTTGGGGATTTTACAAAAATCCTGGATTATAAATTGCTAGATGCAACAGGAGAGTGACATGAGTCAAAAAGAGAGAATTTCCGAAGTTGCTTTGCTGAGAGGACTGGCTTTTGCAGCCGTTGTTCTTCAGCATTCCGTCGCACACTATGCGGTTGCGCAGGGGGCGCGCATCCAGGACGGAGTTGTGATGACACTATTACTACTGTGTGCCAAATTTGCAGTGCCTGTGTTTGTGTTTATTACTGGAATGGTGCTATTTTACAATTATGATGGAGCCTTAAAGTATGGGACGTTTTTACGTAAACGATTCATGGACATCATTGTTCCTTATATTATATGGTCTCTTTTATACGAGTTGGGAAATCAGCTTGCGCAAGGTGGAGGGTTAATTCACCCGTTAGATTTTGTCCAGAAGCTGTTGAACGGGAAAAGCAGCTATCATCTGTGGTATATCGTTATGATTATTCAATGTTATGTGCTATTTCCCGTGTTTCGTTATGCTGTACGTCGTTTGTCTGCGCTACTGCCTTCAACATGGCGACCCACCGCATTGACTGGATTCGGCGTACTCTATATTTTGCTTATGTTCGCGGTTGGACCCGTATATCAAGTGATGGATCAGCTCCAGCTTCCCGTCATTTCTTCTTGGTTTACCATATATGCTGACCGGAATGTGATCTATTTTTTCTTTTATTTTATATTAGGAGCGGCAGCCGGAATGAACATCAAGCGTTGGAATGCTTGGGTCATCAAGGCACAGTTGGTATACTGGCCGTTGTTTATCGTGATTACAGGGTACTTGCTGTATGAGATGATTGGTCAGTTTCAGACACCACGAGGTACGGTTCTTTCCTTTAACTACTTGTCTCTGCTACGTCCGGTCATGGCTGTATATTGCATCACGTCTATTTTTGTAGCTTATCGGATAGCAACGTGGATTGCTCACAAGGGAGGGCGTGCGGCGAGGGTGCTAACGGCCATCGGAACATTGTCCTATGGAGCGTATCTGATGCATGCCTTTATGTTGCGCGCAACCTACTATTTTGATAGTGCGTTGTTTGCCGATTGGAGTCACGTTCTTCGTACACTGGCTTCATTCGTTCTTTGTATGATCTTTTCCATTGCTGGAACATGGGTGCTGGCACATTTGCCTTTGGGTAAATGGATTGTGGGGCTTCGGATTCGTCCTCGTCCGGCAGGAAGTCCGCCAGCCATACAAAAGCAAGCTTGATTTAGCGATCAAGTTACATTATTTCACAAAAAGTATCCCGAAGCCCTCAGAAGAAGGCCAAGGGATACTTTTTTAAGTGGTATTATTCTATTTCAATACATGAAAAATTCACAATAGAAAATCATAAAATCACCCCTCAGCGCTACGCACACTACTCTAGAATGCTTCATTCCATAGTTCTCGTCATCTTAACACCAGTCACAAGGGAGGGAGAATTCTCGTAAGCTCTCATATTTATGAAAGGAAATAGTCTATGGACGCAGAGTGGTTTATAATGGAAGATAAGAGACTTGAATAAGGTGTAGAGGAGGTTGTGAAATGGCGTTTATGATATCCCAGCGGGCTTTTATCAAAATTTATCTGATCACAATGGTAGAGAGGCATCGCGGATATGGATATCAGATGCTCGAATCGATGAAAGATGAGTTTAGTGGTTTCGGATATGTTCCGCCTCAAAGCGAGGTCTACCGGGCACTGCATGAACTGGTTCAGGAAGGCGTTTTTTACCGTACCAAACGATTAAAAGGAACAGACCCGCGTGTAGATTTCCAGGAGATTGTGCTCTATCATTTCACAGACGATGGAGAGGAGAAAGCTCGGCTGTACAAAAAGCAGGTCAAAGCCGACCTGGACCGTTGCTTAGGTATGCTGCATAAAGCGGAACAAGACAACTATTCCTGACGACGAAAGGATGAGAATGATGGGTAGAAAGCTGAAATGGGGAATTTTAGGCACGGCGGAGATCGCCAAAATCGCTGTAATTCCGGCGATTCAGCAATCCGAACGCGGAGAAGTACTTGGAATTGCTAGTCGTAATGCGGATAAAGCCACTGAGGCCGCCCGGGAGTTCGATATTCCGAGAAGTTATGGAAGCTATGACGAGCTGTTGGCCGATCCCGAAATCGGAGCAGTGTATATACCGTTGCCGAACCATCTGCATGAAGAATGGACCATAAAAGCAGCGGAGGCCGGCAAGCATGTTTTGTGTGAAAAACCATCTTCTCTTAGCTCGGCCGGGACAAGCCGTATGATTGAAGCATGTCGCCGTGCAGGAGTGACTTTTGCAGAAGCTTTTATGTATCGCTATCATCCCAAACATCGAAGAATTAAGGAAATCATCAATAGTGGGGAAATTGGTGACATTCGCGGCATTCATTGCACGTTTACATTTAACAATACCGATCAGGCAGATAATGTGCGCTTTAATAAAAGCATGGGCGGTGGCTCGTTGTATGATGTGGGCGTATATCCGATATCAGCCGCTCGTATGTATTTGGATCGGGAGCCGGAGGCAGTGACGGTACATGCTTTATTTTCCCCGGAGCATGACAACGTTGATATGATGGCCTCCGGTCTGCTGGAATTTCCGGGTGGAGTCAACCTTACTTTCGATTGTGGCATGTGGGCAGCCAACCGTTCCAACATGGAAATTCTTGGCAGCAAGGGTACGATTGCGATGCCCAAAATGTTCGGTTGGGAAAGAACGTCTGTCGTACCGCAAATTTTCGTTCACGTTGGTTCGGTTACGCGTGAGGAACGTCTAAAGGGTTTTAATTCTTTTGAACTGCAAGCTGATGCTTTTGCCAAAGCCGTGCTTGACGGTATTCCTTTGCCATATGAGCCAGAAGATGCGGTTAGTAATATGAAAGTGATCGACGCCTGTATTGAATCAGCTCGCAGTCGTAAACGGATAGAGATTGGATAAGCAGGATTACCGTATTCCCAGAAGGCATAAAAAGGCAGCCTGTCCCAAGGACAAGCTGCTTTTTTAGATGAACCAATACATAGGTATTTTTAATGAGTCTTTGCACATTCGAGCATTACATATTTTCATCATAATCTGTAACATCACGCTTGGCGGCTGTCGCAGGCGAATTCGATGTGCCGTATTTTTCTACTGCGTCCCATGCGCCCGCATCGTCAAATCGTCCTGCATTCCGTTGGCGAACCTCACCTGCACCTTTGGGCGGCGGAGTCATAACCTGTTCCTCGATTGGGCGGTCATTCGATAATTCCCGTGTTGGCGTGTGCTCGACGGTATAGGCTGTATATGGAATGGCTTGTAACCGTTCAAAAGGAATTTCTTCGCCGCTCTCCACACATATTCCATACGTCCCATCTTCCATCCGTTGCAGGGCTGCATTAACCTGCTCCAGCTCGTTTTCCAGCGACTCATTAATCGCCAGATCACGGGATCGTTCAAAGGTTTCCGTCCCTATATCAGCAGGGTGGTTATCATAGGATGAGAGTTCCCCTGTGGAATCTGTCAGTGTTTCTCCCAATTTCGTATTTTCCTGACCATTTTGTTTAAAATGTTTTTCTAAATCCTTTTTCTGCTCCAATAACATATGTTTCAGCTCTGCAAGCTGCGAATCGTTCAAATGGTTCATGATCATCTCTCCCCTTCATGGTCTGTATGAGTGGCGTGTATGCTCTTTTATACCCGTTCATAAAGCCTAGCAATCACAGAGACTTTTATTCCCAGCCTAGAATGTGATATAAAAAGAATAGTGTGTTAAGGAGGGAAAACCGATGGATGAACATATGAAGCGTCGTCTGGATAAGCAAAAGCAGTTGTTTAAACAACTGGGCATTCAGCTGGACGCGCTCTCCATTCATGAGAAACAGTTCAAAAATAAAATGCGCGGCTATGATCCGGATGAGGTGGATGCCTTTCTGGATGAAGTAATCAAGGATTATGAACGCTTTTATGCGAATATAGCCGACCTGATGGACAAGTGGCAGGAGCAGCAGGCAACCATACGTGATTTGAAAAGTGCACCCAAGCCTGCCACCGACTTTAATGCACTTGACCGACGTCAACTGGAGGATATCATTAAGCAGTTGGAATATAGTGTGCGCCAACTAAAAGTGCGAGTACGCCCTGAAAATGACTATTTTCCGGAGTAAGGAATAGTTAGCACTGTGTCGTTGCCTCTATTGTGGTATGATGGAAACATGCATTTTACCAAACATTTAATGAGGCACACAAATAAAGGTGGTTAACATGAGTACCCATTTTTCCGTTAGTATCCATTGTCTGCTTCTTCTGGCTGAAGGGGCACCCGAGCGAATGACTTCGTCACTTATTGCTTCCAGTATCAATACCAACCCGGTAGTTGTAAGAAGAATTATGAGCCGACTCAAGCAAGCGGGTCTGGTGGATTCGTCACCGGGAGCGCGTGGCTTTCGTCTAAGCATGTCGAGTTCAAACATTAATCTGAAAATGATCTATGAAGCGACCAAGGATGAAGGTCCGTTGTTTGCCATTCATACCGACAGCAATCACAATTGCGAGGTTGGCAGGAACATAGATGCTTTGTTGGATGGTTTATATACCGTGGCAGAGCAGAAAATCCAGGCGTTTTTCGAGACCGTTACGTTGCGAGATCTGGAGCAGGCGCTCCAGCAGCGGATTGGACAACAAAGTTCATCCGTGTAAAGACGCCGGTAAGGAGAAATTGATATGAAAATCATCGTACTTTCAGACACTCATATGCCACATAGAAGCAAAACGCTGCCTAGTCGGCTTGTGCAGGAGTTAAAAGGCAGTGACCTCATTCTCCATGCCGGAGACTGGACGGATTGGTTCGTATATGAACGTCTAGCTGAATTTGCGCCTGTGAAGGGCATTGCCGGAAACAATGATGGAACCGACATCGTGGAGCGTCTAGGCTATCAACGAATCGTTGAAGTCCAAGGCAAGCGGATCGGCATGGTTCATGGTCACGGCTGGCGCGGCTCGACAGAGAATATCGCACTGAATACATTTAAGGGAGAAACATTGGATTGCCTGATTTATGGACATTCGCATATTCCTGTGGTCAAAAAGATAGATGATCTGCTTGTCCTTAATCCGGGGTCTCCCACGGACAAGCGCGGTGAAGACGAATACTCATTTATCGTGCTGACGATTGAAGACGGGCAGATGGAAGCACGGCTTGTTCTTTATCCAGATAAACATTGATATAAAACCAACAACTGTTGATTAAAGGGGAAGCTATGGCTATTTTTGATTTAGAACCGATGAAGCATCATGTGTTGATCTGCAATGGAGGCACATGTATGCGACATGAAGGCGAAGAAGTTACACAAGCAATTCGGGATGAAATTCGTAAACAACATGCAGAAGCCTATATTCATACGACCAGAACTCGTTGTAATGGGCGCTGTCATGATGCTGCGGTTGTGATCGTATATCCGCAAGGGGACTGGTATGGTCAAATGACCCCCGCCTCAGGTACAGAGCTGGTGCAGAAGCTCGTAGCGGGAGAGAAGCTGGAACCTCATCTTTTTCATGAGTGTACACGTAAATCCAGCTCGGAATAACCCAGTCAACGATCTATAAGAGCATGAGTAGAGAAAATCTTTCGGAGATTTTCTCTTTTTTGCGTTTAATCCCCAACCTGAAAGGTAAAAGTATACTGTGGATACCAATCCGATAGGGAGGGAAGAAAGATGAACCCATTTGAAGATAAGCTACACGGTGAGAATGAGCAAAAAAGCCAGACGGGGAAAGAGACAACGGAATCTAAACATCAGGAACAGCCGATTAATCGTGATCATGCAGAGCAGTATCCGACAGATCAGGAAAGCTTGTTCGACCGTTTTGAAATCGAGCAGACGGTAGATGCCATTCCCGTAGAGGATTTAAAGATGGAAAGACAAGAGGAGAGAGACAAGGATGTAACCAAGCACACCTCTTCTAGTGAGAAAAAATATAATGGCGGCGTATAATTTTCGACTAACTGGTAATATTTAAAAAGAAATCTCTTGACTTTAAGATATATACGATGTATATTAAGTTACGAAAAGTAATTAATTTTTCTCAGGAGGTAACAAAATGACTAAAGACTTCTTCACAGCTCTGAAAGACAGACGCTCCTATTATGGCATTAGCAAAGAACAAGTAATTTCTGACCAACGGATTCAAGAGATCGTAGAGGAAGCTGTGAAGTACACACCTACCTCTTTCAACTCCCAAACTTCACGCGCTGTAGTGTTGCTCGGAGAGCATCATGACAAACTGTGGAATATTACAGAAGATATTTTGCGGGAAGTGGTAGGCAATGAAGAACAATTCAAATCTACTACTGAGAAAATGAACGGTTTCCGCAGCGGTTACGGAACGGTCTTGTTCTTTGAAGACAACAACGTGGTAGCTGGTCTGCAACAACAATTTGAAGCGTATGCGGACAATTTCCCAATCTGGGCCAATCAATCTAACGGTATGCTGCAACTGGTTGTATGGACGGCTCTGGAGCAAGAAGGATTGGGCGCATCTCTTCAGCACTATAATCCTTTGATCGACGAAAAAGTGAAAAATGAATGGAACATTCCTGAGCACTGGAAACTGATTGCTGAAATGCCATTTGGTAAACCGACATTCCAACCAGGTGACAAAGAATTTCAGCCGATTGAGGAACGCGTAAAAACATTTAAGTAAGGGTTTTGCGAATTTTCGTATAACCTATAACCAATATCCAATAAAAAAAACCGCCGCCGGCGGTTTTTTTATTGGATATTCATGCTCACCTTTTTACTTTCATATAGTACAGCCTGCCAATTCATTTAAGCGGAAATCCGGGCAAGCCTCACCGCCTTCGGCACTCACCCGAATATCTACTAAGATTCATACCGGTACCGTTAAGGGGCGAAAATTCGCCCTTTCGGGATCGACTCTTATGCGGCAGTCAAAATGGGCTACTGCAAGTCCAAGCGGCTGGAATTTCACCAAACGGTTATGAACAACAAATCATAGAAGTAAGTGAGACGATAAACGAAAAGGAGGAACTGGAAGAATTGATGCAGAGGGTGATTGATGCTCACTATGAATCAAAAAAGATTTTTTATAATCTTTTGAGCCAAATACTCAATTCTCGGCATCATGACTTCATCATCGACAGCTGAAATTTTTTCGGGTTTAAATAACTGAATTTTCTTTAATTGATAATAATCATATAAAATTTGTTGAATGGTTATTTGGTTTGTCATTAAATATTTGACATTAAACAGACTTCGAAGAAGTTCATCCTGCATGATTAGCAGCTTGCCATTGATATTATAAAAAATGCCTTTTCGAACGCCTTCTTCATAGAAAGTTAATACTTGCTGTTCTCGCTGCTTCATGGCTTCATTCAATCGATCATAAGAATCTGGATAACTATTTTCGAGTTCATTTAAGAAAACATCTGTAAAGTATTCGACAAGCAAGACAGATTGTTCAAATATTTGTTGGAATCGAATACCAAAATTTTGATCTGAATCTAAAGAATTTGAAGTCAGTTCATTCATGTAATCTACAAAACCATCCACGATGTATAAGATTATTTCTTCTTTAGTTGAGAAGTATTTATATAAAGTCGCTCTGCTAATCTCCATCACTTTTGCGATTTCATCCATTCGAGCAGATTGAAGGTCATTTTTTCGAAAGTAAGGAAGGATTTTTGTAATAAGCTTATTTCGCGTCTCATTCATTTTATCACAATTGTTAATTTTGCTACTCAAATCATAAACCCCCATGTTCATTGTAATCTGAATATATAATTATACCCTAAATCCATAATAACAGATACATCACATATTATTTTGATTAAATAGACGTTTTTTATATAAAGTGTTTAATTTATATACTTTGTGTGGTAAGATGAATGGGCAGTTAACTACTTAAAGTGAGGATGATTTAAATGAAAACGCAGAAACTTGGCCATAGTGATCTTGTTGTTTCTTCTATTGGATTGGGTATGATGGGAATGTCTCCGGGTATTTATGGAACCATAAATGATGAAGAGTCTATTAAAACGATACATCGAGCTTTAGATCTTGGAATAACGTTGTTTGATACCGCTGATACGTATGGCAAAGGACATAATGAGGAACTTTTAGGCAAAGCACTGAAGGGGCGCAGAGAGCAGGCGATTGTCGCTACTAAGTTTTCATTTGGACCTGATTGGGAGTTTATCGGGGGACATCCTGATTACATTAAAAAAGCAATCGATGAAAGCTTACGGCGTCTTGATATTGATTATATCGACCTCTATTATCAGCATCGAGTCGATCCTGATATCCCAATCGAAGAGACGGTTGGTGCTATGGCTGGTCTAGTTAAAGCAGGAAAAGTACGTTATCTTGGTCTTTCTGAAGCCGGCGCATCTACGATTCGCCGAGCACATGCGGTACATCCAATCTCCGCATTACAATCGGAATATTCTCTTTGGAGTCGGGACATTGAAGAGGAGATTCTTCCTACCATTAAAGAACTGGGAATTACTTTTGTAGCTTACAGTCCTCTAAGCAGGGGATTCATCACCGGCGAACTTCGAAAATTTGAGGATCTTGATGATAATGATTTTCGTAGATATCTACCTCGTTTTCAAAGTGATAACTTTCAGAAAAACGTTGATATAGTAGACAAGCTTAGTGAAATTGCTAAAGAGAAAAACTGTACTGTCCCACAATTAGCGCTAGCCTGGACAATGGCCAATGGCGCGTTGCCAATTCCAGGTACGAAACGCCGAAAATATCTAGAACAAAACGCATGTGCTGTTGACATTCAGCTTACTTCTGAAGATTTAGCCCGTATTGATGCTGTTAGTCCAACAGCATATGGTGAACGTATGCCTGAGCAAGGAATGAAACAAGTTAATTTATAAGAAGATATTGACACCATATCATTTAATTTAATAGAAAGGCGTGAATCTTTTGAAGAAAAGAATGCTAGGCAAAAGCGGCTTGGAGGTTTCGGCACTTGGACTAGGCTGCATGGGTATGTCCGATTTTTACAGTGGTCGTGACAAAACAGAATCGATCCGTACACTGCACGGTTCTATCGAACTGGGTATAAATTTTCTGGACACGGCGGATATGTATGGCGTAGGTGATAACGAAGAGCTCATCGGCAAAGCCTTGAAAGGGTTGCGTAGCAAAGTCATTCTGGGAACAAAATTCGGAGTTGTGCGAAGCGATGACGGTGCAAATCTTGGCGTGAATGGTCGTCCCGAATATGTTAAAGCGGCTTGCGACGCCAGTCTTCGCCGACTTGGCACAGACTATATCGATTTGTACTATCAACATCGGATCGATCCTGATACTCCTATTGAAGAAACGGTTGGTGCCATGTCCGAACTGGTACGTGAGGGCAAAGTCCGTCATATTGGGTTGTCTGAGGCCTCCGTGGCAACTATTCGGCGCGCACATGCGGTACATCCCATTACTGCTTTGCAGTCGGAGTATTCGCTCTGGAGTCGCGATGTAGAAGATGACATTTTGGCAGTATGTCGCGAGCTCGGGATTGGTTTTGTCGCCTTCAGTCCGCTCGGGTACGGATTTCTAACAGGTCAAATCCAAAAGTTCGAAGACCTAGCGGAAGACGATGCCAGAAGGTTCTCGCCCCGTTTTCAGGGGAGAATTTCATCAAAAATCTGAATCTCGTAAAGCTTATTGAAGAAATAGCCACCGAGAAAGGCATTAAGCCCTCCCAATTGGCATTAGCTTGGCTAATGGCACAAGGAAACGACATTGTTCCAATTCCAGGAACGAAACGTAGAAAGTACTTGGAGGAAAATGCCAGTGCTACAGAAATAATGCTTACACAAGAAGATTTGAAGCGAATCGATGAAGCAGTTCCTAAGGGAGCTGCATTCGGAGCTGCTCATCTGGATATGAGCGCTCTTGATGCTTAATCTTACTGTTCACAAACAATTGGTAATATTGGGATGAGCTATAATAGAAAGTATGACCATTATCAAGCCCAAGGGGCCTGTTAATGGTTTATAACTTCTTAACTCTAGAGTTTGAGAAAGAGCTATAGCAGAGATATTAAAAGGTATTGGCCATTTTTATAAACAATGATCACAATAGTATAATGATTCAGATTCGACCTGAGAACAGCACTGCAGATAATCCTCAGTGCTGTTTGCCATTCCATTTTTTAAGGAGTGTGACCTTTGGAATACATAGAGCACGAGGTTAATTCATCCGTAAGTGGGTGATATTATGTTTGAAATTGGATGAGAAGTTTACATAAGTGTGATTGCTTTTTTTGCAGATGTTTAGCATTTGCACGTATTTGAAGGAGGAATTAGGACATGAACTACGATTGCATTATTGTCGGTGGGGGAATTGCCGGATTGCAAGCAGCCATTCAATTGGGCAGATACAGCAGTCATCGGGTGCTGGTGATCGATTCGGGCTATGGTCGATCTACGCTGTGCCATCAGTATCATAATATTTTGGGCTTTCCTGATGGGATTTCTGGTGAAGAGCTACGACGGCTTGGACGTAGTGAAGCCACGAGGCTAGGCACTGAATTTGTTGATGGTAAGGCGATAAAAGCGACCAAGAGAGATGAGCTTTTTGATATTGAAGTGGAGGCAGGGTCAGTTTATACGTCAAAAACGCTGTTATTGGCCACAGGGCTGACGGACCGTTTTCCAAAGCTGGAAGGGCTACAAGCCTGCTTGGGCAACAGTGTATATGTGTGCCCGGACTGTGACGGGTATGAGGTCCAGGATCGCAGTACAGTCGTCATGGGGGCGGGCAAATCGGGAGCTTCCATGGCCTTGATTTTGTCGGCACGTACCGATCACCTTGTCTATGTCAATCATGAGCGTTCAGAAGTACCGGACGAGCTGATCGTGAAGCTACGGGAAAAAGGGATTGAATATAAGGAAGCAACCATTTCTGAGATTATCACGGGACAACCGGGCTGTTTTGAAGGAGTGCGGCTGGCTGATGGACAAGTGGTTCGAGCAGAGCGGGGCTTCTTAGCCTTTGGAAGCAACCATGCTCATTCAGAGCTGGCGGAGCAAATGGGTGTGCATCTGCTGCATAACAAGCATATTGAGACGCATCCCCGCAGCAAAATGACAAACGTGGAACATGTATGGGTGGCCGGAGACTTAGGGGCTCATGCCGAGCAAGCGACGGTTGCAATGGGAGAAGGAGCTATGTCAGCGATCTGGATACACAAGGTATTATCCGGTATGAAAACAAAAATACCGCAACTCTGAGAGCTGCGGTTTAGAACGATGGGCGTGTACTTGGTTGAAGATGAGGCTCGAAGCGTCTTAGTTGATCGCTCATGCCATACTTGCGTAAAATTTCCGTCTGTTTGTTACCGATGAGATCAAAATGAGGATAGGGCTGACGCTGATGTATATACTGGGGGTCCAATCCGTTGAGCTTGCACCATGAGCGTAGCTTATTCAAGTCAGAACAGCCCACCTTGGTGACAGTTGTAATGCCTGGAAAGCGGTCATCCAGCCAATAATGCGTTAGAAAAGCAATCTGGCCACGGCTGACCTCTCTTTTCCAGGTCAGTAGTTCCTGTCCGGTGATGCCAAATGCCATCGGTCTCATCCTTTCCTGGCTCATTACTGAAATCATGAGCTATTGCGTGCTTGTCCCATTATTTTCGTCCTATTGCTTGTATTATGATCCACATGGAGTAACACAATAACAGGAGAGCGTATTTGCCGATCTCCTGTTAGCGGTTAGAGCCATCTTTCGGCCCAGCTCTCCACACCATTCAATGCATCACCTAGCTCTTTACCCTTACGTGTCAGCGAATATTCGGTACGCACAGGCCGCTCTGTGATGACATTGCGAAGGATTAGGCCGGAAAGCTCTAGTTCCTTGATGCGCTCGTTGAGCATGCGTTTGCTAAGATCAGGTATGGAGACTTGAATTTCACTAAATCGTTTGGGATGTTCCATCAAAGTATGAATGATGAGAGCGGTCCATTTTTTGCTGATGATCTGAAAGGACTGTTCCACCTTACCGCACAAAAGCTTAGGCTGCCTGTCGTCGCTCATCTGAATCCCCTCAATTTCATTGTTGTTTTAAACAGTATACTAAAAGTAACTCTGTATACCAATAGTAACTATAATGCATTGTATCAACTGTGACAATTTTAACAGTTTTTTTCTCTTTCCTATCGTCAATCATACCACAGAAAACGTTATCATTACAGGATATATCGAATGTTCACGATTTCGCTAAAATTTGATTGACTTGCCCCTTATTTTGGGTGTATTATGGGTTACGTTAATTCCTCAGGTAACTTTTAATAACCTCATCTTTTATAATGGGAAGAAGGAATATTTCATGGATTCAATGACATTTGTCTTATTTGGAGCGACAGGGGATTTGGCCAAACGCAAAATTTACCCTGCCTTGTATAATTTGTTTGTAGAAGGTAAAATTCCGGCTTCCTTTTCTGTAATTGGGATGGGGCGTCGTGAAGTGGCAGACGAGCAATTTCAAAGTAATGTAGAGCAATCCATTAAGGATTTTTCCAGACATGTGAATGAAGACCGTGCACAGATGGATCAGTTCTTAAGTGCTTTCCGTTACAGCGCATTGAACGTTAACCACCCGGAAGATTATAAAAAGCTGCTACAGCTTGCTGAGCAACGTGAAAATGACTTGGGAATTCCGGGGAACCGCATGTTTTATTTATCGGTGGCACCGGAATTTTTTGATGTGATTGCCCACAATATTCGGGAAAGTGGTTTGGCTGAAACGAAGGGTTGGAAACGACTCATTATTGAAAAACCATTTGGGCATGATTTGGAATCGGCACGTGAGCTGAATGATCGCCTGAGCAGAACCTTTGCTGAGGATGAAATTTATCGTATTGACCATTACTTAGGTAAGCCCATGGTTCAAAACCTGGAAGCCTTGAAATTTGCTAATCCATTGCTTCAAGGTATATGGAACAACCAGTACATTGCCAATGTGCAAATTACCGCATCTGAGACTGTAGGTGTAGAGGAGCGAGCAGGATACTACGATCACTCCGGTGCTATTCGTGATATGGTACAAAATCACATGCTGCAGGTGCTGATGATGACGGCGATGGACAAACCGGGACATATCACAGCTGACCAGGTGCGGGACGAGAAAAGTAAGGTGATGGACGCGCTTCGTGCCCTCGATCCTTCCGATATTAAATCCAACGTAGTTAGAGGACAATATACCGAAGGTGAAATCAACGGAAAAGCAGTTCCATCCTATAAAGAAGAGCCGGATATCGGACCTGATTCGCAAAATGATACGTTCATTTCAGCTCGTCTTTGGATTGATAATGAACAATGGTCGGGTGTGCCGTTCTATATTCGTACTGGCAAACGCATGAAAGAAAAATCCACTCGTATCGTCGTGGAATTTAAAAAGGACAACACAGATCCTTATGCTGCTCAAGGGCAGCCGACAGACCCGAACTTGCTGATCATCCATGTTAACCCGGATGAAAAAGTAACACTTCGTTTGAACAGTAGAGATCCGCTGAACAATGGCCAGTTGGAGACGATTCTGATGAATTATCATTCCGAGGCTAAGGATGTTCCAGAAGCCTATGAACGCCTCATCTATGATGCGCTGCGCGGTGATTCCACCTTTTTTGCTCATTGGAACGAAGTGGAGCTTTCATGGCTGTGGGTTCAACCAGTACTGGAAGCTTTTGCCCGTGGTGAAGTTCCGCTTCACACGTATGCGGCAGGCTCTTACGGTCCAGAAGCTTCAGATCAATTGTTGGAAGAACAAGGCTTTACATGGTGGTTGGACGAAAAGTCCGAAAGCTCTGAAAAAGCAGTCGTTCGTGCTTAACCCAACATAAAAAAAGTGTATACAAAATATATATTTGCTACGGCAGGAGGCCTTTATAATGCAAGTAGGATTAATTGGTTTGGGAAAAATGGGCTTGAATCTTGGAAAAAACCTGATCGATCATAAGCATGAAGTTGTGGCTTATGACGTCAACGCAGCTGCAATCCAAGAAATGAAGGAATATGGAGCTAAGGGTGCTTCTACTTTGGAAGAGCTTGTGCAAGCAACTCAATCCCCTAGAGTGCTGTGGATTATGGTTCCTCACCAAATTGTTGATTCTGTACTGGATCAGCTTCAACCGATGTTGTCCAAAGGAGATATCATTATCGAAGGCGGAAACTCTCATTACAAAGAGTCCATTGCTCGCCATGCCCGTCTGAAAGAATATGGTATTAGCTTCATGGATGCAGGAACTTCTGGCGGTATGGAAGGCGCGCGAAACGGTGCTTGTTATATGATCGGTGGCGATCCAGAAGCTTGGGCAGTTGTTGAGCCTATTTTCCGCGATACAGCGGTGGAAAATGGATATCTGTATGCAGGTAAATCCGGTAGCGGACATTTTCTGAAAATGGTTCACAATGGTGTGGAATACGGCATGATGGCATCCATCGGTGAAGGCTTTGAAGTGCTGGAGAAAAGTAACTTTGACTTTGATTACGAACAAGTAGCGCGTGTGTGGAACAACGGTTCCGTTATCCGCTCTTGGCTGATGGGCTTGACAGAACGCGCATTTTCCAAAGATGCAAACCTGGAGGAAATCCGTGGGGTTATGCACTCTTCCGGCGAAGGTAAATGGACAGTTGAGGAAGCACTGGATCTTCAGGCAGCAACTCCGGTCATTGCCTTGTCCTTGCTGATGCGCTACCGTTCGCTGGATGCCGATACATTCAACGGAAAAGTAGTTGCTGCACTGCGCAATGAATTTGGCGGCCACGCTGTAGAGAAGAAGTAATAACGATATAAGTTAGTATCTATCCCCGTAGCTTCATGACTGCGGGGATATTGCTATATGTTTTTGAGTATCAGATTTTTGTAAAATTCTTCCTTATGCATATTTTTCCTTGTATATCCGCACAATAGGTAAAAAAAGGCGGAGGGATGAATTGCATATGTGCAAAAGATTTTCGTTATCGGCAGATTTGGATGAGGTCAGGGATCATTTTGGTATACAACGTGTCATGTATTATTATAAAACACGTTATAACATGAGTCCCACCCAGCATGTTCCAATCGTGCTGCATCAGGATGGAGAACGGGTGCTTGATGAATTTCGCTGGGGATTTATTCCCTATTGGGGCAAGGATTGTGTCAATGCAGACCTGAATACCGTTCGGGTAAATCCTAGCTATCGCAAGATGGCGGAAACCCGTCGCTGTATTATTCCGTGCAATGGATTTTATTATTGGCGAAAATTAGGAAAACGCATGTGTGCCGTCCGAGTGGTATTGCCGGAACAGAAAATGTTTGCGGTCGCGGGGCTATATGAGATATGGCAGGATAGCCGAAAGGAACCGTTACGCACCTGTACGATGATGACGGTTCAAGCTAATACGGATATACGTGAATTTGACAGCCGTATGCCCGCTATTTTGGAAGTAGACCAAATAGATTCATGGCTAGATCCGTCGCTCCAGAACATTGATGAGTTGCTGCCTTTATTGCGCACGTATGAGCAAGGTGATATGAGCATCTATCCGGTGACCCCGCTGGTGGCCAATGATGAACATGATAGTCGTGAATGCATTCAGGAAATGGATTTGCAGTGGTCCTGGATTAAACCTTAAATGTATGTTTGAAGATTTATGTCTAATATTGATCATAAGCTTCCCGCCACCTGCATAGGTATGTAGTGGGGAACAAGCGTCATAATCCGGGGAGAGGGGAAACGGCCGAAGGAGTATCTCATATGGGATGGAGGCGATTGGAATGAGTAACGATACACTCATCCAGCTGCTGGTGCTCATGGTGACGATCATCGGTCTGGTCCAAAACCGGTAAGTGGCAGGTTCCAGAAGGCGGGAGAATTGCCGTAGGCAATCTTCCGTTTTTTTCTGCGTTAAAATGCTCGCGGATTGAGGAAGCTTGCGGTACAATAGAGGCTGGACTACAGGTGACAAGACACCTGAATATACGTCTACATACGATGCATTTTTAAGGGAGAGCGGATCATGAGTGAATTAACTTCATTACCACCAGCCAAAAAAAGGAAATTGCTGTTTAGCGCAGGACTTAGCTGGCTGTTTGATGCTATGGATGTGGGGCTGCTCTCATTTATAGTCGCAGCATTGGCTAAGGAGTGGCATCTCGGGTCAGAGCAGATTGGTCTGCTGACTGCAATGAATTCGATAGGAATGGTATTTGGGGCTGCTTTGGCAGGGATTTTGGCAGATCGTTACGGCAGACGCGCTATATTAGTGTGGACCCTGTTGATCTTTTCCATTGCCAGTGGCTTGTCTGCTTTGGCTACAGGTCTCGGTATGCTGCTGGTGCTGCGTTTTATTGCTGGCGCAGGCTTAGGTGGAGAATTGCCTGTTGCTTCGACACTGGTGTCAGAATCAGTGCCTGTGAAAGAACGAGGGAGAGCGGTTGTGCTGCTGGAAAGCTTCTGGGCGGCAGGTTGGATTCTTTCGGCTCTTATTGCCTATTTTGTTATTCCGAAATATGGTTGGCAGCTTGCCTTTATTCTCGGCGCAGTACCTGCCCTGTACGCTCTTTATTTGCGCAGAGCTATTGAGGATTCACCGCGATACAAACAGCAAAGCGTCAAACTTCCGTTACGTGCACGCTTGGCTGCGATTTGGTCAGGACCCCATCGCAAGTCTACGCTAATGCTGTGGATTTTATGGTTTACAGTTGTATTTTCATACTATGGCATGTTCCTGTGGCTGCCAAGCATAATGTTTATGAAAGGGTTTGAGCTGGTTAAAAGCTTTGAGTATGTCCTAATCATGACACTTGCACAATTACCAGGTTATTTTACCGCTGCCTATCTGATTGAAAAGCTGGGTCGCAAATTTGTACTAATTATCTACTTGTTGCTCACAGCAGTGTCCGCTATTTGGTTTGGAACTTCGGAAACGGCAGGGGTGCTGCTGGCTGCTGGTATTTGCTTGTCCTTCTTTAATCTCGGTGCATGGGGCGCCATGTATGCTTATACCCCGGAGCTATACCCAACGTCTGCCCGTTCTACCGGTGTGGGTATGGCAGCTGCATTTGGCCGTATTGGGGGCGTAATCGGGCCTTTTGTGGTTGGTATACTCGTAGGACAAGGCATAGCGTTACCATCTATCTTTGCGATTTTCTTCGTAGCGATCCTGATCGGAGCAGTTGCTGTATGGTTGCTGGGTACCGAAACTAAAAATCAGGAGATTGACTAACCTTTACATTCACCTGTGTAAAGATTCATAATACAAGAGAGAGGAGTGACCTGAAATGGAGCATACCTTTCTGCTCAAGGCAGACTGGAACGGGGGGCGCAACAGCGACGGGCGTATTGAGGCCGGACAGTTGCAAACAGCGATTTCGATTCCGGCTGAGATGGGAGGCCCTGGTGTGGGCACCAATCCGGATGAAATGCTGCTCGGTGCAGCTGCTACCTGCTATCTGATTACTTTGGCGGCGATGATGGAGCGTGCCAGTCTCCCGGTGGTATCACTGGCACTGGAATCGGAAGGGATCGTCGATGTAACGAACAATATTTTTACATATCGCCGAATCGTGCATCGTCCGCGAGTTCTATTGTCCGTCGATGCAGCAGAATCACAAATCGAACAAGCATTGCGCCTTGCAGAGCAGGCTGAAACCTCATGTATGATCTCGCGTGCCGTAGCAGGAAATGTAGCATTGTCTACAGAGCCTGTGGTGGAGCGCGCCTCTTAAAGCAATATCTGTAACAGGCGCAATCATTCCAATTGCCCATCATTTTTTTAATCCAAGGAGGACACAACCATGACAGCACAACAAAAATTGCTCGTATTCGCAGGCTCTTACGCCGAATTGGAAGGTAACGGAGTTTATTCGTATACTTTTAATGAACAGACAGGAGCCCTGACACTACAGGATGAGTTCTCCGGCTTGAAAAATCCTACATTCCTAAATGTGGATGTTAAAAATCGGAAGCTGTATTCCATTGGCGAGACAACTTCCGCTGCAGGAGCGAAGGTAGGCGAAGCCTCTGCTTTTGAAATTGACCCGGTTAAAGGCACATTTACATTGCTAAATCGTGCGGAAAACGTAGGCTCCACAACTTGTCACATTCAGCGTGATCCATCCGATCGTTACCTGATTGTGGTCAGCTACCACGGAGGTATGGTAGGGCTGGTGTCTCTGACTGAGGACGGACGTATCGGTGAGTTGCTGGATGTTAAACAGCACGAGGGCAAAGGAGCGCATCCTGAGCGTCAGGATCGTCCACATCCACATTCCAGCTTCTTTAGCCCGGACGGCCGCTTCCTGTTCGTACAAGATCTTGGACTGGATCTGATCCGTATTTATACCATTGATGACAGCAAAGGGCAACTGGTGCTGCACGGTGAAACAAAAACCCATGCAGGTGCAGGTCCACGTCACTTGACTTTCCACCCGAACAGTAAATTTGCTTTTGTTATTAACGAAGTGGATTCTTCCATTACTTCTTTTGCATATGATGCAGAAGCTGGTAAGCTTACTGAGCTGGAGAGTGTACCGACATTGCCGTCTGACTTTACTGGCGAAAACACAACTGCAGAAATTGCGATCTCACAGGATGGAGCTTATCTTTACGGTTCCAACCGTGGACATGATAGCATCGTAGTGTACGCTGTAGACGCTGCAACAGGCAAGCTGAGTCTAGTGGAGCATGTATCTGCTGAAGGCGAGCATCCGCGTCATTTTGCTTTGACACCTAATGGTGATTATATGCTCGTGGCTAACCGCGACACCAACAATATTGTTACCTTCAAAGTGGACAAGGCAAGCGGCCGCTTGACCTATAATGGACAACAAGTAACTGTGTCCAAGCCTGTATGCGTACAGCCTTTTTACTTTTCCGTGTAAAAATAGAGCAAAAACATCAGAATTATTGAAGTAACGGTATGCGGCTCGTGACCGCTACGAGAACGGACCAAACATAAAAATTTATTAGTAGAAACGGCTTGTAGGATAACTGCAGCCGTTTTTATTTTATACCCAGTCGTTCCAAATAGATCATTACCCACGGAAGTAATATAAAGTTTTAAGATCATAAATAAAATACGAATAATCTCGGTGGGAAAAGGGTACATATGTTATAAGCGGAACAGTTATCCCTTTTGCAATTTAGGACAAGCACTGTGGCTCCCATATATAAGGGTTGGAGCTTTGAAACGAAAAGATATATTTTAGTCTAAGTATTGGTATCAGTTTGTTAGATCGTTGTTGTTTTGGATAAATTCATGAAAGATGAGAATGGCAAGGATAAGCTGAGTAACGAAGCGGGCAGTGGATTTGGAGTAGCGATCGGAGAAACCATCTGTTTACGCAGTGGGCTACACATTGCACGCATTCTTGAGGAGGATGGGATTCATATGAAAATAATCATTACACAAAAGGAAGCCGCCGACAAAGGAATCTGGACAGAGATTATGGGGATGTTTGCTGTAACCAAAGAGGACGAGGTATGGCAAAATGAAGAGTTTATTCTCACCGAGGAACAGGCACGTCAGGTGGGATTACTAAAATAACAAAGGTAAATTAGGACATGTCATCAAGTTTTAAGACCAAGTCTTAAAAAATCGTAACTTATTTTTTATGTATCTGATACACTTTTTAACCGTTCAAAGTTTATGATAGGTACACAAGGGTAATGAAGCTTACAGACACCGTGTACATACCCAAACGGCAAGGAGAGATCAGACATGATGAAATTAGCTTCGAAATGGACCGTATTGACTTTGATGATGATGCTGATTACGACGGCAGGGGCAACAGCGCAAGGCTACACACCTGTAGCAGCTGCTGAAAATCAGGAGACCGTATATATAAACCAAATGGACATTCGCGATGGACAAATTTATTTGTCAGCAGACCCGATTGAATGGTACGAAGGCGCAGCAGCAGACAAAGCATTTGTGGAGCATGAAGGAAATACAGGATTGGATGGAGCGCCGGATGGCTACTACATCGTAAACAATTCCGTACAAAATGACGTGTATCAGGTTGCACCAGATGCTACGGTAGAGGTGCAGATTTATGACCACACAGGGAATATAGAAGACACAGACGTGCAATGGAACGAATCCATTCCTTTGGCACAGTTTGAGAAGGATTTTGCTAAAAAGGATGTTCTGGACCTCAGCCAATTTCCATACCATGTTACGCTTCGTGACGGTAAGGTTGTAAAAATCGTGCAGCAGTTCATTCCTTAAATAGAGGTAAGCTCATACAGACACGTGCTTCTTACTTGATCACAGATCAGGGGAGCACGTGTTTTTGTATTTTGTAGCAAAAAAAGAGGATTTCCATCCCATAAAAGGGTGCGGACATCCTCTTTTCTTCATATATATAATTAGAACGATTTTGCTGCGTCTACTGCACGTTGTACGGCAGAAGCAACGATCTCTTGTGCTTGGTCAGGAGCTTGGTTATGTCCTTCCAGTACAACCTTCACAATGTCTTTAACACCGAAGAAGGTTAAGATGTTGCTCATGAAGTTCAAAGACATCTCAGCAGCAGCAGCAGGCCCTTCGGAATAAACGCCGCCTCTTGCATTCAACAGGGCTACTTTAGTGTCAGTTACAAGACCTACAGGACCTTCAGCAGTGTATTTGAATGTTTTACCAGCTTGGTTCAGGTAGTCAATGTATGTGTGCAGTACAGCTGGAATCGTCATATTCCAGAGCGGGAAAGCAAATACGACTTTGTCTGCTGCCAAGAATTGATCCAGGTAACCATTAGCGATGTTTGCCAGGCGAGCTTCTTCTGCGTTCAGCTCCATGCCTCTTGCGGATTTGAACGTGCCGTTGATCATGTTAGCATTCAGATAAGGAAGCTCGACGGAGAACAGGTCCAGCTCAGTGATTTCATCAGATGGGTGGGAAGACTTGTAGCTTTCCACGAATGCGTTATACAATTTAACTGTTGCAGATTCTTCAGCTGTACGATCATTAGCTTTGACAAATAATACTTTAGACATGATTTATTTCCCCCTAAGTAAGTTGAATAAGTAAGTTTAGTTAGTAAGTTACCACGTAATATTACAATATAAAGATAATATCTGTCAACACTTCTATATTAAATTTACTTTGAAAAGCTGCTTTATTTTTTACACTGTGAAATTTACGTGTTTCTTTTGCAAAATATCAGTTTTGCGGTAAAATTTAAATGTAAAGTCTAATGAAGAGTATGCTTGGATAGGCGAGGAAGGAAATGAACATGGTGCCATCAAGATTTAACACCATAGTTGAACGAAAAAAGGTGAGTAGCTTGAAGATAGGTTTTTTTGATTCGGGATTGGGTGGAGTTACAGTATTGTCTGAGGCGCTAAGACGTTTGCCAAACGAAAATTTTGTTTACATGGCGGATACGCTTCATGTTCCTTATGGAACGAAAACACCCCAAGAGGTGCTTGGTTATGTCAAGGCTTCGGTGCAAACGATTCTAAAAGAGGATATTAAGGCATTGGTGATTGCCTGCAATACGGCTACAAGTATCGCGGTGGCGGAGCTAAGGAAGGAATATAAATTTCCGATTATCGGAATGGAACCAGCCGTGAAGCCAGCGGTCGAGATGAACCGAGCCAATGGTAAAAGAGTTCTGGTGCTGGCGACACCGTTGACATTAAAACAATCCGGTTATGCGGCACTGGTATCCAGAGTTGACGATCACGGAAGTGTGGACTCATTGCCTTTGCCGGAGCTCGTACAATATTGCGAACAGTTGAATTTTGACCGTACGGAATTGTTCAATTATTTTAACCATAAGCTGTCTTCGTTTAACTTAGACGTCTATGGTACGGTCGTATTGGGATGTACACATTATCCATTTTATAAGGAAATTTTGAGAGAACTGCTGCCTTCTCATATTCAGCTCATTGATGGGAGCCAGGGAACGGTCAAACGCTTGAAACAGGTGCTGTCCGAGCGTAATTTACTGGCAGCTCCGTTGACAACCGGCCAATTGCAGGAGGGACATGTCACTTTTCTATGTACCAGTCAGGATAAAGCCTATGTCCATAAGATGGAGCGGGCGCTTGAAATCTATGCGGAGCATGAAAAAATATATTTGTAAGAAAAGAATGGCTGGCGAACAGGTGGGCTAGATCAGCAATCTGAAGCGCCAGCCACATTATTTGTCGTATTATTTATGGATCAGATGCATAGGGAGGTTTTACATGGACATTCAATTTATCCTGAATGAGCTGTATGAAGCAGGCGTGCTTGAAAGCCATATGCAAAATCTCAAACCGCTGACTGGCGGAACTTCGAGTGAAGTGGTTGTTGTCATGGACGGTACCAGACCACGATATGTCATTAAGCAAAATGATCCCGCGATTGTAAAAGCCGAGGCAGAATTTTTGCTTACCTATGCACAGATTGAGAAGCTATCTCGAGTGATTTATGTAGATTCCCTGCATCGTTATTTGGTATATGCGTTCAAGCCAGGATTCACTAGGCAATATAGTGAAAGAAATAAGGATGATTTGCTGCTCAGTCTGGCGACAGAGGTCATTGCACACTACAAATCCCTTCGAGAGGAACGCAAGTATGGTTATTCGGATCATCCGTTTGTGGAATGGAGAGATTTTTTGCTCCACAGAACGAAAGAATCCGAAAAGATTATACAAGACGTCTTACCCCCAGAAAATCATCGGTTCATCCATACTCTTGTGGCCGGATCACCGCAACGGAATATTAAATATTTGCTTCATGGCGATTTCGGAGTACATAATTTTGTGTTTGCCGAAGATGGTACATTGACAGGTATTATTGACCCTGATCCAGTGGTGGGAGAACCTCTGTATGATTTGATATATGCCTTTTGTTCTTCACCGGATAGGCTGACCATCGATACCATTTTGCCGGCAGTAGAGAAGCTTAGTCCAGAGATGACAGGGGAATATGAGCTGAACAGGGAAGTGCTACAGGGATTATACTTTCGTATAGCTACCTGCATTCGCCATCATCCGGAAGATCTAGACCAATATACAGAAGCATGGAACTACTGGCTGAACAGGGTTCGTTGAAAGGAATAGGAAGCATGAGCATACAAGGATGGAATCACATTTGCTTTTCGGTGTCTAATTTGGAGAAGTCTATACAATTCTATCAGAATATACTAGATGGAAAACTGCTCGTTAAAGGACGCAAGCTGGCTTATCTGGATTGCCTGGGAATGTGGTTGGCTCTCAATGTGGAAGAGGATATTCTGAGAAATGAAATTCATCATTCCTACACGCATATTGCATTTTCAGTAGCGGAAGCGGATTTTGAAAGTATGCTTAACAAGCTGAAAACTCTTAATGTCCCTATTCTGCCCGGACGTGAGCGAAATGAACAGGATAAAAGATCAGTCTATTTTACAGATCCAGACGGACACAAGTTCGAATTCCACACAGGACAATTGCAGGACCGCTTGGAATATTATAAAAATGATAAAAAACATATGACTTTTTACGAATAAGTAAGCGTTATCAAAAAATGTATGAGTAAATTTGGATTTACATACGGAAGCGGGAGGAATACATAAGTATGTCATTGTCGCAGGAAAGTGGCTCCAAGCAAGCGCAGGCCGTTAAAACGATGACGGTTTTCGCGATTACTTGGCCGATCTTCATAGAAATGCTATTTCATATTTTGATGGGTAGCGTGGATACGTTCATGCTTAGCCATGTTTCAGATGAGGTTGTATCGGCTGTCGGTGTATCCAGACAGTTAATTGAATTTACGATTATACTCTTCAATCTGCTTGGTCTTGGAGTAGGTGTGATCATTGCTCAGTTATTAGGTGCGCAAAAGCATGTGGACGCAAGCCGTGTTACCGCATCGGCACTAACCTTTAATCTGGTATTTGGCCTGGCGCTGAGTTTGATGTTTATCGTGAGCCGGGATTTTTTACTATCCTTCTATCATATTACTCCGACCATTAAGGAAAATGCAGAAATCTATATGATGCTGGCAGGGGGTTCGCTGTTTTTGGAAGCCCTTATGCTAACCGCAGGGCCGGTCATTCGCTCGCATGGTTTTACCAAAGATACGATGATCGTAGGCATTGGTATGAATATATTGCATGTTGTGGGAAATGCATTGCTCATATACGGCTGGTTTGGTCTGCCGCAAATGGGAGTGGCGGGAGCAGCGATTTCAACGGTTATTAGCCGCGTCGTCGCATTTGTGTGGATTTTTATCCTGCTGTACAAACGTGTAAGTGCGCCGATTCGTATCCAATATTATGTACAGCTTCAATGGAGCAAGCTGGTGGCGATCCTGAAAATTGGTATTCCTGCCGGGCTGGAATGGCTTTCTTATCAGCTTAGTCAAATGATGGTGACCCGATTTGTCAGCTTTATGGGTACAACAGCGATTGCAACTCATTTCTATACGAATACGATTGTGTATTTTTTTATGGTATTTGGAATGGCCGTCGGCGAGGGAACCGAAATTATTGTGGCTCGCCTGATTGGAGCAGGAGACAAGGAAAAAGCATATCATCAACTTTTACGAAGCCTGAAATGGTCACTAGTCATTACGATTGCTGTGATCGTGGCTGTATCCTTTTTCCGATATGAAGTGATGGCGATCTTTACGGACGAGCCAGCGATCATTCAATTAGGGGCAGCGATTTTGTTGTTCTGTATATTGCTGGAGCCGGGCCGTGTGTTCAATCACGTGGTCATTAACTCTCTGCGAGCAGCAGGAGATGTTCAGTTCCCCTTAATGATGGCCATTATTTCAATGTGGGGGATCAAAATCCCGCTAGCATATGTGCTAGGCATTCATATGGGATATGGTGTGCTGGGTGTGTGGATAGCACATGCATGCGATGAATGGGTACGAGGTATTTTTCACTATTTACGCTGGAAAGGCCGGAAATGGCAGCACAAATCGCTGCTATCTAAGGCTGAGCTACAAGCGGAATCAATCTAAGGCTCATAGAGGCAGACATTTCCCAATTGATTTGGTTGATGTCTGTTTTTTTTGCAAAAATAAGCAAATTGGGATGTTCAAACTTTTCAAAAATTGCTAGAATATAGTAACCTCGAATGCAGTAGAGGTTTTCAAAGTTTCAAAGACGGATGGTTTCCAATTGAATCCATGAAGGAGGGAATAAGATGGAACGTAAAGTGCATATCATTCCTTACCAAGTGATCAAGCAGGAGCAACAAGTGAATGAAATACCGCGAGGGGTGGAGATGATCCAGGCACCTGCGGTATGGAACCAGACTCGAGGCCGAGGAGTAAAGGTGGCGGTACTGGACACGGGCTGTGATGCGGACCATCCGGATCTGAAGGCACGCATTATTGGTGGCCGCAATTTCACGGATGATGACGAAGGTGATCCGGAAATTTTCAAGGATTACAACGGTCACGGTACACATGTGGCAGGAACCATTGCGGCAGCGGAAAATGAGAATGGTGTCGTAGGTGTCGCCCCAGAGGCAGATCTGCTCATCATCAAAGTGCTAAACAAGCAGGGCTCCGGTCAATATGACTGGATCATCCAAGGTATCTATTATGCAATTGAGCAAAAGGCAGACATCATCTCGATGTCGCTTGGCGGCCCTGAGGATGTGCCTGAGCTTCATGAAGCAGTAAAAAAGGCTGTAGCCAGCCAAATCCTGGTCATCTGTGCAGCTGGAAATGAGGGAGACGGTGACGACAGAACGGACGAGCTCGGCTACCCTGGCTGTTATAATGAAGTGATCAGCGTAGGTGCTATCAACTTTGACAGACACGCCTCAGAGTTCAGTAATTCTAATAATGAGGTGGATTTGGTTGCACCAGGAGAAGATATTTTGTCCACAGTTCCGGGCGGGAAATATGCGACCTTTAGCGGAACATCGATGGCTACTCCGCACGTAGCAGGTGCATTGGCGTTGATTAAGCAGCTGGCGAATGCGAGCTTTGAGCGTGATCTCACCGAACCGGAATTATACGCCCAACTCATCAAACGCACAATTCCACTCGGCAATTCTCCTAAGATGGAGGGCAACGGCCTGCTGTACTTGACAGCAGTGGAGGAGCTTTCCCGTATTTTCGACACGCAACGTGTAGCGGGAATATTGAGTACAGCATCCTTAAAGGTTAAATAAGTCGTAACAACGGACTATAACGACTCTCCTAAGCGGAGAGTCTTTTTGTGCGCTTCATTTTATTTGAGAATCTCCATTTACATCGTATTCAAATGTCGGGTAACATGTATCTCAAGGAAATAGTCAAGAAAAAAGTGGGGAATTAGCATGGAACAAATGATTGCAAAAGTCAGCGATCTAAGACGTACAGGACAGGCAATGGAAGCACGTGAGCTTTTATTAGAGGTCCTTGAGCAGGAGCCGAAAGAAGCGGAGTTATGGTATCAGACAGCATGGACGCACGACGTATTGGGCATGGAAAGGGAGGCGGTTCCCTTTTATGAAAAAAGCCTAGGTATGGCACTAGCCGCAGATTCCAGGAGAGGAGCCATCCTAGGATTAAGCAGTACATATCGTGTATTAGGGGATTACGCCAAGGCGAAAGCGTGGTTGGACACAGGAATGAACGAATTTCCGGATTACAGACCGTTTCGGGTATTCTACGCTATGGTGTTATATAATCTGGGGAAACACGGGAAGGCCATGGAGGGGCTGCTCATGGAGTTGGCTGAAACGACTGCAGACATAACATTACAGGAGTACTCCCGTGCCATTCAATATTATGCTGATAAGTTAGACCAGATCGAGGAATAAGTAGGCCGGAGTGAGAGCATAAGCGGCATTGTGTATATATGTTTCCTACATAAAAAGATCACAGTCAGAGAGCAGGAAGCCTCTTTTCTAACTGTGATCTTTTGCTTTTTATTGTCTAGCTGTAGGGGCCTACCTGGAGGAGCTATATGCTGTGATTATTGCGCACCCTCGGTGACAGCAATTTCTTTCTCCAAGTCTACTCTGGACAAATTAGCCTTCAAGTAATCTGGTGTATCGGGCAGGACAAGATGTAGATTGGATTTTTGACAAATGCGGATTGTGCACTTGTCGACAACAAAATCAAAAACATGCCCCCCTCCAGTGCGTTCATCATTAATAAAATGGAGATGAAATCCGGCTACTCCAATCCCTTGTGCATAAGCAGGTGTCCAAAAGCCTGTGATCACGCCGGAAGCGTCATTAAAAGTAAAGGTAGGCTGTGACTTGGTTGCTTCGATAAATGGTTTGTAAGGCTTCACTTGATGAGGCACAGTACGTGTCTTTACTTCACGAAAAGTGCCATCCATACGGAAGGCATAGAACAGATTACGGCTTGGAAACAGCTTTAGCAGCAAAGCTTCCAGCTCTTCACGATGCATGGGATGGTCAATAGTATATGTGAAATCTTCGCGGAAAAAGGTGACGGTGGAAAACGGAGTAGTTTCTTCCGGTTTTACGCGATGGGCCGTACCGTCTGGAAGCAAGTGATAAAATTCACCATCGAACGCGATCATCTCGCCATTCAGTTGATCAAAGGTACCAATTCCGAAATCCCCGTGCTTTTGCAGCTCCTCAAAGGCAACAACTCCATCATAAAGACCATCTAATAGAGCAAGCATAGTGGACGTTTGGTAAATATCATGATCATTTTCTTGCTTGGTTTCCAGTCCTGCAACGGTCATGGTAATACACTTCCTTTTGTAATTGTATGCATTCATTTTCTTTCTTTTTCAATAATAAACGTAATGTTTCAGTAAATAACACAAATAGCTCAAAAAAATTATAAAAAATAACGTGTTGCTCTTTAATTGTCACGAAACCGTCACGAGAGAGTCTCGGTAAAAGTTAGTTTAATTGATTTGGTAGCAGTTTGCGTCCCAACTGGATATTATCTTGATAATCAATCGGAATATCAACGACCACAGGGCCATCCGTATGAAGAGCTTGCTGCAATACGTTTTCCAGTTCTTCAGGAGAGTGGACGCGTAATCCGGTGGCCCCAAAGCTTTCCGCATATTTCACGACATCGACATCTCCAAATTTTACGCCAGACGTTCTGCCGTATTTAATCTGTTGTTGAAAGGCGACCATGTCATAGGTACCATCTCTCCATACAATATGCACTAGCGGTGAGTTAAGACGTACAGCGGTTTCGAGCTCCATGGATGAAAACAGAAATCCTCCGTCTCCAGAAATAGACACGACTTTTTGACCGGGGTTGACGAGTGTAGCGGCAATCCCCCAAGGCAGTGCTACGCCCAACGTCTGCATTCCGTTGCTGAATAGCAGGCGTCGCGGTTCATACGAACGGAAATACCGTGCCATCCAAATGTAGTGTGAACCGACATCACAGGTGACTGTGACGTTATCATCAATCAGACTGCGAAGTGTGCGAATAAATTGTAATGGATGAATCAGAAAATCATGCTTGTGGGCTGGAACAGCTGCTTGCTCGTTCAGATCATGGCGTAGACGATTCAATTGGTCGCAGGAGGATTTAGGTAGCTTTAAGGTAGGCAACTCTTCTGCGAGGCCACTCACAATCAGACCTATGTTCCCGATTAACTCGTAATCCGGTTGATAATCATGATCAATATCGGCTTGATGGTCATCCAGATGAATGAGTGTTCGATTTGCCGGGATGTTCCAGTTTTTTGGGTCGTATTCGATAGGATCATAGCCAATCGTCAATACCAAATCTGCGGCTCCAAGCAGCATATCACCCGGTTGATTTTGGAACAGCCCCACTCTTCCAAAATAGTGGTCTTCCAGTTCACGGGAGATGGCTCCAGCGGCCTGGAAGGTTTCGACAACAGGCAGATCTGTATCTCGAATAAGAGCACGGATAGCTGCGGTGGCTTCAGGCGTGCTGGCTTTCATACCGAGAAGAAGTACGGGCAGTTTGGCTTTTTTGATTTGGTCTGCGACTTGTTTGATGAGCTCGGCGGGTGCAGTCCCAAGCTGGGGAAGGGAAACCTTCTCAATGACTGTTACTTCGGATGACGAAGTCAACACGTCCTGCGGCAGGCTGACGAATGTGGCTCCAGGCTGGGCTGAGGTCGCAATCCGAAATGCATTAGCAATGGCTTCCGGTACATTATCAGGGTGTTCTACTTCTACACTGTATTTAGTGATAGGTTCGAATAGTCCGGCATTATCCATAGATTGATGTGTGCGTTTCAGGCGTTCCGATCTTGGGACTGCACCTGCAATGGCGACGACAGGATCACTTTCTGCATTCGCGGTGACAAGTCCTGTCGCCAAGTTAGACGCGCCTGGACCCGAGGTAACAATGCATACACCCGGCTTACCAGTTAATCGACCGACCGCTGCTGCCATAAAGGCGGCATTTTGTTCATGGCGGCATACGATCAATTCTGGACCCCGATCTTGAAGAACATCAAAAACAGAATCGATTTTGGCACCTGGAATGCCAAAAATATGCGTAACCCCTTGCTTAATCAAACAGTCGACAACAAGGTCGGCTCCTTTTGTATCGGATTTGGTTTTAGTTTTAGTTTGAACAGCTTGCACTTTTGTACTCAATGCTACCACCTCTTCTTCTTCGTGTGTGAAATAAACTAATGAAATACTTTCAATGTAAATCAATGGATGTATATTGCAATTATAATACAATAACTGGTATTTTCAAGAAAGAAATTTTCAGAAAAAAAGAGAAAATCGTATAAAACGTTTTCAAAGTTTGATTTATCGCGGAAATTAAAATTTGTGGAATTTTCTTATGGTCTCAGTCATCGAGAAGGTTTAGAACAGTTCTCCTCAAATGGGGGCAGATCATTTTTATCCGCTCACATGATAAAAATCACTTTCCTCTACAAAGGATAGCGGTTACAATGTAATTGTTGTTAACGTAAACATTAAATTTAAGGTGAAGTAATCCAGCGTGATAGGATGTACAGAAATCATATTATAGCTTTTTCATCCTGTATAACCACGTGGATTTCTATGTTATGGAGAATGTAATTGTTAAAAGGTAAGTAGAGCTCGAATATTTTTGTTAACGTTAACAATTAATTAAGAAACACGATTATAGAAGGGATGAGAAAGTAATGACCAAAACGTTTTTAGACGAAAACTTTTTGTTGAGCAATCCAACGGCTGAAACCTTGTATCATCAATATGCCAAGGATATGCCGATTATTGACTATCATTGTCATTTAAGTCCACAAGAAATTTATGAAAATAAAAAATTCAAGAATATTACGGAAGCTTGGTTGTACGGTGATCATTACAAGTGGAGACTTATGCGGGCCAATGGGGTCGAGGAGCGATTGATCACGGGTGATGGTGAAGATTATGACAAGTTTCTGGCCTGGGCCAAAACTGTACCTACATTGATCGGCAACCCGTTGTACCATTGGACACATTTGGAGCTTCAACGCTTTTTTGGTGTCTACGAGTTGCTGAATGAACAGAACGCACCTGTGATTTGGGAAAAGGTAAACCAAAAGCTGCAGGGGCCGGGCTATGGGGCACGTGATCTGATTGTGAACTCGAAGGTAACTGTCGTGTGCACCACGGATGATCCGACCGACCATCTCGAATACCACAAACAAATCAGCAAGCTGACCGATTTCCCAGTAGCTGTGTTGCCAAGCTTCCGCCCCGACAAAGCTTTGGAAATTAATCGTGAAACCTTCCAGCCATGGGTGGCTCGATTGGGTGAAGTCAGCGGATTGGACGTTTCCGGGTTTGAAGGATTTTTGAATGCGCTGGCAAGCCGGGTGCGCCATTTTCATGCTGCCGGAGGTCGGGTATCTGATCATGCGCTGGATACTGTAGTTTTTGAAGAAACAACACCGGAGGAAGCAGCAGCCATATTCAGCAAGGGGCTGGAGGAAGGCCGTGTGACTCCTTTGGAAGAGGCGAAATATAAGTCGTACGTGCTGGTCTTCCTTGGCAAACAGTATGCAGAACACGGCTGGGCGATGCAGTACCATATTCACGCGCTGCGTAACAACAACACTGCGATGTTCCGTCGTTTGGGACCGGATACAGGCTACGATGCTGTAAACGATGGTTCCCTCGCTCGTCCACTGGCAGCATTGCTGGATGCACAGGAACTGGCAGGAGGATTGCCAAAAACCATTTTGTATTCGCTTAATTCGGTTGACTATCCAGTATTGGCAAGTCTCGCAGGCAGCTTCCAATCCGGTGGTACAGTAGGGAAAATCCAGTTTGGTACCGCTTGGTGGTTTAATGACCATATCGAAGGCATGCAGGAGCAGATGAAGCTGCTGGCTAATTACGGAGTGCTATCCCGCTTTATTGGCATGCTGACGGATTCGCGCAGCTTTCTATCTTACACACGTCATGAATATTTCCGCCGTATCCTTTGCGATTTAATCGGAACGTGGGTTCAGGAGGGCAAGGCCCCTGAGGATCTGGAACTGCTCGGAGCCATGGTACAAAATATTTGCTACAATAACGCCGAGCAATATTTTAACTTCCCAACGGTTGTTCATAGTAAGTGACGCTACATTTAAAGTGAGGACTCACTAACTTCAGAGAAAAGGAGCTCTTGCTAGGAGCTTGTACCCATCTCCCGGCAAGAGCAATTAAAAACCAAAATAGATATCAATGAGTATGTGAAAATAATTACAAGTGTAGAGGAGTGTGTAGGTATGGGAGTGCCTATCGTGCAGGAGAGCGTCCAAACTGACAACAAGACAGGTGAGCATATTAGCCTGAAAGAAAAGATTTCGTATGGTATGGGTGACTTTGGAAACGGATTCATGTTTGATTTGGGGCAGTTGTATTTGCTGAAATTTTTTACGGATGTAGCAGGGGTTTCTGCAGGAGCCGCCGCAGGCATTTTCTTGGTCAGCAAGCTGTTCGCCGCCGTCTGTGATCCCATTGTAGGGTCCTTTGTTGATTATCGCAAACATATCGGTACACGCGGAAAATTTAGACCTTTTCTTGTCGTTGGAAGCGTTATCCTAGCAATTCTTACGGTTCTTACCTTTATTTCGCCGAATATTTCACCCACAGGCAAACTCATTTACGCCTACGCGTCCTATATGATCTGGGGGATTGGTTACTCTATTGTAAACATTCCATACGGCTCGTTGGGTGCTGCCATTACGCAGGATACTCAGCAACGTGCTTCGTTGTCATCTTTCCGTCAGGCGGGATCACTAGGCGCATTATTCGTAACCAGTGTCGTGGTCATGCCGCTTATTTTATTGTTTCCTAACCATCATGTTGGCTATCCGGTGGTCATGGGAATTATGTCATTCATTGGTGTGATCGCTTTCATCATATGTTACCGAGGAACGAAAGAACGTATTATTAGCCAGTCCGGGCCCAAAGAGAAGCTATCTTTAGGCGTGATTGTGCACACCTTTACGAATAATAAACCCTTGCTGGTACTCGTTTTAATGACGATTTTCACCATTTCCGCTTACAATATCAAGTCCGCACTGTTGATCTATTTTGCCGAATATAATTTGGGACATGTAGAATTAATGGCGTATATGAATTTTATTATTATCGGTTCGTCACTGCTGGGTGTATTGTTCCTGCCCAAACTGGTACGGCGTTTTGGTAAACGTAAAACAGCAATCTTAGGGATGCTAGTTAGCGTTATTGCCGATTCGATTAACTTTTTGATGCCTTCCAACGTATATATTTTCACAATTCTGGCGAGTATTTCGTTCATTGGTATTAGTATTCCCAACGGGGTTACCTGGGCATTCGTGTCCGATATCATTGATTACGGCGAATGGTCATCCGGGGAGCGCAAGGAAGGGATTACCTACTCACTATTTAACTTTTCACGTAAATTGGCTCAATCCTTGTCCGGTTTTCTATCGGGTATTGGACTGGCGCTTGTAGGATATGTACCGAATGTGATTCAATCCTCTGGAACGCTGCTTGGAATCAAAGCCTTGCTTTGTCTTTATCCGGCTGTTGCCTTGGCATTGGCTATGCTAGTAATCGGTAAAATGTACAAACTGACGGACAGCAGACATGCAGAAATGGTTCAAGAATTACAGCGTAGACATGCGGACAACCGCGTATAATTTGTGAAGGTCTTCTTTTCCGGGCGGCTCCTGTGGTATGGTGAGTATATAATTTTTTAGAGCCTTACTAAGGAAAGGATACGTATATGGCAGCTACTATTAAAGACATTGCCAAACTGGCTAATGTTTCCCATACAACCGTCTCCCGGGCGCTCAATAACAGCCCGCTGATTAAAGAAGATACGAAACGCAAAATTATGGAGTTGGCAGAGCAGCTCAATTACATTCCAAATTACAATGCTAAAAGCCTGGTTCTCCAGCGCTCGCATACGATAGGCCTGTTTTTCACCAGTATTTCAGAAGGCACTAGCTCCAGTTTTTTTGCGGATACCATCCGTGGAGTTAACAACGTCATTGGGGTGGATTACAATCTGTTTGTGCGAGGAATTGACGATTACGCTGATTTTTCTGCTATTCATCGCAAGCGTTTTGATGGCATCATTCTGATGAGTCAAAGCGAAGCGGACAACCCTTTTATTTATCATGTGCTAGGTCAAGGCATTCCGCTAGTTGTACTGAACCGGCAGGTGTCTGGGGCTGGGATTGTAAATGTGATTTCTAATGATAAGGAAGGCTCCTATGAAGCTGTTTCCTTTCTCATTGAAAGCGGGCATGAACGCATTGCGATTATCGAGGGGGTAGAAGGCTTCAAGTCGACCCAGCAACGCCGCGAGGGTTTCATGAATGCATTAATTGATCGTGGTAAGCCGATCCGACACGAATATATTGTGCAGGGTCACTATGATACGGAAAGCGGAAGTCTGGCAATGAAGCAACTGCTTGCCTTGGAAGAACCACCGACAGCAGTGTTTTGCTCTAACGATGATATGGCTATTGGTGCGATGAATGCGGTATTTGAAAATGGCTTGAAAGTACCGGAGGATATCTCTATCATTGGGTTTGACGATATCGGCTTCTCAATGTATACGACTCCACCGTTAACGACGGTCAAAAGACCGATTGAGCAGATTAGCGAGCGCGGAGCCGCTTGCATTCTGGAACGAATTCAGTCACCGTCCAATGAGGGCGAGCTTATATTTATGGAAACCGCGCTCATGAAGCGGAAATCGACGGCAGACAGACTACGCTGAGTTTTGTTATGTAAAAGAGGCAAGCCCCAAAGGGGCAGGAACAATGCTCAAGCACTGTTCCTGCCCCTTTTTTGTTGAAATGAGCACTGCTTCGTCATGTATTTAACGAAAGAGATTGGTTTTAGCCAGTTCAACAATCTCGTCTCCGCGTCCGTTCAGCACGGCTTTCATCATCCACAGTGTAAATCCCTCTGCTTGCTTAAGATTAATTTTAGGTGGCATGGATAGTTCCTGGCGGTTCACCACCACATCTACCACAACAGGGCCGTCATGAGTCAATGCTTGCTGAATGGCATCCTCCAGCATGGTCGGATCTTCAACCCGAATGCCCTTAAGTCCCATGGCTTGTGCTACAGCACCAAAATCAGGGTTAACCAGTTCAGTCCCGTTTTCCAAGAATCCGGCTGCTTTCATTTCCAACTCGACAAAGCCGAGAGCGCCATTGTTGAAAACAATAACTTTTACAGGCAGTTGATGCTGTTTTAGGGTGAGCAGGTCGCCCATCAGCATCGTGAGTCCACCATCGCCTGAGAGGGCAATCACCTGTCGGTTAGGCTCAGTGGCTTGCGCACCGATCGCCTGCGGCAGTGCATTTGCCATCGTACCATGATTGAAGGAACCGAGAAGTCGGCGCTGACCGTTCATTTGCAAATAACGCGCTGCCCATACTGTGGGAGTACCGACATCACAAGTGAAAATAGCATTTTCCTGGGCGGCATCACTGATAACCTTGGCGAGATATTGCGGATGGATCGGCATATGACCTGGCTTACCAACCGCCAGATCGTCCAGCTCCTGGCGTACCTTGGCATAATGGGAGACGGTTTTTTCCAGATGCTTGGCATCATGCTTCGACGTTAAATGAGGAAGCAGCATTTCCAACGTTGCCCTTACATCCCCGCATAAACCATACGTCAACGGAGTTCGTCTGCCGAGATGGGAAGGATCTATATCTACCTGTAGGACAATCGCATCTTCAGGATAAAATTGTCTGTAAGGAAAGTCTGTTCCGAGCATGAGCAGGACGTCACAATCCATCAAGGCATGGTACCCGGAAGAATACCCGATCAGTCCCGTCAATCCAGCATAATAAGGGTTGTTATATTCTAGATATTCCTTGCCTCGCAGAGCGGATACCATGGGAGACTTTAGCTTGTCGCACAGCTGCATAAGCAAGTCGTGAGAGTGAGCACAACCAGCGCCACATAGCAGCGTAATTCGTTTACCGTTATTTAAATATTCGGCCAGCCGGGAAATTTCAGAAGCGGACGGATGGACGACAGGTGCTGTGGGGTGATAGACATGTTCAGGAGTGGGCACCTTTTCAGCTTCCAAAGCTGCTACGTCACCGGGAAGAACAATGACGGAAACACCTGAACGTGAAACTGCCTCCTGAATAGCCATGGTCACTGTTCTTGGAATTTGACGCGGTGTCGTAATTACCTCACAAAAGTGACTGCATTCTCCAAAAAGATGCTCAGGGTGTGTAGCCTGAAAATATTCACTTCCGATTTCATCACTTGGAATATGAGCCGCAATAGCAAGTACAGGCACTCGATTGCGGTGGCAATCATATAAACCGTTAATCAGATGCAGATTCCCGGGGCCGCTACTACCGGCACATACGGCAATGCTGCCACTAAGATCAGCATCTGCTCCAGCTGCAAAGGCAGCCACTTCTTCGTGCCTTACATGAATCCATTCAATTTGACCATTGCTGCGAATGGAATCCACCATATTATTTAATGAATCTCCAACGATGCCATAGATCCGCTTGACCCCTGCATTAACTAAAACTTGTACAATAGTATCTGCGATTGTCTTCATAGATGCTCCTCCTGCCTAGTAAGTAGTGTTATCCTGCCCGTGCTTTCTTGCGTCTATTCTGCTGAAATGTATATATGAACAAGGTCTCGGGATAGGGTAATAGTTAGCCTTAACCGTCTTGGAACAGGTGCGAAACAACGCAAGAAGGACAATATACTTGCATATTTTTATATAAACGTATATGTTAACGTGTTCATATTATTGTCATTATTATTTTTTTAAACTAAAAATGTTGATAAAACTATTTTGTTAACGTGTGCATTGTGATAAAATAACGGTGAAATCATTATGGTACTAGTGGGAGGCTACTCCAGATGAAACATGTAGATGAATTAGACCAATTAAACAGAAAAAGCTTTATCATTACAGAACCACATCCCGAGAGGGTACTGCAATTCGGGGAAGGAAACTTCCTGCGTGCTTTTGTAGACTGGCAAATTGACAAAATGAATAAGCTGGCAGAATGGAATACAGGGGTTGTGATTGTACAACCGCAGCCAGGAGGCCTTGTGGAGAAGCTTAACGTACAGGATGGTCTCTATACGGTTATCCTTGAAGGAATTAAGGACGGGAAAGCCATGAAAGAGCATACCGTTGTGGAGTGCGTCACTCGTGGTATTAATCCATACGGCCCGGAATTCATGGAGTATGAAGCATTATCCCAAAAGCCAGAGCTGCGCTTTATTGTTTCAAACACAACGGAGGCAGGGATCGCTTATGCACCTGAGGATCAATTGGAAGATCGCCCGCAAAAAAGCTTTCCAGGCAAGCTGACCGCCTTTCTGTACAAGCGCTTTCAATTTTTCAAGGGCGATCAAAGCAAGGGACTGGTCATTATTCCGTGCGAACTCATCGACCGTAATGGAGACGCTCTCAAGGAAATCGTGCTGAAATATGCGAACCAATGGGAGCTTGGGTCCGAATTTATTGCATGGCTAGAGAAAGCGAATACGTTCTGCAACAGTTTGGTGGATCGGATTGTACCTGGTTATCCCAAAGACCGGATTCATGAAATCCAAGCGGAATTGGGTTACAAGGACGATTTGGTTGTTGTGGGCGAACAGTATCATTTATGGGTTATTGAAGGGCCACAGTGGCTTAAAGAAGAATTACCTGCTCATTTGGCTGGATTGAATGTACTGATTGTCGACGATATGGCGCCATATCGTACACGGAAGGTGCGCATTTTGAATGGAGCACATACGGCGCTTACCCCTGTAGCCTATCTATATGGCCTGGATACAGTGGGGCAAGCGGTCGAGCATAAGGTTATGGGCGAATATATCCAGTCGTTGATTCGAGAAGAAATTATTCCGACACTGGACTCGCCAGCAGCGGAATTGAATGTATATGCCGACGATGTGATTGAACGGTTCCGTAATCCCTATGTAAGTCATTATGTCATGAGCATCGCATTGAATTCGGTATCCAAGTTCAAGACACGGAACTTGCCATCCTTGCTACAGTATGTGGCACAGCGTAAGGCGTTGCCTGCCAAAATCGTATTTTCGCTAGCATCCTTACTCGTATTTTACCGGGGAGACAGAAATGGCGAGTCGATTGCATTGGCCGACGAAGCGGAAGTATTGAGCACGTTTGGCGAACTGTGGAGTACGTATGACGGATCTCTCGCTGGAGCAAAGCAATTGACCGAGCAGGTACTCAGCAAACAGACATGGTGGGGTCAAGATCTGAATCAGATCGAAGGGCTGGCTGAACAAACGGCGCAGCACGTGTATGAAATTACAAGCAGAGGAATGAAGGAGACGCTCGATTCTCTAACCGGGAACAGCGTACCCGGAGCATAAGCAAGGAGGAGACTGGAATGCTGGAATTCATTCAAATTCATGATCAAGATAACGTGGCTGTCGCTTTGCGTGATTACAAGCAGGGAGAGACGCTGGCATGGGGAGCACAACAAGAACAATGCGTGGAGCTGGCGGAGGATGTAGCGCGTGGGCACAAAATTGCGTTGCAGGACATCCCTGAAGGTGGGCATGTCCTGAAATACGGATATCCCATCGGTCATGCCATTCAGCCCATTCAGGCAGGTCAACATGTGCATACGCATAATACGAAAACGAATCTGACAGGTGTGGAGGAATATACTTACAAGCCTAAGCCAGCTCCTCATATTTATGAACAGGAGAGTCGGACGTTTCAAGGATTTCGGCGCAAGGATGGTCGTGTAGGGATTCGCAATGAGTTGTGGATTGTGCCGACGGTAGGCTGTGTGAACGGAATTGCCGAACTCATTTTAAACCGCTTCAAGCAGGAAGTGGGAGATCTCTCACCTTTTGAAAATGCACTTGTGCTCAAGCATAACTATGGATGTTCTCAGTTGGGCGACGACCATGCACATACGCGCACGATTTTGATTGATGCAGTGAAACACGCGAATGCAGGTGGCGTACTAGTACTTGGTTTGGGCTGTGAGAACAATGAAATGAAAGAATTTAAAGAAGCCATCGGGGAATATGACGCGGAGCGGGTGAAGTTCTTACTTTCCCAGGAGGTGTCGGATGAAGTGGAGGAAGGGGTAAAGCTGCTCCATGAAATATTTGCAGCCGTACAAGAAGATCGACGGGAGCCTGTACCTTTGTCTGAGCTGAACATCGGCTTAAAATGCGGTGGATCTGACGGCCTGTCGGGTATTACTGCCAATCCACTGCTTGGGCGTCTGTCGGATTATATGGCAGCACAGGGTGGAACGACTGTACTGACGGAGGTGCCCGAAATGTTCGGCGCGGAGACGATTTTAATGGAACGCGCTGCCGATGAGCAAGTATTTGATAAGATCGTACATTTGATTAACGATTTTAAACAATATTTTCTGGATTATAAGCAGCCAGTATACGAAAATCCGTCACCAGGCAATAAAGCAGGGGGCATCACGACACTGGAGGATAAATCACTGGGCTGTACGCAAAAATCCGGGTCTTCCACGGTCACCGATGTCATTCAGTACGGGGAGCGTCTCAAGACCAAGGGACTTAATCTGCTCAGCGCGCCGGGGAATGATCTGGTTGCTTCTTCAGCTCTTGCTGCAGCGGGCTGTCAGCTCGTCATATTCACAACCGGGCGTGGCACGCCTTTTGGCTCCTTCGTTCCGACGATGAAGGTGTCGACCAACTCGCCGTTATATAAGGCTAAACCTCACTGGATTGACTATAACGCTGGTTCACTGGTGGAGGATGTCAGTATGGAAGAGGCGCTACGCAACTTTGTCGATTACATTATCGATGTAGCCAGCGGAACCTGGGTGAATAATGAGAAAAACAATTTCAGGGAGCTTGCTATTTTCAAAAATGGCGTTACGTTGTAAAAGGGTTGTAACCTAAAGGAGGCGGATGGATCCGCTTCCTTTTTTGTGTTTGAATACTTCTAAATACGCTGTTAAACTTACTGCAAAATATGCTATATGGATATTCGCATAAGGGGGAAGTACAGTGCAACATAAAATTATTGCTTATCGGGAAGAAAATCATGATCAACTCGTAGATATTTGGCTTCGGGCAGTACGCCAAACGCACACATTTTTGTCTGAAGAGGACATTCAATTTTACCATCACATCGTAAGTAACGGCGCTTTTAGAGAAATTGAGGTTTGGGTAGAATGTACTGAACTTCAGGAGCCCACGGGTTTTATCGGGCTGGACGGGCAGAAAATAGAGATGCTGTTTGTCGACCCAGAACGGCATAGACAGGGCACAGGCAGCCGACTTATCAAGCATGCTGAAAAAATAAAAGGGACGCACCTCAAAGTAGATGTGAATGAGCAAAACGAGAAGGCGCATGCTTTCTATAGACATTATGGCTTTAAACAAACAGGACGATCTGCGCTGGATGGATCAGGCCGGGCATTTCCGTTGCTTCATATGGAACTGAACAAATGAATGCTCTATAGGATCTACATTTTGAAAACTGGAATATTTTATAATTTTCCTTGTCATATATTTGATTTCATGATATAACTTAATTACGTTATAAATACGTAATTAAGTTATTTTTGATTGGGATATAGATCATGGTTTGTTTGATGAGTACAAAAGTCGGACAAGGAGGTGGGGAGGGTGGATGATCTTGTTCACTCCGACATCACAGATCTAGACACACTTGTTAACATGATTAAGCTGTCCTTTTCGTTTATGGATGGTACCCATATGATCGCTTTATGCGATCAGCTGTATTACCACGTCAACCAGAAGTATCAAGAGTGGCAGCTCTACAAAGCATTCAAGAAACCTATACAACCGATACATACCAAACGGCCGTTAGTCTACTATTACGGCTACAGTCATCTTATGAAAGGCATGGCCTTCCAAAAACAGGGCAAGTATGAGGCCGCCCGAGACTGCATTGAAAAATATGCAGAGTTAGGCTGGTTTAATGGTCTCGATCCATATGGAGAAGCAGAAGTGGATTATTATCGCCATGCTGCGAGAGCTAATTTATATGCTCTTGATATTTTGTCAGGTCGTTCCGAAATGTTGCAGGAATACGTTCAATTTCTTCGTGACAATCCGGAAGAGCTGTTACCAGGACTTCTTTCCATTGTTGAGGGAGCGACCAGACACGACTATCCTTTGGAACGCGTGCTTGAATCATTTGCCGAACAAATTGAGGATTTTAAATATTTTGAAGAGCCTGTGAATGTTTCATATTATTTTCGCTTCTGCTATCAGTTGGCTCTTTATTATATAAAACTGCGGCAGTTTAGGGTTGCGTTGGGCTATATCCTGCAATCTCTCAAGCTGTCCGATACTCTGGGTATGGAACATGAGCATGAGTTTAGGAAATGTACTGCTATATTTGAGATTTTCAGATCCCAAGCTACGGCAACACAGCAAGACCAATATATAACCATTCTAAAAGGAGTGTTAAAGGATGAAAAAATTGATTTCACGCCCGTTGTCGCTCAGTCTGTTTAGTTTGCTGGTGTTTGTTACTAGTCATGATCTCATCACCGTGTTTTATCATGGAGCCAATCATTAATAAGTGAGAATGGTAAAAAGTAGGATGTTTTGATTAACCAAATAGCAAGTAAGCTCATGAAGATCAGAGCTTGCTTGCTATTTAGCGTTTTTTATGAGGAATATTTAAGCGGTTGTAGGCTTGTGCAACAAACCTTGTTCTAATGGATGCAATGAAATCCTTGTCTGTTGGTAAGCGGGGAATGTGTCTTCTGTACTGTATGATCCAATTTTTAATGCTGCGTCCAGTGCTCGTAGCAAGCAGCCCACGAATTGCTCTGGCGAAAAGTAAATGCTTTTCCCGATCATATGAATGTGAAGCTCGTTATGGTCACGGTTGCTTACAGACAGTAATAAACCTTGACCCTGAAAACCCGTACCGATGGCGCGTACTTTGTTTATACCTGAAAGTAGTATTTCTGTTTTCAACGCACGTCCTTGTTCCTCTACAAACACAGATATCAGCCGTTTGTCTGTAACGATAACAATTTGGTTGCCCTGAAACGTATGGCTAAGGTGCAGGAAATCTTTATACACTCCAATAGTCTGCTCATGCGGAGAAACAATCCCCATTCGTACAAACTCATCCAACTCTGTGACGTCAGGCTCCTGATGATTTTTAATTCGTTTTTTGATACTGAACTGAATGGTCAAGATCCCCAAGATAGCTATAAGAAAAGCACTAAGACGGACGTGATATATAAAGAACATTAGGACGATAAAGCCGCCGAGTATCCATTGTCCCCAAGTCAAATAACGCAGCTTTTGCTGTGCCGTACGGCGATAATAACCGTATCCTTTTCCCGGTTGATACTCTTTATTAAACTTCGTCATACCACGCATCATGGTTAATCCATAGATTGATAAGACTGTCATTGCGAGTCCCAGAAGCGCCATAAACCATTCCTCAGCTGCAATGCCAACTAAAGTACACAGGCCAAACATGATGAGCCCTGCCCAGCAGGCAAACCTTTTTATCCGAACCTGTTTCTGAATCGAACGAACCAATTCTTCCATTCTTAATCCTCCTGATCTAGGTCATAGGTAATGATTGGAATTCCATATAGTCTTATCGTACCATCTGATAGTCTTTTTTGTGAATTAATAGATATAGAAAATCCAAAGGCTGGAAGAAACTTTTTACGTATTGTCCTATCTCCACCTGAACTTTAGACACCAAAATCAAAAAATCAAGTACTACTCATTAGAAGCAAAAGCCCCTAAAATAATAAATGTAAGTGCTTACATTATAGAGAGGGGAGGTTTTCTGTATGAGTACAGGATGGAAAAATCCACAACCACAACCACAGCCATCGGTTCGATCGGGGAGATGGACGTCACTAGCCCGCAGATGGGGGGGGCAAAAACATTTGCAGACCATGGCACTACTTGGAGTGGTATGGATGATTATTTTCCATTACATTCCGATGTACGGCATTTTGATTGCTTTCAAACATTTTGACATTATTGGTACTATATCAAGCGCACCATGGGCGGGGTTAGAGCATTTTCGCGCCTTCTTGGAGGATGATAACTTCTGGTACATTGTCAAAAATACACTGGGCATTAGCCTGCTCAAGCTGGCAATCGGGTTCCCGTTACCTATTGTATTTGCTCTGTTTCTAAATGAAATCCGGTCTACGCGGTTTAAAAAATCCATTCAGACCATTTCGTACCTTCCTCACTTTCTATCATGGGTCATTCTTGGCGGAATTTTAACCACATGGCTGGCAGATACTGGGATGATCAATCAACTGTTGCTGGCTTGGGGCTGGATCGACCAGCCGATTAGTTATTTAGCGGAGCCAGGCTATTTTTGGACTATCGTCGTCAGCTCGGATATTTGGAAGGAGCTTGGATGGTCAGCTATTATTTATTTGGCAGCCATGGCGGGCGTATCTACGGACATGTACGAAGCAGCCACCATTGACGGAGCGGGACGGTTTCAGAAAATGTGGTACGTCACACTTCCCGCCATCAAGGGCACAATATCCATTTTGTTTATTTTAGCGGTCAGCGGCATATTGAACTCCAACTTTGATCAAATTCTTGTCCTGCGTAACTCGCTAAATGAAAGTGCAAGTAATGTAGTTGATATTTATGTATATCAGGTGGGCATTCAGCAGGGACGCTTCTCGTATTCTACTGCGGTGGGATTGCTAAAATCAGTTCTTGCTCTCATTTTGCTGCTGATAGCCAATTCGGTGACCAAACGGATGAATAATACCTCTCTATTTTGAAGGAGGACGGATGTATGCAGTTATTGCGACGCAGAACAGCAGGCGAAGCGATATTCGATTTCTTCAACAACATCTTCATGCTGGTTATTTGTTTTGTGACCTTATATCCCGTGTGGTATGTGCTGGTGAACTCCTTTAACGAAGGAGCTGACGCAATGCGAGGCGGCATTTACTGGTGGCCGAGACTCTTTAGTCTGGATAGCTATCAGGCTGTATTTGCCAACAGCGGCATTATGACTGCGATGGGGGTAACGGTTGCCAAGACGCTAATTGGCACGATTGTACATGTGTTTTTTACCGCAATGATTGCATATGCATATTCCCGTAGAGAGCTGATCGGGCGTAAGCTGTATATGCTGATCGGCACCATTACCCTATTTTTCGGTGGAGGTTTGATTCCTACGTATTTGCTGATTCGTGATCTTGGGCTGTTGGACAGCTTTTGGGTGTACATCATTCCTGCAATGTTCAGCTTTTTTGACCTTATTATTTTTATGGCTTTTTTCCGGGAGCTGCCGGATGCGTTGGAGGAGGCGGCGAAAATAGACGGTGCTAACGACTTCAGCATCTTCTGCCGGATCGTACTTCCTGTATCGATGCCTGTAGTAGCGACCATTTCGTTGTTTCATGGGGTGTACCAGTGGAACGATTATTTTACAGGAATGATCTATATCAATAATACGGATCTTCAGCCGATTCAGACGTATTTGTACCGGGTTGTTGCCCAATCCAGCTCTAATCAAATGATGTCTGCCGCACCCGGGATTGTCGCCCAGTCCGTTACTTCGCAGTCCATCAAGCTGGCGACGATGGTCATAACAACGTTGCCGATTGTACTTGTATATCCATTTCTGCAAAAATATTTTGTCAAAGGGCTAATGATCGGCTCGGTTAAGGGCTAGCATATCATCCAAGGGGGAGATTTATGATGAACATTCGCAAATGGCAGAAGGGGCTGTTGGCTGTTGTTCTACTGGTAGGAACGCTCGTGGGATGTACATCCGGTGGAAGTGGCGCTGTCACGGAATTGAAGGACGAGAAGACTAAGGCTTCGGCAGATGCGCCAGGCTGGAAGGCCGATACAGAGCCGATTACGTTTGACTGGTATTTAAATTTTTCCTGGTTCCCGAACAAGTGGGGGACGGATATGACTTCGAAATATGTGACGCAAAAGACTGGAGTCAGTGTCAATTTTATCGTACCTGCTGGGAATGAAAATGAAAAGCTGAATACCATGCTCGCCTCCGGTAAGCTGCCTGATTTTGTCACGCTTGGTTGGGGGGAGGATGCGGTCAAAAAAATGATCGAGGGCAAGATGGTTCTCCCGCTTAACAAGCTGGCCGAGAAATACGATCCGTATCTGATTAAAATGGCTGACCCGGCCAAAATGTCCTGGTATCGTCAAACAGACGGGAATGTATATGGGTATCCCAACGCGTCCTCTTCACCGCAGGACTACCAAAAATACGGCCAAAATTTTGTCTCCAATCAGACGTTTATGGTTCGGAAGGATATGTATGAGGCGATTGGCAAGCCGGATATGAGAACACCGGAAGGATTTTTGAAAGCGCTTCAAAAAGCGAAAGAGAAATTTCCAGAGGTGAACGGTCAGCCGTTGATCCCGATAGGGTTCCACGAATTTACGGATAACGGGAATTATTCTTTTGAAGACTATTTACTCAATTTTCTAGCCATTCCGCATGAAAAGGATGGGAAGCTGTACGACCGTCGTTCAGACGAAGAATACATTCGCTGGCTCAAAACATTCCGTCAAGCAAACGAGCAGGGCCTGATCGCCAAGGACGTATTTATCGACAAACGTCCGCAAATGGAGGAAAAGGTGGCACAAGGCCGATATTTTGCCATGCTATATCAGCGTTCCGACTTTGCTACACAACAGGTGATGTTACATGCGAAGGACCCGAACTCCGTCTATATTGCGGTGGATGGACCCTCCAACAGTAAGCTGGACCCGCCGACGCTGGCCGGGCCGGGCATTTCCGGTTGGACGGTGACGCTCATTTCGAAGGATGTCAAAGACAAGGAGCGGGCTATTGAATTTCTGACTTATCTGATTAGCGAGGAAGGGAACCGTGATCTATATCTAGGAGAGCAGGGAAAGCTGTGGGACACGGTTAACGGTAAGCCAGCCTTCAAGCCGGAGGTACTGGAACTGCTGAACAAGGATCGCTCTGCTTTTGACAAAAAGTATGGCGCCTCCTTCACTTTCTGGATGCTGATGGATACGAATATGAATTTGCAGTGGGCGCCGCCCAGCGTCGAGCCGTATAAGCAGCCGGAAGATTGGACGAAAGGCAAGACCCACAGCTTCTCCCAATATGAAAATATCAAACCGACCGGAACCTCGGCAGAAGGCATTGCTTCAGGCCAGATAGACAAAATTTGGGGCAAGGCATTACCGAAGCTGCTGCTAGCTTCCTCGGATGAGGAGTTCGATCAGCTGTTTGCCCGCCTTTTGGAAGACCGCAGAAAAGCAGGCTATGACAAAGTAATGGCTTATCAACAAAAAGCCTATGAGGAAAACCTCAAAAAAATGGAACAGTTCACAAAATGATCTCGCTCAATCATTTATCTATTGAATGTTAAGGATGTGATTTCATGTCAGGCCGTGTACGTTCACAGCTGAAGAGCCTGCTGCGCCGCCATATATGGCAGTGGCTGACGGATACGGCCGATCGGCTAGGCGGTTGCTCCCTTCAAGTCAAGCTCATTGTCGCTTATATCGGCGTCATTTTAATCCCGGTGGTATTGTTCTCGCTATATACCTTTCATCAATTGTACGAGAACACCATGCATGACATTACCGTACAAAATCAGTATGTACTGGATACAGAGCTGGCCCAGATTCACAGCAATATGGAAATTATGGAGCGGACCGCACAGCTTGCGATTTCAGATCGCAACGTACTTCGTTATCTAACCGAGGAACGTGAAATAAGCAGCGATGAACTGGTTCAATTCAACTTAAATGTGTTTCCCAATTTACAGCACTTGCTGTACAGCAATCCCAACGTAGAGAATATCCGGCTGTATACGAGTAATCCCCAGGTACATGAAATATGGCCCATGATTTTCAATGAATCACGCCTGCCCAAAGCTTCCTGGCTGACAACAGCTCAACATCAGCAAGGAAAAATATGGTGGGATATATACAAGGGACCTAAGAGCTTATTGCTGGGGCAAGCAGGGCAGGAAAGTGAAGCGGTACGGTATATAGCATTGCTGCGTGAAATTCAGGCTAGCGGGGGAAAACACGCAGGCTTGGTGGAAACCAACATGAGGCTGGAGCTCTTTTCACCTAGAGTATTCGGAACCGTACCACGTGATTATGCATGGCAAATGTTCATCCTGAACGGTGGAAAATCAGTGTCTTCTACCGATATAGCTACAGCTTCCTTTCAACCTGATCCCATTCCGATCCCTCTGTCCCATGTGCACCATCTGTTACAGTCCCGCGTTCAGGGACAGGGTGGTGCTTTTGACTTTACCTATGGAAATAAGCCCTATCTTGGTTTGTACCGTTATATAGAAGGAATAGATGCTTATCTGCTAAATGTAGTGGCGCTGGACGGTCCGCTGGGTGACCTTCGTCAAAAACGCAATGCCATGCTGCTCATTATTTGTATATTGATATTGCTAATGTCCGTTATTTCTTATACCTTGCACGCCCTTATTCTCAAGCAGCTGCATACACTGCGTGAATCTATGAAAAAAGTACAGCAGGAGGGCGACTTTCAGCTTACAATCCCCGTATATGGGCGGGGAGAAGTCGCGGAGCTGGCACTATATTTTCGCAGTTTGCTAAGTCGGATTAACGTGCTCATTGCTGAGGCTGTACAGAAGCAGGCCGCTGCTCAGGAGGCCGAGCTACAAGGACTCAAACATCAGATTGATTCCCATTTTCTCTATAATACATTGGAAAATCTAAAAATGATGGCGGAGATCGAGCGACAGTATCCGCTGTCGGATGCGCTCACCTCCCTTGGTTCGATGATGCGCTATAATCTCCAATGGTCTGGGCCGTGTGTTTCTTTGCGGGATGAAATCCGTCATATTCAGCATTATGTAGCCATTATGAACATCCGCCATGATAACCAAATTGCACTGGACATTCGCCTGTCGTCGACGTTTATGGAACTGGAAATACTGAAAATGTCGCTGCAGCCTGTAGTCGAAAATGCGATAAAGCACGGTTGGAGTGCATTACAAAGCCCGCTGCGCATCAACATTGAAGCCTTCTCCAAGCAAGATATCGTTGAACTGCGTATACAGGATAATGGAGTGGGGATGTCTGAAGAAAGAAAAAACGCCATCATGGCTGGTCTGGAACAGACGGATATGGGTTCCCACGAGCCCGGGATAAATAGGGGGATCGGTTTGTATAATGTGCATCGCCGTTTGAGTATGCAGTATGGCCTAGGGTTTGGCATAAAACTGGCCAGCATTCCTGGACAATCGACGACAGTAACCCTGATTTTGCCTAGACGTCACATCACGAGGGGGACGAACCATGACGACTAAGCTGTTGATTGCAGATGACGAGAAGAACATTCGAATGGGGCTACAAGCTATGATCGAACGGGAGTATTCCGATCTCTATGAATGCGTGCTGGTCAAGGACGGAGGCGAAGCCTGGCAGCATGTAAAGGAGTTTTCACCCGAGTTGGTGATAACAGATATCCGTATGCCTGTTATGGATGGAATTATGCTGATGCAGCATATTCGCAAGCTGGAGCCAAGAGACAGACCTTCAGTAATCATTCTCAGTGGATATGACGAGTTCCAATATGCGCGCGAAGCGATTCGTTGTGGAGCGCGGGAGTATTTGCTGAAGCCGATCGTGAGAGAGGAACTGTTCAGTGCGTTGGCAGTTTTGAACGAAGAATTGCAGCAAAGGAACTCTCTAAAAAACGATTGTGTGAATAGCGGGGAGATAGATAGACTGACTGGAAGAACGAACGTTGCTAGTGCGATTGCCGATAGAAGCGGCAGCTTGACGAGAGCAATCCAGTACATCCATGCTCATTTTAGCGAGGATTTGAACATGGCGGTAGTATCTAATGTAGTATCCTTGAATTATACGTATTTTAGTCAGGCGTTCAAAGCCTATACAGGTCTTAGTTTTGTTCAATATTTAAAAAGGCTGCGCATTGCAGAAGCCAAAAAGCTGCTAGGGCGTCAAGAGGGCAAGATTTATGAAATTGCGGCTACTGTGGGCTTTGACAATGCCAAGCATTTTAACAAGGTGTTCCGTGAACTGGAAGGGATGACTCCGCAGCAGTTTCGGCTGAAGAATCTAAGGGGTAATTGAAAGTAAGGATGGAGAAAACTTCACTGCCTTTTTACCCTTATCCTGATATAATGAATGAAGGTAAACATAACCATGGCCTTCGATCAGAAAGTTTGTACACATATCAGATAGACGCCTAACGGAAGGGGATAGCATATGGTTATTTATGAAACGGATCAAGCTTATATCATGACGACGCAGCATGACCATGCCCGTATTTCAGGTGAGTTGGCTTCACAGTGGGAAGACAGTGCCTTTAAAAATAGACGTCATAAACAGGATTTTATATATGCAGCGAGGGAGCATGACCGGGGTTGGATTAGGCTGGACGCTGCTCCTTTCTGGAATGATTATGTGTCAGCACCTTATACGTTTATCGATTTTCCGCTTAGTCCACGTTTTGTTTTTTATCGTCTCGGGATTGATGAAGTCGAGCAAGAGAATGCGTATGCGGCGTTGCTGTGCAGCTTGATGTACAAGGAGCTCGTCGGACGGACCGAGCATGAAAAAGCTCAGGACAAGCAGATTACGCATGCTTATCAAGAGGCAGAGGAACAGCGTCGCCAGAGGCTCAAACAGGAGCTGACATGCAGTGTAACCTTCGAACATCAAGTGCGGACAGATGTCCGGAGAATGTTGTTTTGCGACGAATTGAGTCTGTTTTTATGCAGCCGAGAGCCGGGTACTCCTACAGCAGATTATGAATGGTTTGCTGAAGGTTTGAGCTTCCCGGCTGTTCGTCATGAAAGCGGACGGGTTCGGGCTGAGTGGTTATCGGACCAGACAGTAGGTCTGTCCTTTTTCCCTTTCAAGGGTAAAGTAGAGATTACTCATACCTTTAAGAAGGTGAGTAAAGAGAACATTCGTACCTCGGGTCTTCTAGAAGCGTACCGTTCCTCCGAATGCACGCATCGAACCTTTACCATCGAACATATCATGGAAGTAGAAGAGCAAAAGGAGAATGCCTGAACGTCTAATGATTCAGCCTCGAACCGATGTGTTGTGCATTGTTCGTGGTTGCTGAGTAGCGTCAGAGCAGAGCCTCCCTGAACAATTTTTCAGAGAGGCTCGTTTGTTTCTGGCTTTAAAATTTACGATTAAGATTTTGCAGATGTTTTTGCACGGTTGACCATCGTCTGTACCTTATTCAACACCTTATCACGCGCTCCTTTATTTTTCATCAGATACGTAACACCCATTCCCAATGCTGCTACTACCCATTTTTTATTCTTCATCAATAACGCCTCCTTATGATCATGTTGTCATACGCTAATGCCTAAAAAGCATCCAAAATGTGAAATGATGAACGGGATTTTACGATTTAGTGATTCCTTGCACTCGTTCCGCATAACTATGATTTACCCTTTCCATCACATCTTACCCGTTCCATTGGTAATGAAACGATTACGACTGTCTTTTCACGTTTAATGGATATTATCAAATATCCTGCCACAATTGCTTCAGACGCACATGACAGGGAGGTCTTTGTTATGAGAAAGAAGGAAGTGGTTGCCATGCTGCTCGCCGGCGGACAAGGCAAAAGACTCAAAGGACTAACCCGCACACTGGCCAAACCGGCAGTATTTTTTGGAGGAACTTATCGTATTATTGATTTCCCTCTCAGCAATTGCTCTCATTCGGGAATAGACACCGTGGGCGTATTGACCCAATATGAGCCGTTGGTGCTTCATTCCTATATCGGCGTAGGCAGCGACTGGGATTTGGATCGCCTGGATGGAGGAGTTTTCGTTTTACCACCGCACGAGAAAGAGAATGGAAACAATTGGTACCGTGGGACAGCGGATGCGATTTATCGGAACCTGCATTTCCTGGATCAGTATGACCCGGAGCATGTGCTCATTCTGTCAGGGGATCACATTTATAAAATGGATTACAGTCGAATGCTCCACTATCACAAGGAAAAGGGAGCCGATTGCACCATTTCTGTTATCAATGTCACGGTTCAGGAGGCCCAACGATTTGGGATACTGAACGCCGATGAGGACCTGAAGATATACGACTTTGAGGAGAAGCCTGAACAGCCGAAAAGCACATTGGCCTCTATGGGTATTTATTTATTCAAATGGGATGTGTTGCGCCACTACTTACTGGAAAGCGCAAGTGATTCTGAATCTTCACATGATTTTGGTAAAGACATCATTCCGCTATTGCTTCAGCATGGCCGGTCGCTGTATGCATACCCGTTTGCTGGGTACTGGAAGGATGTGGGCACCATTCAGAGCTTGTGGGAGTCTAATATGGATCTTCTGGTTCAGGACCCGCCGCTAGATCTGAATGACCCGTTCTGGCGCATTTATACCCGCAGCCCCAATCAACCTGCCCAGTATATCACCCAGCGGGCGATCCTGAAAAACAGCATCGTAAATGAAGGCTGCATGGTGGATGGAGAAGTAAGGCACTCCGTACTGTTTTATGGGGTTGAAGTCGGTGAGGGGAGCGTTATTACTGATTCTGTCATCATGCCGAATGTAAAAATCGGACGCAATGTACGTATTCACCGGGCCATCGTGAATGAGAACATGGTTATTGAAGACAACGCAGTCATTGGACCTGAAGATAGCCTGGATGAGATTATTTTGTTCGATCAGGAAAGCCAGCTTCACGCACGAATATAACTCGGATAAGGACGGTGTCCGCTATGAGCCGGCTCATTGGAGTGATCAACCTGGATCACGAATTGGATCAATTGAAGGAGTTGACTTATTTCCGGTGCGGGGCAGCAGTACCCTTTGCTAGTCGATATCGGCTCATTGATTTCACCTTATCCAATATGATGCATGCAGGGATGCAGGATATTGCACTGTTTATCCGCCGCAAATACCGTTCGCTGCTGGATCATTTGGGTGAAGGTCGGCCATGGGATTTAGACCGCAGAAGGGGTGGGTTGTTTATTTTGCCACCGGACTGGAACGATCCGACGGACACATCACGTGGGGACTTGCAGCATGTGCACAATAATCTGGATTTTTTCCATCGCTCATCGGGGCAAACCATTGTACATGCAGGAACTCAGCATATCAACAAGGTTGATTTAGAGGATGTATACCGATATCATCTGGAAAAGAATGCGGATGTCACCCTCGTATATAAACCCATTCACCAGCTCGAAACTGAGCATGCACCGTGTGTACGGCTGGAGATTGACGACAGCGGACGAGTGACCGGTATTCATCAGGAGCAGGATCATCATAATATTTATCTAGAAATGTTTGTAATGGACAAAAGCTTGTATCTGGATCAGGTAAAGCATTGTATTGCTCATCATGATAATCATTTCTTTCGCGATGCGATTCAGAAAAATCCAAGTGGCCTGCGCATCTACGCGTATCGCTATGATGGTTATCATGCAGTTATTAATTCTATCGAGAGCTATTATAAAAATAGCATGAAACTGCTGGATCAGGAGCAATATCAAGCCCTGTTCCAGAATCAGCCGGTGCATACCAAAATCAAGTATGAAGCTCCGACGCGTTATACGTACAACGCCGAGGTGGATCATTCCCTTGTTGCCAATGGCTGCACCATTGGGGGGAAGGTCGAGAACAGCATTCTTTTTCGTGGCGTGCAAGTAGAGGAAGGCGCGCGGGTAAGCAACTCGATTATTATGCAAAAATGCATCATCCGTAAAGGCGCAGTTGTGCAGAATGTGGTTTTAGATAAGGATGTACAGCTTTCACCAGATCGAACTCTGATTGGAGACATTAAAGTTCCCTATGTGATTGCCAAGAATAGCGTGATTTAAAAGATCATACTTAGCCATTAAAACGGAATTAACAGGAGGTACCACTTTGTTCAGCAATAAAGAAGCATTTAAGCAGGCCTTTCGAGAGCAACTAGTCGGAAGACTGGGTAAACCGATGCAGGAGGCTCAGTCGGAAGACGTATATAAGGTTTTGGGTGGCATGATTCGTGAACAAGTCGGCAAGAATTGGGCAGAAACGAACCAAGCCTACAAAGAAGGACAAGTGAAGCAGATTTATTATTTTTCATTGGAATTTTTAATAGGTCGTCTATTGGGCAGTAATTTGCTGAATTTGGGCGTATTGGATATGGTTCGGCAGGCATTGGGGGAATTGGGATGGAATCTGGAGGAAATCGAGGAACAGGAAGCAGACGCAGGGCTAGGCAATGGGGGTCTCGGCCGTCTGGCGGCTTGCTTCATGGACTCATTAGCATCCCTTGGCTATGCAGGGCATGGCTGCGGGATTCGATATAAATATGGCCTGTTTGAGCAGCGTATTGTAGACGGAAATCAGGTGGAACTGCCGGATTACTGGCTACAGAAAGGGAATGTATGGGAGGAACGTCGTCCTGACAAAAAGGTCGAGGTTCATTTTTGGGGACGTGTGGAAACTCGTGAACAGGAGGGGCGTCTTGTATTCGAGACACAGGATGCCGAGACGGTCTGGGCCGTCCCTTACGATATTCCGCTGGTGGGCTATGGTCATGCGCAGGTGAATACGCTACGGATTTGGAGTGCGGAATCCGCGCTTGATCCCGTTCGAGGACCGATTCGAGGCGAGGGCGGATATTACCGCTTTCTCGATTACAATCGATCGGTAGAGTCCATCTCGGCATTTCTCTATCCGGATGATTCCAATTATGAGGGTAAGCTGCTTCGCTTGAAGCAGCAGTATTTCCTCTGCTCGGCCGGATTACAGAGCATTTTGCGTACGTTTGAGAAGCTTCGTTTACCTTACAGTCAATTGCCTGATAAAATAGCACTGCAAATTAACGATACCCATCCGACGCTGGTTATACCGGAACTGATGCGTATTTTGATGGACGTGAAAGGCTTGGGGTGGGACGAAGCATGGGATATTACGACACGGACCGTTTCATATACGAATCATACGATATTAAGTGAGGCGCTGGAACAATGGCCCGTCAACATGGTGAGAGAACTGCTTCCCCGGATTTACTTGATCATTGAAGAAATGAACAAACGTTATTGCGCTATGCTATTAGAGCGTTATCCGGGTCAGGACATCAAAATTGGTGAAATGGCGATTATTCATGGTGAACAAATTCGTATGGCTCATTTGGCCATCGTCGGCAGCTACAGTGTGAATGGGGTAGCTGCACTGCATACGCAAATCTTGAAGGAACGAGAGATGAAGTCCTTTCATGAATTGTATCCTGACCGGTTTAATAATAAAACAAACGGAATTGCCCATAGACGCTGGCTGATGCATGCCAACCCGGAGCTGGCAAGCTTGTATGATGAGACTATCGGTACACGCTGGAGAACCCGTCCACGCGAACTCATTGACCTGCTTCGCTACAGTGGGGACGAATCGTTCCAAGAACGGATTCAGGTGATTAAGCGAAATAATAAGGTCAGGCTTGCTGAGCATGTGTTTGCAAAACAGGGCGTACGACTGGATACATCCTCCATTTTTGATGTACAGGTCAAACGGTTGCACGGATATAAGCGACAACTGCTCAATATTTTGCATGTGATGCATCTATATAACCAGCTCAAAAGTAATCCTGCGCTGGATGTTACGCCACGCACATTTATTTTTGGCGCGAAAGCAGCCCCCGGTTATTTTCTCGCTAAACAGACGATTAAGCTCATAAATAATGTGGCGGACACGATCAATCGGGATGTAGATGTTAAGGACAAGCTGAAAGTCGTTTTCCTTGAAAATTATTCGGTCTCGCTGGCGGAGCTGATTATTCCTGCAGCGGATGTCAGTGAACAGATTTCTACGGCAGGCAAGGAAGCATCAGGCACAGGGAACATGAAATTTATGATGAACGGCGCGCTCACACTGGGTACATTGGACGGAGCTAATGTTGAAATGCATGAAATGGTAGGCGATGCCAACATGTTCATTTTTGGATTGAAGGTAGATCAGATTGAAGACTATTATCGGAATGGACAGTATTCGGCACGCAAAACAGCCAACAGTGATGAAAGATTGCGTGAAGTGCTGGATCAACTGGTGAACGATGCACCTTTTACGCGGCATGAACGGGAATTTGAGGCCATTTATCAATCTCTGATTGATCATAATGATGAATACTTTGTGCTTAAGGATTTTGCAGCTTATGTAGATACGCAGGTTCATATTGAACAGGTGTATCGCAATCCTTCGGAGTGGACACGACGTGCTATTGTAAATATGGCCCATTCCGGGAAATTCTCCAGTGATTGTACAATCCAGCAATACGCGGCTGAGATTTGGGACCTTGTACCTCTATCCAGCGATGTCAATAAGCGAATTGTGTTCTAAAATAGCGAAACAGGCGGAATAGCATTGCTTTTCGAACGCTGAGGGTTATAATGACAGTATAGACTAAGTAAGGATGGGGAGTTATTTGAACTCATTCCTAAACTTGAATTTGTACTGTTGAAGGAGTCCTCCTATTGATAAAGTTCAATCCGAAAAGGCTCAAACCTCATAAATCAAGGAAGAAATACAATGTGTTTCAAAATATATGGCGGGCGATTCGTCTGAATTTTATTAAGCTGTTGCGCGCCCCTGGTGGAGTTAAAAAGATCTCTTTGGGCTTCGCCATTGGCTTTGGTCTGGAGATGATCGTAATTTCCACGGCCTCTCTCGTATACCTCGTGTTTTACCCGATTGTTCGGCTGTCCGGTGGTTCGCTGCCTGCCGCCATTGTGGGTAACGTTGTCGGCAAGCTGACCTTTTTGCCGATTGTACTGATGCCATTCGCCAAGCAACTGGGAGCTTGGATTTATCCATCACATTATCCGGTACATGTCAGGGGCGGTCGACTTCACGAGCATTCTTTTATGGAGCTTTTTCACGGCAACTGGTCTGTATTCAGAGACTTACTGCACGGAGGCCTCCACATCCTGATCGGCATGTCTATTTTCGGTGTGGTGCTGGGCATAATTTCGTATTTTGTCATTCAGGTTCTGTATAACCGTTCGCTGCACAAACGGTTGGAAAAGCGGAAACTGCGTCATGGCGCAGGATTTTCGCCGACCAGATTGCTGAAGAATGGATAATGTTGTGCATCAGAAGCTCCTTGAGCCTATCGTTTAGGCCTTGAGGGGCTTCTTTTGGGTTAAGCAAATCTTTACTTTTATGCCACGTCTAAGGATTATGTGTATATCTCTTTTTGGAATTAACCTGGATGGATTTACTGTGAAAATATAGAAAAACGAATATACATTCTTAAAAAAGGCACGACTACTGTTGTGGGAAAAATTTACCGTTTGGCGGAAAGATATTGTACTTCTCTAGCATTCTAGACCTGTACAACGGGGAGATTGTGGCTTACAGTATAGCGGACAAGCAAGATACGTCCTTGGTTGTGGGTACGCTAAATCAACTTCCAAAATAGACAAGCATGCTGCTCCATAGCGTTCAGGGAAGCGTATATACGTCACAGGCTTATCAAGCTGCAGTAAAGGGAAAAGGCATGACCATGAGCATGTCCCGTAAAGGAACACCCGCTGATTATGCCCCTATCGAATCGTTTCATTCCACGCTAAAGTCTGATGTACTGAAATTAATTTATTGACATGAAACCAGTTACATATTTTAATCTTGTTTTGTAGCGAGAGATCATAGATAAGCATGTTACCAACTCGTTTTGAATTTTTTTAGATACTTTTTAAACATTCATTATAAAGTATATAAAAAAAGACCTTTATGAACTTCACAGGAAGCGAATACTCATGGGAATATTAGTGGGAATTATATTGACCACATGCATTTTGATAGGTTCGTATTTTATCATCAGCGCAATTGTATATTCGCAAAAAATTCAAATTCTTGTGGAAAACATGCAAGTGAAACACGTAGATCATTTTAATCAAAAGGACAAAAAAGACAAGCAAAAAACTGGAGGGCATAAGTATGATTAAACTTGTAGTCACGGATCTAGACGGAACATTTCTGAACAATAAAAGTCAGTACGATGTCGAACTTTTCAAAAAAGTTTATGCAGAGATGCAGCAAAAAGGAGTTACATTTGTCGCATGTACAGGTAAACAATGTGAACGTGTTGAAAAATTGTTTGACGAACATGGCAAGGGAGTTTGGATACTGGGTGACAGTGCTGCTCGAATTAAAAAAGATGGCCAAGTGGTTAAAGAGTTTAGTATTGATCGGGATCTAGCTCTACAGGCGATTGATCAAATTCAAGACTTCGACAACAATATGACGCTTATTGTATGTGCAAGTGATGCTGCGTACGTTCATTTTTCCATTTCAGAAGATATGTATAAAGTTGTTAAAGGCTCCTATGAACGTGTATTAAAAACAGACTCCTTTGCAAACATAGATAGCCGTTTTATCAAAATCACGGTCTTCGACACGGAGGGGCGAAGTACAGCATTAAGAGCACATGTTGAGAATACGTTAGGTGGACAAATTTATATTGTTGATTCTGAAGCTAGATGGTTGGATATCACGGCATTGCATACGCACAAAGGTGAGACAGTAAAGAAACTGCAAGAAATGTTGGGCGTCACATACGAGGAAACAATGTCATTTGGTGACGGCGAGAATGATGTGGAACTCATGGCAATCGCGAAATACAGTTTTGCAGTGAGTAATGCTTGTGAAAATACTAAAAAGGCAGCAAACTTCATTACTAAGTCAAACGAAGAAAATGGTGTTCTTCTCACGATTCAAAAAATACTGGATTTGCAGTGACCCTTGTCTGTCAAATGGTATTGTATTCTGTAAAAGAGCGGGGCAATGGTGTGATTGCCCCGCTCTTTTATCATTTGAGTTGCAGTGCCCGTACTCCTTATTGTTTGAATTTCTATATTACGCTTTTGACAAAATAATATTTGAGTTGGAAGACTGTTGTAATCCAGATGATTTCAAATCGGCTTGTATTACTTCCATTCAAGTTGAATCGTTATTCGAAACTTGTTTTCGATAATTTTGCGGAACTACACCCATCTGTTTATTGAAAATGGACGAAAAATAGCTAGCACTTTGAAAACCGCAGGCAAGTGCGATTTCACTAATGGATCTTCGTGTTTCTTTTAACATTTCGCAACTTTTTTGAAGGCGATATTGAGTGACATAGTTGTTGGGCGTCTGGCCCACATATTTGTTAAATAATGTACAGCAACGGCTTCTGCAAACAGCTCCTGCAGATGCGATCTCCTCAAGAGTTATTTTTTGATCATAGTTTTGATGAATGAAACGAGTCATTTCCTGAACATGTGTCAATACTCCAGATTGCCCAGAAATGGGTTGCAAATGATCCCCTATAGTAGCACACAAAGATAAAGCTTGTGATGCCAGACGAAGCGGATTGGGAGGAGTATGGTCCTTGTGCATTTCCTGATAGATTTCTTGAATGGAAAGTAATACTCTTTGCTGCCAATCAATCTGATTTGTAAGCACGACAAAATCATCCATCATTAAACTAAACTTATCCCCCCAGTATGTTTGAACAAATGAAGGCTTCACACCAAGGATAGACGGATGAATGACGATGACAAGGAATAAACAATCGTTGTGGTCTGCAAGAGAATAACCGAAATGCAAGCGTTGGCTATTCACAAAAAGTCCATCTCCCTGATGCAATCGAGTGATAGTTCCATTAACAGAGAAATCCATCGCTCCTTTTAATACGTAGATAAACTCCACGTCCACATGCCAATGCGCTACTGCTGTATGATTGTTAAATTGATGAAGGCTTCCCTTTCTTACGTAAAGTGGTAAATCAGGAATATTATAATTCAAACGTTCTGATAAATCGGAAAACACCTCTAAATTTGTCATCAACAAAATCATCCTTTGAATATATACGATTTTTATAAAATTATAGCCAATTTTAATGGAAATAACAATAATAATATCCTATTCTTATAATGCGGAAATCAACGAGAGGACAGGGTATAGGTGAGAAACCGTATACAATTTAGAGGATCTGGCAATCGTGATTTTAATCGAGAGTTAATGATGCTCGTCATTCCCATTGCATTACAAAATTTAATATCAGCAACCGTGATATCCGTTGATGTATTTATGCTGGGTATGATTAGTCAATCTGCAATGTCAGCCGTATCACTCGCAGGGCAAATTACTTTTGCATTTTTATTTTATTCCCATCAAGACCCGAACTGGCCATTTCCGCAGTAGCTCTTGCCACGGTTTTAGCACGGATTATTGAACTAGTATGTTGTATGATTCACTCCGTAACCAAGGGGGGCATTCGTTTTCGTTTGCCTGTACGTGATGGCATTCAACGAAATTTATTAAAAGATTTCTTAAAATATACTCTGCCTGTACAGGGGAATTATATTGTATGGGGAGGAGCTCTTACCGCTACGGCTGCAATTATTGGCCATGTGAACTCCGATATGGTAGCAGCTAACTCGATAGCGTCTGTAGTTAAAAACCTAGCAGTTGTTCTCTGTGGAGGCATAGCTACTGGAGGCTCTGTACTTGTTGGAAAGTATTTGGGACAGGGTGACATCGAGAAGGCAAAGCATGCGGGCAACAAAATGTGTTTTTATGCTTTGATATTTGGAGTTATTGCAGCCTGCACGATTCTGTTCATTAAACCATTGGTATACTCCATCGTCAATTTGAATTCAATTGCTCAAAGTTACCTAGATGGAATGCTTTACATTAGTGCGTATTATTGTATGGCTAAATCCTTAAACTCCACAACTATAGCGGGTATATTTACGGCTGGTGGGGATTCCAAATTTGGATTTTGGTGCGACACTGTTGTCATGTGGCTTATTATTCTGCCGCTTAGTTACCTATGTGCTTTTGTTTGGCAAGTGCCGCCTATCTTTTTGTATATCGTCATCAGCTTAGACGAGATGATTAAATTACCCATTGCTTTTATTCGATATCGACAGTTTAAGTGGCTTAACAACATAACTAGAAACTTTGCATAAACCTGATCATAACTAAGGGTTATGCAATTTACTCTAATAAATACAAGCATTTATAAGGGAGAATGTTGCATGAATATCCAAGAACGAATGGCTAGCAAACAATTATTTACAGATCACGATGCTAATTATCCGAAAGAGGCTGCAGAGTTGGCGAAAGCACGCCAGCGTGGTAAGGCAATATGCTATGAAATTAATAATTTGCATCCGGATGATGTTGAAATGCGCAAAACGTTAATGAAACAACTCTTTGCAAGCATTGGAGAAAATGTATGGATGGAGCCGCCAATTCGCATGTCTTATGGTTCAAATACGACCGTAGGAAATAATGTATATATCAATTTCAATCTAACCGTGGTTGACGACTATAAAGTTACGATTGGTAATGATGTCATGTTTGGCCCGAATGTAACGATTGCTGTAACGAATCATCCTGTACATCCAGAAAAGCGCAAAGAAGGCGGGATGTTTGCATTACCAGTGGTCATTGAGGATGGGGCATGGATCGGGAGCGGAGCGATTATTGTTCCAGGAGTCACGATTGGCAAAGGGAGTGTAATTGGTGCTGGTAGTGTGGTAACCAAGGATATCCCTGCGAATGTAATAGCTGTTGGAAATCCATGCAGAGTTCTTCGTGAGATTACGGATCATGATAGAGAGTTCTACTATAAAGACATGCGTTTTGATCAGGTTGAATGGTAAGAAAAAGTGACCAATAGTTTTATAAAATAAAAATGCAGCTCACATAAAGTCAAATGGAACCATACAATCTTCGGTCATCTACCTTCTGGAGAGGGGTTTTTCGATGAATATACTTTATTTTTTTCTAACAATAGTTTCCCTTTATTTTGTCATTACAGCAATTGTGCATTCACGCCACACAAACTTGGTAGCCGATAAAATGGAAAAACAGTTTGAACATTACTTTAATGAAGATGCGCATCAAAATGATCAGCATATTGTATCAAATCGATAGCAATGCATTATCAAGCTAACGGGAGACGATAACTCAATAAAACTTAAAAGGCAACCGATCAACGTGGTCGGCTGCATGATTCCAATCGCGGTAACTGGCAGTTTGCTGTTTTCTACACTTCTGACTTTATTTGTGGTACCGTCTCTTTATATGTTGCTGGCAAAATATAAACTAAGACGCAAACTAAAGAAAGAACTGCCTTCAGCTTAAGAGGAACAGCCCTCATAACGTGAGACAAATCAAAACACCTTCAAGAGAATCAAGCCATGTCGTAAGATATGAAGATAACCTTGGAGGTGTTTTTACGTTGGCAACGAGAGTGAGTTATCCTTAGAAACAAAGATGAAAGCTATTGAAATGAGATTGGCAAGAGTTTCGATAAGAGAGGTTATGGAGCAATTGGGAATAAAGAATAAGGCACAGCTACAAACATGAATGAGGTGGTATCGAAAAGGCGAAGAACCAATGTTTTGATCCCTGTCTCACAAATGGGGGGCAGTCCCCAAATCAATAAATAGGGTGCTTTTTATTCGCTGGAGGCTATGACTGCAAATGGAGTTCGTTTATTACATTCGCTTCAGCCGCTCAAATCGTTTACAATACGTGTGCATACAACACTGGACGATAGGTTAATGTACATATGAGGAGTGGTGAAGTTGCGGAAGATATGGCAAATCTACTTAACAGACTGGAAAAATGTATTCAAAGTATCGACCGGGACTTTATTAGTCATTGGCATCATTCTTTTGCCTTCCGTCTACGCATGGGTGAATTTGAAAGCAATGTGGGACCCATATGCGAATACATCAGGTATTAAAATTGCAGTAACCAGCCAAGATCAGGGTGCTGAGGTAAATGGTAAAAAGATTAATATCGGCGACGAGGTTATACATAGCCTTCAAAATAACAAGAAGCTGGGTTGGACTTTTGTCAATGAAGCGGAAGCGCGAAAAGGGGTGCTGAACGGTGATTATTATGCCAGCCTGCTGATCCCAAAAGATTTTTCAGAGAAAATTACGAGTGTGCTTACAGAAAATCCGCAGAAGCCGGAGATTGATTATGCTGTGAATGAAAAAATCAACGCGGTCGCTCCGAAAATTACTTCTTCAGGGGCAACCTCTCTGACAAACCAAATTAGCCAAAACTTTATTGAAACGGCCAGCCAGGCGGTTTTGACGAAATTAAAGGAAGCCGGAGTAAAGCTGGAAGAGGAGTTGCCGACGATTCGCAACATTGAAAATCGGGTGTTGGAGCTGAATAATCGGTTGCCTGATATCGATCGGTTGGGTAAGCAGGCATTAGAGCTGGAGCAGAATTTACCGAAAATTAAGGCTCAGGGCCAAAAGATCATTGCATTGAAGAAAAAAATCCCTGAAATCAACCGTGCTGGCGACCTAGTGCTTAAAATTGACAAAAACCTGCCTGAGCTGGACAAGGTGGCCGCAGTTATTTTGGATATACAAAAAAAACTGCCCGATATTCAAAAAGCCGGTGATCGAATTGTTGAGCTGGATCAGAATTTCAATAAGGTAGAAAGTGTACTCGCTACCGCCTTGGAGGACACGCAAACGGCCCTAAAGGTCATTAATGCTGCCCGGACAGCACTGCCGAAAGTACAGAAAATAGCCGATACAGGCAAGGATTTTACAACTGGTATACTTGACTTTCTGGATAAAAACGAAGGTGCGCTTGATTCGATCGGAACCATAGTTAAAGAAGATTTACAGCTGGTGCAACAAATTGCGAATGAAGTTTCACAGATTACAGGCATCATTCGTGGTGTGGATTTTGATCCTAAAGCAGCACAAGCTGCGGCGAATCGGATTAGCGGTAGGCTCACGACTGCCGTAGGTGTGCTGGACCATATTTCTCAACTGCTGAACCGTGTGAACGGATATTTGCCTAGCCAGCCACTGAATTCACTTATTTCCCGGGTAAACGGGGTAGAGGATCGCTTCCGCCGATTGAATAGCACGGTCACTAGCATTGGGGATGCTATTCAGCGTGGTGAGAAGCCTGCCCAAAATCTGCTGGATGATGCTGACCGCCTTGCAGGAGAAATCAGTAGCGGAATTGACAGCATTTTGGACAATTATGATACGGAATATGCTCCTGCCATTCAAAAGGCGCTGGATCAAATCAAATCTGTTGCCCGCAATTCTGCCAATGTGTTGACCACAGCTCAAGAGCAGCTCCCGAATATTGATAAGCTATTAAATGATGCACAGGCCGCAGCTGAATTCGGCCAGCAAGAGCTAACACGTATCCAGCAGGACTTGCCACAATATCGCCAAAAGCTGCATGAAGCCGCTACGACGATTCAGGGACGTATGGACGAGTTTACGAATGCTGTGAACAAAGCAGCAGACTTCGTGAAGCACGATTTGCCAACGGTTAAAAGTAAAATTCATCAGGCGGCAGACTTTGTACGTAATGATTTGCCGAAAGCGGAACAACAGTTTGTTAAAATGGCGGATTTGATTGAAAACAAATTTCCTGAAGCTGAAAAAGCGGTACACCAGGTAGCCAATTTTGTCAGAACCGATCTTCCTGCTGCCGAGGATTCCATACGTCAGGCAGCAGACACGATCCGTAAGCTTAAGGGCGAAAATGCCCTCGGAAGAGCTATTGCGTTGCTTAAGGGAGATGTAAAAAAGGAAAGTGATTTCCTCGGTAGTCCGGTATCACTGAAGCAGGAGCGGATATACCCGATTCCTAACTATGGTTCTGCCATGTCACCTTTTTACACTACATTATCGATTTGGGTAGGTGCGATGCTGCTGGTCTCCATGTTCAGGGTAGATGTGGATGACCCGGAAGGTCAATATAAAAGCTACCAGGTGTATTTTGGACGGCTCATGACGTTTTCTACAATTGGTATTTTTCAGGCGCTGAGCGTATCTCTCGGTGATTTGTTCCTGTTGGGAACATATGTGGATGCCAAAGTAGCATTTGTACTCTCCTCTATGCTGATCAGTCTAGTGTTTACGGCCATGACCTATACTTTGGTTTCGGTGTTCGGCAATATCGGGAAGGGTCTGGCAGTCATCCTGCTGGTGCTCCAATTCTCCAGTTCAGGGGGCACATTTCCTATTGCGACGAGTACAGCTTTCTTTCAGACCCTGAATCCGTTCGTACCGTTCACCTATGCGGTTAGTCTACTACGGGAAACGGTAGGAGGAATGTTGCCTTCAACGGTAACACGAGATGTAGTGATGCTGTTTGTGTTTATCGGAATTTGCTTCTTGTTTGGATTAGTACTTAAGAAGCCGCTCAGCAAGCATACGAAGAAAATGGCAGAGCGAGCGAAAGAAACAAAATTAATTCCTTGATTGTTAAAAAGAGAGTTAGTTACGGTGGCTGAGGTGAGCGGCTCCGCCGTAAATTCACTTTCTTAACATTCGGCGTGTAGTATGTAGGGGTGGCCTCCGCATGTAATGCTTCGGCATGGTGCGGAGGCTTTTTTGCATGCGCTATCTACCTTTTTAAATGCATTTTGGGGTGTTTCAAAGGGGGGTTATTCTGGTGAATGAAGTAGGTATGGTCTTTTTTTATGCAATTTTTCGGAATTTTCAAAAAATCCTTAAGCAAAGGCGGGAGATAGTATGGAATATTCATACTTAGGAAAGTCAGGCTTGAAGGTTAGTCGGTTATGTCTAGGCACAATGAATTTCGGACCGGAAACTGAAGAAAAGGATGCTTTTAAAATTATGGATGCCGCGCTGGATGCGGGCATTAATTTCTTTGATACGGCTAATGTATATGGCCATGACCGTAAAGGCTGGACAGAAGAAATTATCGGACGATGGTTCCAACAGGGTGGTGGAAGACGCGAGAAGGTCGTATTGGCAACCAAGGTATATGGAGACATGAAAAATGAAAATGACGGACCCAATGCAGGGTCGGGCTTATCTGCATACAAAATTCGCCGTCATTTGGATGCGTCGCTGAAACGTCTGCAAACAGAACATATAGAGCTATATCAAATGCATCACATTGACCGCAACGTGTCATGGGATGAGCTATGGGGCGTATTTGAGTCCGTGGTGGATCGGGGACAAGTTGGCTATATCGGTTCCAGTAATTTTGCGGGTTGGCACATTGCGGTGGCGCAGGCCGAAGCGAAGGCACGGCGTTTTCTGGGACTGGTATCGGAGCAGCATTTGTACAACCTGAACGAACGCTCAGCTGAGCTTGAAGTATTACCGGCAGCTCAAGAGCTGGGTCTGGGTGTGATTCCATGGAGTCCGTTGGCGGGCGGACTGCTGGGACGCAATGCATTAGCAGGTACTGGTTCCCGCAGCGCACGTGCCAAGGAAAAGGTAGAGCAGAATCGTGCGAAGCTGGAGCAATTTGCAGCGTTGTCCCGCGAGCTGGGCGAAAAGGAAGACGTGATTGCCCTGGCTTGGGTGCTATCTCATCCGGCCGTGACGGCTCCAATTATCGGACCACGTACATTAGAACAGTTAGAGGATGCGCTGCGGGTACCTGAGGTTAAATTAAGTGAAGATGTGCTTGCCAAGCTGGATGAGATTTTCCCGGGTCCGGGAAAACCTGCACCAGAAGCCTACGCTTGGTAATATGGATTGATCATAAATCGGCAAAAAGCAGCAGATCAGAAGCCTCTTCTATGATCTGCTGCTTTTGCACTAAACGGAATCTGCCTTTTTAGATCGTATTTGCTGAACAGTCGTTTTTTGATGTGATACATAGCTATGCAGACTCATACCAAGGATAACGATGAACATTCCCAGCCATGACCAAGCAGATGGGATGGGGATAGACAAAAAGATTAATTCCCCCATTAGTGCAAAAAGCACTTCCAGCGATTGTGTGGCTTCTACTGTGGCCAGCTTTTGCATATTTCCACGTACCTGATCTGTAGCTTTAAAAAATAAAACCGTAGCAATGACCCCTGAGAACACGGCCACCAGAGCAGACTGTATGGTCTGATCCTTGCTTGGCAATCCTGTGCTAAAAACCCCGTATAACGAAAGCAATAACCAAAAAGGCAGGCTGGCTATAGTCATTCCGAGCACACGTTGATAGGCATCTAACCGCCCCGCACAAACTTCCATCATTTTACGATTACCTAAAGGGTATGCGAAAGAAGCCAGTATGACAGGCAATATACCGAATAAAAAATCTTGAGTAGAAATAGATTGCGACTGTTCGACCTGCATCACAATAATTCCGATTAAAATAATCAGAGACATCAATAGTCCTTGGATAGGGATTTTTTCTCGTACTTTGACAGGTCCGTTCTCCGTATGGACAACCTCAGCAAATAAAGGAACAAGCAAAGAACCGGAAATAATGGTTATTTGCCAAGTTCCTGCGATCAACCAACCTGGTGAATATGCCGATGCGAAGCATAACGGAGCATAAAATAAACCAAATCCGATGAAGCTCCACCACAGCCACCTTCCCGGTTGTTCCTTCATAACTTTCCACAGAGGCTTAAGCTTATGCTGGGCCATGACAATGACAAACAACATAGGAACCATAAACAGATAACGTAACGAAGCACTCCAGATCCAGCTTCCTCCAGACAGCTCCATAGACCGATTGAGAACAAATGTAAAAGCAAAAAAGAAAGCTGCAAACACACCTAACCAGATTGAGCGCATAGCATTCTCCTAATTCTTTAAGTGTCGTTATTTCTCATATTAATGACTCAAGATCATTCATTTCAAGAGTTTCTTTACAGTTGACAAAGCAAAAGGAATAATGTATATTTCTGAATGCTGATTTAATAGTAATAATTACGATTAAAACAATAATAAACCAATATTAAAGGGAGTGCACCAGCAATGAATAAGAAACCAATCCCGGTAACCGTGTTGAGCGGGTATTTGGGTGCAGGAAAAACGACGATTCTGAATCATGTATTAAACAATCGAGACGGAATGAAAGTAGCAGTCATCGTTAATGACATGAATGAAGTGAATATAGATGCCGAGCTGGTTAAGAAAGAGGGCGGCTTGTCCCGAACAGAAGAAAAACTGGTCGAGTTGTCTAATGGCTGTATTTGCTGTACATTGCGTGAAGATTTATTACTTGAGGTCAAGAAGCTGGCGGAACAAGGTGAGTTTGATTATATATTAATCGAATCTACAGGCATCAGTGAACCCGTACCCATCGCTCAAACCTTCACATACGCTGATGAAGAAACAGGCATTGATTTAGCTTCGCTGGCAAAACTGGATTGTATGGTGACTGTAGTCGATGCGAACCGTTTCTGGCATGACTTTGAATCAGGAGAAACGCTGCTGGATCGCAAGCAGGCTACTGGAGAAGATGACACACGTGATATCTCGGACTTGCTAATTGACCAGATTGAAACTTGTGATGTATTGATTCTGAATAAGTGCGATCTGGTTCAGCCCGCAGAGCTGGACAAGCTGGAGGGTGTGCTGCGGAGATTGCAGCCTGAAGCCCGAATCATTCGCACCTCCAAGGGAAAGGTCACGCCTACGGACATTTTAAATACGGGGCTGTTCAACTTTGACAAAGCTAGTCAATCCGCTGGATGGATTCGCGAGCTGGAGCTGGAAAGCCACACACCGGAGACGGACGAATATGGAATCAACTCCTTTGTTTATCGCCGCAGAAGACCGTTCCATCCTGCAAGATTGGCAGAATTTATGAGCTACTGGCCGGAGGAAATCGTTCGCGCCAAGGGTTTGGCCTGGATTGCAGCCCCCCAGGATTGGGCAGCGAGTATCAGCCAGGCAGGGCCATCTATTCAATTTGGTCCAGCGGGAAGCTGGCTTGCGGCGTTGCCAGAAGAAGAACAGCAGGAAATCGTCGCGGCCAACCCTGAGGTTCTGGACCATTGGGATGAGCAATGGGGAGACCGCTTGAACGAAATCGTTATGATCGGTATCGGAATGAATCGGCTGAACTTGGAAGAAGAGCTAGATGAATGTCTGCTGGACGATAGCGAAATGGAAATGGACTGGTCCAGCTTTGAGAATCCGTTGCCTTGGCCAACATGAAGAAACTAGTTGATCCATTCAGTAATAAAATCCATACACTTTTTGGCGGCTGGAGCCATGTTCTTTGAGGAGGCAGTAGCGATACCAACGGAACGGAAATATGGTCCATCCAAGGGCCGAATACAAATTTCATAAGGGTTTTGCACTAAAATCATTTCGGGCAGGATACTTACGCCCAGGCCATTTTGCACCATAGCCATAATGGCATGATCATCTTCTAATTCATATTTGATTTTCGGAACAAGCTTATGCTGGGAAAAAATTTTCTGTACATCTGTGTCACAGCCTGAAGCCGGCATAATGAAGGGTTCATGGAGAAGCTGATCCACACGTATGCTTGTTTGCTCCCGAAGCACATGATTAGATGGAAGTACGCACAGCATTCTTTCTTTTTTTAACGGTAATACTTCCAGTCCATCGAGAGTAGGCAGATTAACGAAGCCAAAATCAGCTTCTCCGCTGGCTATCCATTTTTCAATGTCATGGTAGTTCCCGTCAAGCAACTTTAGTTCAATAAGTGGGAACTGCTCGTTAAACTTTTGGATGATCCCAGGCAACCAATGGATGGATACACTTGAGAATGTGCCTATCTTTACAGTTCCGGTTTCCAATCCTTTGATGAGGGCGACCTCTTGATACAGCTTTTCATTCATTTGTATGATTTCTCTGAAATGCTTCATCAGACGTTCTCCGTTGCTGGTCAATTGGATGCCTGAACGTCCTCTAATTAAAAGAGTCAGGCCCAATTCCTGCTCCAAAGCGGAAACGGCATGGCTAATAGCGGATTGTGTTAGATTGAGAAGTTCTCCTGCTTTGGTAAAGCTTCCTGCTTCTATTACGCTAAGAAAGACCTTATATTTAAACAAATTCATATGTCCTCCAACTTAGAATGAAATATATTCATACATAGTATCACATATATTCATTTTTTTTATCTCAGCTTTGTGGTTATAATCGAACTTGAGAAAAATGCCGATTAATCATTAATTTCTGGGAGGTACCTATGAGTTCAATTGCAAAGACACCACTGCCCCCTTATTATGCAGCTATTTTTACTTCTGAACGTTCGGAAGGGGATGGTGGATACGGAAAGATGGGGGACAAAATAGTGGAACTGGCTGCCAAGCAGCCTGGCTTTCTAGGTGTGGAAAGTGTTCGTGACCAAAACGGAGTGGGCATCACAGTGTCCTATTGGGAGTCTTTGGACGCTATAAAACATTGGAAGGATAACGAGCTGCACAAGGTAGCACAGGAGAAAGGGAAATCCGAGTGGTATACAGCATTCGGTTTAAGAGTGAGCAAGGTAGAACGAGATTATTTTTTTACAGTGTAAACATGAAATGCGCACTGGCCCTGTAATTACAAAAGGAGCGTCTTCCAAGCCATAAACGGCTGGCAGGACGCTCCTTTTTTTGTTCCTATGCTTATACTCTTACGGGCTATGTGTATATGCTCAGGAGTTAGATGTATTTACCGGCTTCATCTCCTGTATAGCTTGTTTCAAACTTTGTGAGCATTGTTCGTATAGTTGTTTTCTTTGCTGCTCACTGGAGCCAGATGCGAGCTTTTGCAATTCAGTAGTGCACTGTTCTAATAGAGTCAGCACGGCTTGATTAGAGTCCTGTACCTTGGATTGTTGTACATTATCGCTATATTGGTCAATATATAGTTCTCCTTGTGTGTCCACCTGGGCAAAAAACACATCTTTGACCGTTAGACTCTTTTCCTTTAGCTTGGCATCCAGCCATTGCTGAGTAATCCCCATGTATGCCATTTGTTGCTCCATAAGTTGTCCATCCATAATGACTGCAGTAGGTTCCTTCTCCGGTAGCTGCAGCATATTCAGATCCTTAAGCGTCACAGGCTGCTTGTCTTTGGTTAACAGCACATTGACTTCGCCACTAGTTTCCATAAGAGCAAATTCTACATCAGCTACTTTGAATACATTCTTGCTTCGAAGCTGTTCCATGAGTTCATCCAGGGTGAGTCGCTCTTTTCTCAGATTATCCTCTAAAATTTTGCCGTCTTTGATTAGGACTGTCGTCTTTCCATCTGATAAATCCCTGACTTTCTTGCTTTTAATTTGCAAAAATTCAATGCCAAGTGTTGTCAGTACCCATACGGCTAACGATACAGTACCCAAGTACCAGGAGGATTCGCGTTCCAAAGGGATAGAAGCAGCCAAGTTACCGATGGTGATTCCAGTTATATATTCGAACAAGGAAAGCTGTGATACCTGACGTTTTCCGAGAATCTTGGTAATCACAAAAAGAATAACGATGGCTAATAACGTACGTAAAGCTACAATGGTCCATTCCTGCATTTGTCCAACCTCATTTCATTTCGCCATAAGGGCGCTACTATTCCAAGGATGTCCGCGCCAAGTCCCATTTAAACTCTAATCTACCCAAATTTAAATAACAGGCTGTCACCTATCCGATTCAATGCAATATAAAATTAAAATTTTCTATCGTTTAATTACCATTGTCTATTAGTCAAGCGATTGACGGAAAGAAGGGAGCAGGATACATTATAGATATAATTCATATTTAATCAATCGGGATTATAAACATTAAACTCGCGGAGGTATGTATATGTCATCCAAACCTAAAGTTGTAGTGTGGAGCAAAACCGGCTGTCATTTTTGTGGAGAGATCAAATCGTACCTAGAATCCCAAAATCAGCCGTATGAAAATATCCAAGTGGACGGTAATGATGCACTGCGTGATGTGTTGGAGACCAAATATGGTATTCGCTATGTTCCTGTCGTAGAGGTAGGCGGAGATAACAAATATGAAGCACTTCTTAACCCGGATCTGGAAGAGCTGGGTAAAGTGCTGGAAAGTTATAATCAAGCGGTATAACAATTATATTCAGGAGAGGTGGAAGAGCCATGGCTAAGAATAGACAGATTAAATTGGGTGCGATAATTCACGGTGTTGGGGGAAGCATGACGACTTGGCGCCACCCTGATGTACCGGCGGATGCCAGTGTTAATTTTGAATTTTATAAAACGCAGGCGCAAAAGGCAGAGGAAGGGAAGTTTGATCTCGTATTTATCGCAGACGGTTTGTTTATTAACGAAAAATCCATTCCTCACTTTCTGAACCGTTTTGAGCCAATTACGATTTTGTCTGCTTTGGCTGGGGTGACGAAGCATATCGGACTGGTCGGCACATTGTCGACTTCCTATAGCGAACCGTTCACGGTAGCACGCCAGTTTTCTTCCATTGATCATATTAGTGGAGGTCGTGCAGGCTGGAATGTAGTGACTTCCCCGCTGGAAGGTTCTGCTCTTAACTTTAACAAAGGGGAGCATCCATCGCATCCACAGCGCTATAAAATTGCCGATGAATATTTGCAGGTGACCAAAGGACTGTGGGACTCGTGGGAAGAGGATGCGTTCGTTCGGGATAAGGAAGCCGGCGTATTCTTTGATCCCGACAAGCTGCATACACTGAACCACAAAGGTGAGTTTTTCTCTGTGCAGGGCCCGCTGAACATTGGACGATCCAAGCAGGGACAGCCGGTCATTTTCCAGGCGGGTTCCTCAGAAGATGGCAAAAACCTGGCTGCCAAGGAAGCGGATGCTGTATTTACAGGACATGAAACCTTGGAGGAAGCACAGCAGTTTTACCGTGATGTGAAGGAACGTGCGGTACGCTATGGCAGATCAGAAGAGGATATTGTCATTTTGCCAGGCATTTCGCCGATTATTGGCAGTACCCCAGAGGAAGCGGAACGCAAGTATGAGGCGATTACCAATCTAGTAACGATCGAGGCTGCGTTAAAATATTTGGGGCGTTTCTTCGATCATCATGATTTCTCACAATATCCGCTGGATGAGCCATTCCCTGAGCTTGAGGGTATTGGCAGTAATTCATTCCGCAGTGGTACAGATAAAATCAAACGAACAGCCAAAGAGCAGAATTTGACCCTGCGTGAGGTTGCATTACGTTCAGCTACGCCGAGAACCTCTTTTATTGGGACTGCTGAGCAGGTGGCGGATCGAGTGCAAGAGTGGTTTGAAGGAAAAGGCGCAGACGGATTCATTATCGGTTCCGACGTGCCAACGGGCCTACATGATTTCGTAAATCTAGTTGTGCCTATTTTGCAGGAGCGCGGTATTTACCGTCAGGATTATGAATTTAGCACATTGCGTGAAAACCTGGGCGTACCGATTCCTGAGAATCGTTATACAGCAGCCAGATCCAAAGTGAAAGTTGACGCATAACAGAAGGAGAGAATGAGATGTCCAAGGTTGTCATCCTATCAGGCAGTCCATCTACACAATCCCGTTTGTACGGCTTGATTCACTATGCAACTGAGCAGTTACGGGAGGCTGGAGCAGAGGTTACATTACTGAATGTGGTCGACTTGCCAGCTGAGGATTTGATCAAAGCTAACTTTAATAGTCCCGACGTCACAGCATCGCTTGCGTTGCTTGCAGACGCAGATGCCGTCATTGTGGCTTCGCCAGTATATAAAGCCGCCTATTCAGGGCTATTGAAAATATTTCTGGATCTGGTTCCGCAGGAAGGTCTGAGAGAGAAGCCTGTCTTGCCTTTATTTATCGGCGGTACACTGGCCCATCTGCTGGTCATTGACTACGCCCTGAAGCCGGTGCTCAACGCGCTGGGGGGAAGACATATTCTTGGTGGGGTGTATGCGGTGGATCAGTGGGTCGAGCGCCTGCCGGGTGGAGCATATGGATTGTCCGAAGAGTTGGTTGTACGATTGGACCGTTCGGTTAAAGAACTAAATGAACTGTTAAAGTTATAGATATTTTCAATATTTCCATTGACAGGTCGTTCAGTGAGTTTTATGATACAAAAAACCAAGTTAACTCATTGGATAAATGTATATAAAACTTACTGGGGGACTTGCGTATGAATATCGAGAATATGGAAGCCTTTGTATACGTGAATCATTATGGAAGTTTTAATAAGGCGGCAGAAGCGTTGTTCTTGTCACAGCCCTCTGTCACAGCCCGGATTCAGACGCTGGAACGCGAGCTTGAGTGTAAGTTATTCGACCGTCAAAGCAAACAAACGATTCTAACGGAGGATGGACGAAAGTTCCTTCCTTATGCGGAGCAGATGCTCCAAGTGCTGCAAAAAGGGAAGCAAAAGCTTCAACAGCGCAAGAAAGCCCCTCAGCAAATTCGAATCGGCTGCACGATATCGGTGTCGAACTACATTATTCCTGAAATATTAAAGCAGCTTCGTGCTCGGTATCCGGAAATCAACTACAAAATTGTGACGGCTACGACGGATCAACTGGTACATAAGCTGTTGAACCGTGAGGTAGACATTAGTTTTGTCCGTAAAGTGATGCATCCGGCTATTCGTACGCTTGCCTTTTATGAAGACCCGATTTCCCTGTATGTATATGAAGGCCACCCGTTTACGAAGACAGGTAAGGCTAGCATACAGGATATCCAACGTGAAACACTGGTGTTTTTTGAATGCGGATCATTAGATTGGATGAGGATTCATCGATCTTTTGAATCACTGGAGCAGCCACCGGATATAGCTTTTCAGGTAGACAATGTGGTCACGGCCAAAAAGCTGGTATTGCAAGAGGCGGGCATTGCCTTTTTACCGGATGTCTGTGTGAACCGTGAAGTGAAGGATCAAAAGCTGTTCCGCATTCATGTTCCAGAGGTGGCTGGGGTATCTATGCAGATTAGCATAATCGCGACCAAAGAAGACTGCGCAGTGACCTCGGATTTTGCAGATGCACTGACAGAAGGCTTCCGGGAGGCTGTTTTGTTATAGAAAAGTTCTATAGGTTGGTGGATTGACGTATTGATTTCCAAGTGTTAAATTAATCACATCCTAAAACCAATTAAGTTTATAGGAATTGTAAAATATCAAATGTTATAGCTACCATGTATGTCGCAAACTGCTGATATGCAAAGAGATGAGGGGGATTCATATGAAAAAGTGGTTTGCAATATTGTCTGTTATGGCAATCATTCTGGTGTTGGCAGGCTGCGGTTCCTCAGATGACACGTCTAGTGCGTCAGGTTCAAGCGGAGACGTGAAGAAAATTATCGTAGGCACAGGTACTCAATTTAAAAATGTATGCTTTATTGACGAAAATGGAAATTTAACAGGCTTTGATGTGGAGCTGATTAAGGAGCTGGACAAGCGCCTGCCTCAATACGAGTTTGAATTCAAAACGATGGATTTTGGAAATCTGCTGCTCAGTCTCGATGCCGGCAAGATTGATCTGGTATCGCATCAAATGGAGAAAAACCCGGAACGCGAAGCCAAGTATCTGTTCAACAAAAATCCGTATAGCATTTTTCTGAACAGGGTGGCTGTAGCGAAGGATAATAATAGCATTCATTCCATTGATGATTTAAAAGGGAAAAAGGTACTTACCAGTCCAACCAGTAATGCGGCGTATGTGCTGAAAGAGTATAACAAAACCCACGGGGATGCTCTGAATATCGTATATACGAGTGGTGCAGCCAATGATACGGTGCAACAAATTACGAGCGGCCGTATAGATGCGACCATTACGACAGACTTTGCGAACCGTTTTAACACCGATGAAAAAGGAGAAGTAGCTCTGAAAACCGTCGGTGATCCTTTGACTCAATCGGATGTGCTGTATGTACTGAACAAAAATGAGCAAGGATTGGCGGATGACCTGGACAAAGCCATTCAGGAAGTGAAGGACGACGGCACGTTGTCGAAGCTGAGCATCAAATGGCTTGGAGAGGACTTCACAAAGTCCCTGGAGGATGTGAAAAAAGAAGGTTCCAGCAGTAAGAAGTAAGGACAGACTTGGACATTTCAGCGGTCAGGGTACTTTATGTATTCTGACCGCTGATGTATAGAAAGGAGGCAGGCATATGAGCAGAGAGTTCAATATTGATTATGTTTTTAGCTTTATCCCGAAAATGCTGTCCTATTTGCACATCACCTTGTTTATTGTGGCAAGCTCGCTTGTGTTGGGACTGATCATTGGTCTGTTGGTTGCGCTGCCTCGCATGTATAACATTCCATTTCTCAAACGTGTTTCTCAGGTGTATGTTTCTTTTTTCCGTGGAACCCCTATTCTAATTCAATTGTTTCTGGTGTATTACGGCCTGCCAGAGTTACTAAAGCTGGTGGATATCAATTCCTCCAGGTGGGATGTGCTGTGGTTTGCTGTAGCGACCTATGCGCTCAACAGTGGAGCCTTTATTTCTGAAATTATCAGGTCTGGTGTAGGAGCTGTAGATCGGGGACAAATCGAGGCTGCACAGTCAGTCGGCATGTCAGGCTATCAGACTTTTACACGTATCATCTTGCCACAAGCGCTGGCTGTGGTGGTTCCCGTATTTTCCAATCTGGTCATTGGTAATTTGAAGGATACTTCGCTGGCGTTTACCATCGGTGCGATGGAGATGACAGGAAAATCGCAAACATTAGGCTCGGCTACCCAGCATTTTGTTGAAACGTATATCGCGTTGTCTCTTATCTATCTGGTGATCAGTCTGATTGTACAAAAATTATTCAAGGTGCTGGAAAATACGCTTCTCCGGCATGAGCATAGAGATTCAGTACAGAAAGAGCCCGCAAAACGAAAAGGTTTTGTGGTGCGTTACCTGAGAAGTCCTCGTCTGAGTAAAGGAGGTAAAGGCATATGAGTCTGGACTTTGGATTTGTATACACCGCCTTTTTAGGATTGTTCTCGGCGTTGCCCAACACTTTAATCATTACAGTGGTTTCCGTGCTGGCAGGGTTGGTCATCGGGATTATAACGGCGTTGGCACGAATTTATAACGTTCCTGTGTTGTCGCAAATCTCTCACGCTTACGTTACTTTTATCCGAGGTACACCGATGCTGATGCATCTGCTGCTTATTTATTTCAGTTTGCCTTTGTTGATTGATGCAGGAGCGAAGCATTTCGGTTGGTCACTGCAATCCAAAGACGTTCCTTATATGGTATTTGCACTCATTTCGTTCTCCATTACCAGTGGCGCCTATATGTCTGAGGTCGTCCGTTCCGGAATCCAGTCGGTCAACAAGGGCCAAATTGAGGCGGCTTATGCGGTTGGTATGACGACATGGCAAGTATTGAGACGCATCGTATTTCCACAGGCGTTTGTGGTGAGTTTGCCGAACCTGACGAATTCGGTTATTGGGATGCTGCATGGCTCTACCTTGGCCTTCACGGTTTCGGTCACGGAAATCCAGGCACAGGCTGAAATTCTGGCATCCACCAACTGGAAATATTTAGAGGTGTATATTGCGGCAGCACTGCTATTTTGGGGCTTGACGGTATTGATTGAGCGAATATCCGGCTTGGTGGAGAAAAAAATCAATGTGTTTAATGGAGGTCGAGCATCATGATCCGTCTGCAAAATATTACAAAGTCGTTCGGCAAACATGAAGTGCTCAAAGGCATTGATTTGACGGTAAACAAAGGCGAGGTCGTTGTTATCTTAGGACCAAGCGGTTCAGGAAAAACAACCTTGCTACGCTGCATTAATTATCTGGAAAAGCCGAATGACGGAGAAGTCCGCATTGGCGATTTTACCGTGAACTGCAAGCGACCTGCGAAGAAGGATGTTTTGGCCTTGCGTAAAAAGACGGCTATGGTGTTCCAGCAATATCATTTGTTCAAGCATAAAACTGCGCTGGAAAATGTCATGGAGGGACTCATTGTTGTCCGCAAGGTTAAGCAGGAGGAAGCGAAAAAAATCAGTATTGAAGTGCTGGAAAAGGTTGGCCTCGGCGAAAAACTGAATCATTATCCGAGCCAGCTATCCGGCGGGCAGCAGCAGCGTGTCGGCATCGCGCGCGCTTTGGCGCTGAACCCGGAGGTGATTTTGTTCGATGAGCCGACTTCGGCATTAGATCCTGAACTGGTGGGTGAGGTTCTGTCGGTGATCCGCAAAATCGCAAAGGAAGGCATAACAATGATTGTTGTGACACATGAGATGGGCTTTGCGCGTGATGTTTCTAATCATGTGGTTTTTATGGATGGTGGTCATATTATCGAGGAAGGCACACCGGACGCTATTTTTAATCACCCCAAAGAGGAACGTACTCAGCAATTTCTGAAGCGAATTACACCAGAATATAACTATTCCATTTGACGGGAGAGGGAGACATGAGCATAAAAATCGGAGTATTGGATCAAAGCCCTATACACGAGGGTGAAACGGCGGCACAGGCCCTTCGCAACACAATTAAGCTGGCGCAGCGTGTAGAAGAGCTGGGATTCACACGCTTTTGGGTATCAGAACATCATGATTCCGAGCAGGTTGCAGGCTCATCACCAGAGGTGCTTATTTCCCATCTATTAGCACGTACCGAGCGTATTACCATCGGGTCTGGCGGGGTAATGCTTCAGCATTACAGTCCATATAAAGTGGCTGAAAACTTTAATGTGCTAGCCTCTCTTGCACCGGGGCGTGTAGATTTAGGTATCGGACGTGCGCCAGGCGGGTTGCCGAAATCTACACAGGCGTTACAACGTAACGTGCATGATGCGCCTTCTCTTGAAGAGAAAATTGATGAAGTAAGCCGCTATATTCATAATATCCCGATTGAAGAAGGACCGCTGGCCGGATTACAGGCGAATCCGATTCCAGAAATCCCAGCAGAGATTTATGTTTTGGGTACAAGTACAGACAGCGCTGGAATTGCTGCGCGTTTGGGGTTGCCCTATGTTTTTTCGCAATTTATTAACAGTAGTGAGCAGGTTGCACTGGATTCATTCCGTACGTATCGGGAGTCTTTCGATTACAGTTATGGGCGTGAACCAAAGGCACTTTTTGCGCTATCGGTTATTGTGGCAGACACTTCCGAGGAAGCAGCGGAGTTGGCAGGTGAGCAGAAGCTGTACAAGATTCATCTGGCCAGTGGCAAAACGGCTACAGTGGGGGCGCTGGAAAGTGCAGAGGAATTCGGTAAGCAATCGGGTGAAAAATATACAATTGAAGTCACACAAGCACAAATTAACAAAGGAAATAAAGATGAAATTTATACTGCGCTGACTGAAATACAAGCGAAGTATCAGGCAGATGAGCTGATTGTAACGACAGGCATACGGGATATCGGCAAGCGTGTGCGCTCATTCGAGTTGTTGCATGAAGCTTTTGCCGGGTTGCCTGTGCAGTCCTAGATACTATTGACATAAAAATTGTAACCAATATGGATTCAAGAAGGAGGAATAGGGATGAGTGGATCAACCGGGACGAAGGAGCAGGTTTTGGAGCAGAAATTGGTGGAGATTCGCCGTCATCTGCACCGTTATCCCGAGCTGTCTAACGAGGAGGTTGAAACTACCGCCTATATTCGCCGCCTGCTCAAAGAACAGGATATAACGATTTTGGATGTGCCGCTGCGTACCGGATTGGTAGCGGAAATCGGCGGACAGCAGGAAGGTCCAACGGTTGCGCTTCGTGCAGACATTGATGCACTGCCCATCCAGGAGGAGACGGGATTACCCTATGCTTCGCTACATCCTGGCAAGATGCATGCCTGTGGGCATGATTTTCATACGGCATCCCTGTTAGGTGCAGCCGCATTGCTGAAGCAGCGGGAGCAAAAGCTGAAAGGGACGGTTCGACTGGTGTTCCAGCCAGCTGAGGAGAAAGCCAAAGGCGCTGCCCAAGTGCTGGACAGCGGTGCGCTGGCAGGGGTGCAGGCCATCTTCGGCCTGCATAACAAACCAGACCTGCCCGTAGGCACGGTCGGTATCAAAGAAGGACCGCTAATGGCAGCGGCAGACGGATTTTACATTGAGGTGGAGGGTCAGAGCACACATGCGGCAGTTCCGCATGCAGGGATTGACCCCATTGTGGTATCGTCGCATATCATTACGGCACTGCAATCGATTGTGAGCAGGAGCGTTAACCCGCTCGATAGCGCGGTCATCAGTGTCACGAAGCTGCACAGTGGCAATGCTTGGAACATCATCCCAGACCGCGCTCATTTGGACGGAACCATCCGCACATTTGACGAGAATGTTCGAGCCCAGGTGGCTGAACGCTTCGAGCAGGTCGTCAAGGGCGTAGCCGATGCTTTTGGCACGAAAGCGACCATTCGCTGGATCGAGGGTCCGCCACCTGTACTGAACGACGGTAAGTTGGCTGTAATCGCGGTGCAGGCGGCCGAAGCGGTTGGTCTGGAGGTCGTTCGTCCCATACCTTCCTCGGCAAGCGAGGACTTTGGATTTTATCAGAAGAACGTCCCAGGTGTGTTTGTCTTTGTCGGCACTGCGGGAAGCCAGGAATGGCATCATCCTGCCTTTGATCTGGACGAACGCGCGCTGCCGGGAACAGCGAAGCTGCTAGCTTCACTGGCTGAATCGGCGTTGAAATCCATAGAGTAGGAACACAACGCTACTCTATGGATGCTGATCCCCTCTCTATGAAGAGGGGATCTTTTTGTTTGACGGTATATTATTCCAATGATAATATAAAATTGTTATTTAATTCAAAATTGAGAGTGGGTGTAGGTGAGAGATAAACGTTTGTTATTTTGAATGTGCTCGTAAAAATAACAGGTACGGAGGTTGAAAAAATGCCGAAGAAAAAAGGAATGATCATGGCTTCTTTTTCATTGGTAATGGCTGCTTCTTTACTGGTTGGCGGAGCTAATGTCGGTTCAGCAGCCTCAGATTATGAAAGCACCTCGAATATAGAAATAACCAGTAATAGCTTGGCTGCCGCTGAAATACCTGCTAGATTTAAGCCTTCGGTAGAATGGGTTTGGAAGAATAGGATAGTCAAAGAAGGCTCGACCAACCGTAAAAATTTGATTTTTGATCAAATTTATGCGGGAAAAGGAACGATAAATTATGTAGTGCGCTGGCAATCCTCTAAAAATATCACTCTTCAGCAACGTAAAGATATGGCTTCCATGCTAAGTCGCCAAATAAATAACTGGAATAAGCAGCTAAAAGGATATGACGGCTGGCCGTATGATTATATTACTGTAAAAATAGTAGGCTGGGCCGTTGCAAATCCGTCGCAGATCCTTAACAAACAATCGAATGAAATCGTTTACACGGATACGATTACCGATGACTTGAGTAAAACAGACCCCAATATTCCGGCAAAACTTCCGGTTGCTCCTAATGCACTGTCGAGATTTGAACATTTTATGGACCCTAACTATACGTATCCGGGGGGACTGGACAAGCGATTTGATATGTACTTATGGGGAACGTCTAATTTTCAGGGTGGAGCCGGTGGTGACTGGGGACAACGTATGCCTGATGATTATATCCTGAGCACCTTGAATTCGGATGAAGTTCAGATCACAGAGCATGAGATGGGGCATGGATTCGGCTTGCCTGATTTCTATGAAGAGCACGAGCGTCCACCTGGCGGGTTCCCTGTGCCTACGATTATGTGGGCCGGAAATTCTCCTAAAATTACGGAGTGGGATACCTGGATGTTGCGTTATACCTGGAGCCAGGTCAAGAAGGACACCTCTCGTTTTCCCACCCGTTAAAAGAAAATGTATGTATTCAAAGGTTGTCTCCTGCGATTTTTGGTGGGAGACAACCTTTTTTATTTTATAGATAAACAGTTTGACTCGGATGGGACTGACTTTGGCTTTGCATCAGTATTGTGCCTTCATTTTCGTATGAATGAATCACTAAGAATGAACGGATGTACGATAGTATGTATAATGGACATCAGATATGAAAGAAAAGAGGACAGAAAGCGATGAGTCACGACGTGAATGCTCCTTATGATGTACATGTAGCATATGGACCAGTGTTTGAGCTGCTCAGCAGCTTACACACTTTTATTTGTCGTAAAGCGTATAAGAAGACAGATTTAATAGCATCCAGATGGGCGGACCAAGTGCGTGGAACGCTGTCTCCGAGGCTGTCCGCGTTACTGGAGTCCATGGAAATCAATGCAGACTGGAAAATTATTTATGGACTTGTATGTATGCTTTCTGATCAGGGGGGCGTTGAAGAGGTCGTGGATCGTTTGGAAAGCCAGTCTTTACAGGAACTAAAGCAACAGGCATCAGCCTATGGGATTCCGCTGTCTGACGACATGGAGAACCTCCGTAAACTTGCTTTGCAACTGCTATCCGGCTGGAACGAGGAGTATTTTCGTCACGTGGATACAAGTATCCTTAGCGGCCTGGAACTGGAAGCTGAATGCAGAAAACGGGAGGAGAACGCATATAGCTCTATGGAGCGGGTGGATCGTATAACTAATGGCTTCCGATTCGAGCCTTCCGCTGGACTGACGCAAGTGTTGCTGGTACCGCAATATCATTTTCAGCCGATGAATATTATTTATCGATTTGGGTCACTTTTGTTATGTCATTATTCCGCAGGAGTATATGTTCAGGAGGATGATTTTTTATCACCACAGGAATACCGAATGATTCGAAGTTTGGGAGAGAAGAGCAGGCTCAAGATTTTAAAATATTTGTACCAAAGCCAGTCTCCGCGAACCTTTATTGAGATTGTCCGTCATCTCAAGCTATCCAAGGGAATCACGCATGATCATATATTTAAGCTCCGTGCCGCTGGCTTTATTCATGCACATTTTGATGGCGAAACATTGCTTGGCTACAGTGCACGGCTTACGGCTGTGGATGAGATGCATTGGAGTATCCTTGGTTATATGGAGCGAAAGTAGATCGCAATATTAATTATTGACAAAAATATTTATTTGTGCTATAATTTACAATTAATCCTATTGATATTATAATAAGATTCTCCTGGCCAGGGGAATCTTATTATTGTTTTTATAGGAGGATCAATGTATGAAGCCAAATGAGTCTAGTTTAACTTCCTTAATATCAGCTTTTGGCCGAGCATATCATAGTCAACATGACACACCCAAAATTTTTGATGATTTTATGGCTAAAGATTTAATTTCCCAAAATGAGTTTTCAGATATCAGAGAGAATATGATTAAAGGAATAGCGTTTTTCAATAAAGATATTGCGCAAAGGTTCAAAGATGATCCGGATGAAATTTTAAAATGGATTACACAAGTTCAACTTTCTCCAACGACCTTAGCACGTGCTGCATATTGTGAAAAAGTATTACTTAATGAAGTTAGGTTAGGATTACAGCAGTATGTCATACTAGGGGCCGGGTTAGATACGTTTTGTTTCCGACATCCAGAATTGAAAAATAGCTTAGAAATATTTGAAATGGATCATCCAGCAACACAGGAATCTAAAAAGAAAAGGTTAGCTCATGCAAATTTAAAAATACCGAGCAATCTTCATCTGGTTTCTATGGACTTTGCCCATCCATTTTCGTATTCCAATCTATTGGATGAAGGGTTTGCTAATAAAAAAACATTCTTTAGCCTTCTGGGTGTTTCTTATTATTTAACTAAGGAGGAAATTTCAAGATTAATAAATCATTTGTTTACCAAGGTCCCGTCGGGGAGTTCGATCGTTTTTGACTATGCAGATGAAAACCTTTTTAAAGAGAAAGGCATGTCTAATCGAGTTGAAAATATGGTAAAAATGGCTTCAGTAAGTGGAGAACCCATGAAATCATGCTTTGCTTATGATGAAATTGAGGGAATGTTAGAAGCTTCAGATTTACTAATTTATGAACATCTATCCCCGGATACAATAAATAGCCTTTTCTTTGGTGAGAGGGCAGATTATTTGTCCGCATTCGAAACGATTCATTATATCCATGCTATAAAAAAATAATATAACAATAAATAAGAGACAGCCTCTCAATCTACTATTAGGGATTGAGAGGTTTTATTTATATTTGTACAAGAATTCGGATAGATATTGATGAGCAGAGTTTTTATATAAAAAAATGCAGTTCTCCCTTTACAGAACCCTAATAAATTCCTATAATGAGGTTTATCTTCTTAATCACAACTTGTTCTATCGGAATTTAATCATTTAACTCGGGGGGATTATGTTGAAAAAGGGTATTATTTTACTTAGCAGTCTACTTCTGGCGAGCTCTACCTTGCTGGCAGCTTGCTCTAACGGTGGATCGGAAAGCAACAACAATACTACTGCCCAAAATAATGGGGACACACAGACAACTGCTACAGCGCAGCCATTAACAAGTCTGGTAAAGGCTTCTGATATGTCCAAATTGCCGGAAGTGTCCAAAAAAAGAAACGACACCATTATTGTAGGCCTGACTGACCCGGCCGGAGTATTCACGCCGTATTTTAACCAAAGCGGTTATGACGGCAACGTCATTTCGCAGTTATGGACTCCGCTGGTTACGGTAGATGAGAAGGGACTTCCGCTGCCCAATCTGGCGAAGAGCTGGGATATTTCCAAGGATAATTTAACATATACGTTTCATCTGGTTTCCAATACCCAATTCAGCGATGGCTCACCTTTGACAGCAGAGGATGTCGCTTTTACCTGGACGTTAATCTATGACAAAGCCTATCCGGGCGATAGCCAAATCCGAAAGCTGAACATTAAAGGCGGCAAAGCCTATACGGAAGGCAAGGCACAACAAATTGATGGAATTAAGGTAATAGATCCACAGACTATTTCTGTGACATTGGAAAAGCCAAACGCGCTGGCTCTGACTATTCTCGGTGAATATGTATTGTCCAAAGCTTACTACGGCAAGGATTATAAGTTCGGACAGCTGGATTATTTTAAAAATTTGCATGGTAGCCCACTGGGGAATGGGGCATATAAGTTGGAAAAATTCATTCCAGGGCAAGAAGTTCGTCTGGAGGCAAACGATCACTTTTTTAAAGGCAAACCGAAAACGAAACACTTCATATATAAAACAGCGGAAGGCGATGCTTGGCAATTCATCGAAACAGGGGATACCGATTTTGCTTCCTTTACCGCAACGCAAGAAAATATCGACAAGCTGAAAGGACTCGGCTTTTTGAATATTTTGCCTTATACACCGAGCACCTATGGATATTTGCAAGTCAATCTGGAAAATGAAAAGCTGAAGGATAAAAAGGTTCGTCAAGCGTTGACCTATGGATTGGATCGCAAAAGCATTTATGTTGACGCAGCACAGGGAGCAGGGGCGGTCGCCAACATTCCAGCTTCTCCTATATTCTGGTCATACACGACCGATGGAATCAATCCATACAACTATGACCCGGAGCAAGCGAAAAAGCTGCTGGATGAAGCGGGCTGGGTAGAAGGCAGTGATGGCATTCGTGAGAAAAACGGCCAGAAGCTAACCATTCACTTGCTGACCTCCAAACGTCCAGAAACAGACACCTTTATCGCGCTTGCGGCTGAAAACTATAAAGCGATTGGCGTTGACTTGCAACCGGAAATCTTTGCAGACTTTAATGCAATGGTCGCCAAAGTGGAAGGTAAAGATTATGATCTCGCCGCCTTCTCGACAGCCATGCTGACAGACCCATCTGATGGAATCGAGCCGTTCGTCAATGGTGAAATCAAGGGATATAACAATCCGAATCTCAAAGAGCTCTATGAAAAAGGTTTGGCTACGACGAATATGGAAGAGCGTAAGAAAATATATAAGGAATTATATGTACTGCTAAATGATGAACTACCCGTTATTTTCACCAACTACAAGAAGACCGTATATGCTTACAATGGTCGAATGGAACATGTAAAGGTCAGCCCATTCATTGGTTTGTCTGGTAATCTGTTCGAGTGGTCCCTCAAATAAGCCACCTTTGCGGGCCCCTTGTGAAGAACTTCAGGTTCGGATCAAGGGGTCTGCCAAATGGAGGACGCGTAATGAGTAGCCCGACCATGAATTGAAAGGAGTCTGTCATGAGCTCGTTTTTAACGAAAAGACTGACGTACATGATTATTATTTTGTTGGCCGCTTCGATGATGATTTTTTTTCTGTATGCCATGACACCGGGAGATTTCATTAGCGGTAATCTGAAGCTGTCGCCGGAGAGAAAAGCGGAGCTGAGGGAAATTTACGGGTTGAATAAGCCTATTCTTGAGCGCTACGGAAACTGGCTAGGCAATGCGCTGCATGGTAATTTCGGCTATTCGCTCGCTCAACAGAAACCGGTGCTAACCTTATTTAATGAATATATCTGGAATTCATTCTTGTTGGCCATTGTATCCACCTTCCTGACCTGGCTGATTGCAGTCATTATTGGTGTGGTTGCTGCTTACAAGCAGTATTCATGGTTCGATACGCTGGTCATGGTGGTGATTTTTGCCGCGATGTCTGTTCCCTCTTTTTTTATCGGACTGTATCTGATCAAAATTGCGGCGGTCGATCTGAAATGGCTGCCACCGGGCGGGATGCTCAATACGGGCAGTAACGCTACAGGCATGGAGTATGTGAAGGAGGTTCTCCAGCATATGACCTTGCCGGTGATCGTGATGACACTGCTGGGCTTGGGGTCGCTGACCCGTTACTTCCGCAGCAATATGATCGACGTGATCCAGCAGGATTATATCCGTACAGCTCGTGCAAAGGGCTTAAAGGAAAGAAAGGTGCTTTTTACACACGCATTGAGAAATGCACTATTGCCTGCCATTACGCTCGTTGGCTTTGAATTGCCTGCGCTGTTTGGCGGATCTCTGATTATCGAAAAGATTTTTAACTGGCCCGGGATCGGTCAGCTGTACATGCAGTCTTTTTCGCTTCGGGATTATCCGCTGCTGATGGGCTTTACGATGCTGATTGCCATATTGAGCGTGATCGGGACGCTGTTATCCGATATTTTGTATCGCATTGCTGACCCGCGTGTGAAAGTGTAAGAAGGAGGCTATGGAATGTCATCCGTGAGCAGTAATTTGAGCAAGAGCAACCGCAGACTGCGATTAAATGCCAAATCTTCAATGTGGCAGCAAGCGCTCCGGCAGCTGTTCAGAAACAAGCTTGCTATGGCTGGGCTGCTCGTCGTGGTATTTATGTTTTTGCTCTGTTTTATCGGTCCGTTATTTTCTCCTTATTCCGATAACAAAACGAACATATTAATAATGAACAAGGCGCCGAATATCCATCACTGGCTAGGAACAGACAAGCTGGGACGGGATGTGCTGACACGTGTGATGCAGGCAGGTCAAATTTCTCTTACTGTGGGTTTGGCTTCTATGGTGTTGTCTGTCTTTTTAGGAGCAACGCTGGGGGTTATATCCGCCTATTTTCGCGGAATTGCGGATCAAATCATTATGCGCATTGCCGATTTGCTGCTGACTATACCCAGTTTGCCATTGCTATTTATTATGGGTGCGCTGTTATCTGACTGGAAGGTTCCGCCTGATCAACGGATGTATATCGTCATGTTGATGCTGAGTCTGGTCAACTGGCCGGGGATTGCACGGATGGTGAGAGGTCAGATGCTTAGTTTGCGAGAACGTGAATTTATGCAGGCAGCGACGGTACTAGGACTATCGAATCGCCGAAAGCTTTTTAAGCATCTGCTGCCGAATATTTTGCCATTGTTGATCGTTATCGCTACATTGAACATTGGCGGAGCCATCCTGAGTGAATCTGTACTCAGCTTCTTTGGTCTTGGCGTGTTGCCCACGACACCGACTTGGGGCAATATGATTGATGCCGCCAACAATGTACTGGATTTTCAGCAACGACCTTGGTTGTGGATACCACCAGGCCTGTCTATTTTTGCAACAGTCATCGCTATTAATATTTTTGGTGACGGGCTGCGGGATGTACTCGACCCGAAACATAAGAGGTAGGTGATCATGCACCATGGACAATTTACTTTCCATTGAACATTTAAGCACTCATTTTTATACAGAAGAAGGAACGGTCAAAGCGGTGGATGATATCAGCTTTCGCGTGAAGCCGGGGGAGACGGTATGCATTGTCGGTGAATCGGGCTGCGGCAAAAGTATTACCGCCATGTCGATCATGGGCCTGATTCAGAGTCCCGGTGGTAAAGTGGCAGGTGGAAGTATCCGTTTTGAGGAAACCGATCTGCTAGAGCTTAGTAGAAATGAGATGCGCACGATTCGCGGACATGAAATCTCCATGATTTTTCAGGAGCCGATGTCTTCATTAAATCCGGTGATGACCATTGGTGAACAACTGTCTGAGCCACTGATTGAGCACTTAAAGATGGGCCGAAAGCAAGCTCGCAAGCGGGCGCTAGAGCTGATTGAACAGGTCGGCATATCCCGACCGGAGCAGATTTTAAAAAGCTACCCCCATGAACTGAGCGGAGGGATGCTGCAGCGAATTATGATTGCTATTGCTGTTTCTTGCGGACCCAAGCTGCTTATTGCGGATGAGCCGACCACGGCACTAGATGTAACAATTCAGGCACAGATTCTCGACATGCTGCGTGAATTTAAAGCCCAATCCAATATGTCGCTCATGCTAATCACTCATGATCTGGGTGTTGTTGCGGAGATGGCCGATTATGTAATCGTGATGTATGCGGGCAAGATCGTCGAGGAAGGCGAAGTGGTGCAGCTATTCAATCACCCCAAGCATCCCTATACACAGGGGTTGCTCAAGTCCAAACCGGTGCTTAATCAGCGCCAAAAGGAGCTGTATTCCATCCCCGGACAGGTACCTAATCCACTGGTGCTGACGACTTCCTGTTATTTTCATGACCGCTGCGGGCATTGCATGGACATTTGTCGTGTAAAGGAGCCTACATTAAAAGAAGTTTCAGCTCAGCAGAAAGCATCCTGCTGGTTGTATGAGGAGGCGGTTGTTTATGGCTGAACCGTTGTTGGAAATAGACCGTTTAAAAACATACTTCCCGGTGAAGTCCGGTTTTATGAATCGTACTACAGGGCACGTGCGGGCAGTAGACGATATAAGCTTTACGATCCGCCAGGGTGAAACCTTCGGTCTGGTGGGGGAATCGGGGAGCGGTAAAAGCACGGTGGGCCGCACAATTGTCAGATTGACGGATAAAACAGATGGTACCGTAAAATACAAAGGGGTGGATCTCCACAGCTTGTCGGCCAAAGGGATGCAGGAACTTCGTCCTAAAATTCAGCTGATCTTTCAAGACCCGTACAGCTCGCTGAATCCGCGTGTACGGATCGGAGATGCCATTGGTGAGGCGCTGCTCGACCACGGTATAGCTACCAAAGAGGAGGTCCGGCAGATCGTGCTGGACGTACTTAAGCTGTGCGGATTGTCGGAATATCATATCGACCGTTTCCCGCATGAATTTTCGGGAGGTCAGCGTCAACGGATTGGCATTGCCCGCGCGCTGGCGCTTCAACCGGATCTGATCATCGCTGATGAGCCGGTGTCGGCGCTGGATGTGTCCATACAGGCGCAGATTATTAACCTTTTTGCCAAATTGCAGGCCGAGCGGGGTCTGACATATTTGTTCATCTCCCACGATTTGAGCGTAGTTGAACATTTATGTTCTCGTATTGGCGTGATGTACCTAGGCTCTATGGTCGAAACAGCTTCGCGTGACGAGTTATTCGGCAATCCGCTGCATCCGTATACGAAGGCGTTGCTGTCGGCTGTGCCTATACCAGTGCCGAAGCTAAAAAGAGAACGTATTTTGCTCAAAGGGGATATTCCGAGTCCGGTGAATCCGCCTTCGGGCTGCAAGTTTCATACGCGCTGCCCCTTTGCAATCGACCGCTGTTCTCAAGAGATTCCATTCTATCGTGAAGCTCGCCCAGATCACTGGGTGGCTTGCCATTTGGCTGAATGAACGAAGTTAACTCAGCAAGTTTTGTGCCGTTGTCACGGCAGACCGTTCACCGCAATGAAACGGTTCTGCTAGAGCAACGGCTTTTTGCTGTATAGTGTTTTGAAATGTTTGAGTTGACAATCTACTTGAAGCAGAGGTATATTAAACATTAATCGTAATTATTACTATTAAAATGCAAAAGCATGTCCATATTTGTGCCCTTCCGTCCCGCGATCGCGATGGGGAACCTTTATGATTGGCATATATAACAAGGAGGAATTGTACATGGCCAAGAAATCGAAAGTCGTAAAAGAGAAGAAACGTCAGGAAATTGTAGCGAAATATGCGGATTTGAGACGTGAATTAAAAGCAAAAGGGGACTATGAAGCTTTGCAAAAGCTTCCTCGGGACTCATCCCCAACCCGCTTGAAAAACCGTTGCGAGCTGACAGGCAGACCGAGAGGATACCTGCGCAAATTCAAGCTGTCCAGAATTGCGTTCCGCGAGCTGGCCCATAAAGGCCAAATTCCAGGTATTACGAAATCTAGCTGGTAATTTAGAAACCGATTAATTATTTGTATGTTTATCTGATAGCAGGTTGTAACGAGAATGCTTCATGCCAGTAGGGTGGCGTGGAGCATTCTTTTTAGAAGGAATATATTATCATTTGTATTGATTCTCCTCAGCTGGTTAGGTAGAATATGGACGGGTTAAAAATAATACATAACAAGCGATTACATAATGTGGATATGTCAGATTATGTATACCTCAGGAGGAGTTACAAGATGGAAGTGAAACAGAGAGAGGACTCCTTTTGGAGTATGGTCAAAAAAGGAAATAAATCTTCAGGCTCGGCAGCGTTGGGTAATACCGGCATTGCCCTGATTAAGGGGATTGCTTTTGCCTTGACAGGCAGCGGCTCTATGTTTGCTACAATGATGCATTCCATAGCGGATGCAGTGAACCAAATGTTTGTATTTGCAGGCAGTGTATTGGCAGAGAAAAAACCTACGAAACGGTTTCCTACTGGCTTCGGACGGGTAATTAATCTTTTTTGTATGGTTGCCGTTATTGTCGTAACGATTATGGCCTACGAAACTGCATTGGAAGGAATTCATTTGCTACAGCATCCGGCTGAATCTGCACAAGGATTTTGGATTAATGTAGTGGTGCTGGTTTTGTCATTGGCGGTTGACGGATTTGTATGGAGCAAAGCGATGAAAGAAGTGCTGCATGAATCCAGAGTGGAAGCGAAGGGGCTAAGTATTTTTACCTCTGCCTTTCGTCATGTGGGACGTGCTGCGCCACCAACCCGTTTGGTGTTCTATGAGGATTTGGTTGCAACGACAGGTGGGGTACTCGCCCTGCTAGCTGTAGTGGTCACATCGCTGACAGATTTTAAGTTGCTGGACGGAATTTCGAGTATTCTCATCGGCTGTCTGATGGTCGGTGTAGCGTTCCGGGTCGGTTATGACAACATGGTGGGCTTGATTGGTGTATCAGCACCTCCCGATATCGAAGAACGTGTGGCTTCCATTATCCTGGCAGATACACATGTGACCGATATTTCTCAAATGCGTATTTTGCAGGAGGGGCGTTACTATCACGTCGAAGGGGTAATTGAGCTTACTTCGGGCATGACGCTGGCCGATGCTGATGATATCAAATTTAGAGTCGAGGATGCTCTGCTGCGTGATCCTAATATTTCAGATGCCGCATTGGGGATTCTAGAGGATGACGGGATTAGAAACTGGAAACAAGAGAAGCCTAAAGCTTAGAAAAATGGACCAAAGCGAACCTGGACGGAGCTTAAGAATGTAAATAAGAACCTTCATGACCACGACAACGTGGCGTGGAGGTTCTTTTATATTTTTCCAATTGTATTCCTACCCCTTTGAATTTAGGCTGATTGTTAGATACAATGAAAGCGTTAACAAAAAGAGGGTGAAACGAATGCTTCTCATGGGGAGGAAATGCGAATGAGTCTTCTGAAGGAGGCTTGGCCTGCTTCGCGGCTCGTCAACGCGCTGGCTGGCGGAGTGCAGGGTTCAGCAAGACAACGGTTATGGAGCAATTGGACCCAAAGGCTACGGGCAACTGTCGATAAACCGGCATTCGCCGAGCTTTGGAAGGACATCGAACGCATCTGCAATGATGTTCGGGAAGCGCCTTGGCCTGAACTACCATTGTCTCTGTTCCGGCAATTTGCTAATACAGGGGAGCGCAAGCCGTATGAGGATGTATACTTCGAACGGCGCGGACGACTAGTTGCTATCGTGCTGGCAGCTGTTGCCGATCCGGTGCCTCGGAAGATGAAAGAGGTGGAAAGCGGACTGCTGGACATATGCAGCGAGTACACTTGGGCGCTTCCTGCACATGTCAACGAAGAGGACACTGTAACACCGCCTTGGCAGCAGGTGGATTTATTCGCGTCCGAAACAGCGCAAATGCTGGTTGAAATTTTATTGCTGCTTGGAGAAAAGCTGGCTGATCACGTAGTCGTTCAGGTGCACAAAGAGGTTGAACACCGTGTACTGGAACCTGTTTTTTGGCAGCCTCATCATTATGATTGGGAAACGGCAGAGCATAACTGGTCGGCAGTATGCGCTTCGGGTTGCGGAATTGCTGCATTGCTGCTGGCAAAAGACGACTTTTCCAAAGCGGTAGCCATCGAGCGTATGCTGGGCGCACTGGATTGTTTTTTGGCAGGGTACAGAGAGGACGGGGGATGTCCCGAAGGCGTAGGTTATTGGGTGTATGGCTTTGGGTACTTTATATATTTTGCCGATATGCTACGTGAGTTTACCGAGGGAGCTGTGGATATTTTGAACTCGGAAAAGGTAAGGCAAATCGCAGCCTTCGCAGAACGGGTCCATTTGTCGGACGGTATTTTCGCTAATTATTCAGATAGTAGTGAAACTGAACGGTTACCTTCCGGACTCATCTCTCATGTGAATTATTTGCTAGGACGCCCATCTACACTTCCTTTTCGCGTACCTGGTTTGTTGGAAGATCCGTGTCGCCGCTGGGCTCATGTATTGCGTAACCTAGTCTGGACGAATCCCTTGGTGTATGGATGCGGTGAAGCCGAAATCGATTATTTGCCGCAACTCGGCTGGTTGATGTGCCGTAGCCTCAGTTCTAGTCATCATGGATCTGGGGGGCAGCAGGATCATTCAGATGCCGTACTTGCTTTTTCAGCCAAGGGTGGGCATAACAATGAGCCGCACAATCATAATGATCTTGGACATTTCATCCTCCATGGCGGCGGCGAAAATCTACTCTGTGATCTGGGAGCAGGCTTGTACACGAAAGCCTATTTTTCGCCCGGACGGGAGTCGATTATCAATATTTCCTCCAGCGGCCATTCCGTGCCTATCATCAATGGGACCACACAGAAATCCGGAGCAAAGGCAAGGGCGGTTGTGCTGGATGTTGCTATGGATGAGCAGGAGGGGGCACAGACAGTCACAAGCTTTAAGCTCGACTTGACATCTGCTTATGCTGTTGATGAAATGGCTGTTTTCACCCGTTCCTTTACCTGGAGTGTACTGGAGGGAAACGAGGGAGCAAGGCTTACTGTCACAGATCATTTTGAGTTTGAAACGTCTGATATGAACGTGAAGCCGTGGGATGTGGAGGAGCTTTTGATCAGCCGTATTCAGCCTAATACAGGAGCAGGCTTCGTGGAATGGAAGGGAACGAATGCAGTGGTTAGGCTAAATTATGATGCTGGCGCGCTGAGGCAGAGGCTGGAGGCCGTGAAGCATATAGATCATGACGGAGTGCCCTTTGTATTTTATAAGACATCGCTGCAACTGGATTCCAATCGCTGGAACGGGAACGGCTCAGCAAGTGTCGATTGCAATCTATTTTTTACCATACATCAATCTTCATGTTGAATGGGAGGCATACAGAATGAATAAGCTTCAAACAGGCAGCGTATACCCTTGGCAGACGGAACTGGAGAGATTTATAGAACAGGTGGAAAGCGCACCAAATCGAGAAAATGATGGATGGACACACGAACGTAAGCTGGCTGTGCTGGAAAAGCTGGTTCGTGCATATGCCTTGTATCAAGATGAAAACGGAGCTATCATTGACCCTCATTCTGAAAGTGAACGGTATTACTCCACTCCATCCTATGCGTTGGCTGCGGCTGTGCTGGTCAAAGAAGGCCGGCATGATTTACTTGAGTCTGCTGCTGCGGCCTTGACGCATAGCATAGCCTGTGTAGTCGAGGAAAAAGCGCCAGATCATCACCCGGACTTTTTTCCAATTATGATGATGGGGGCGTATCGTATCCTTAAAAATCTGCTGCCAGAGCAGGCCACGGCTTGGAAACAGCAATTGAGCAGGATTCAGCCTGAGCAGACTTACATTTTTACGATGAGCAAAATGAAAAATCCAAACCGGATGATCAACTGGAATGCGATCATGATTTCCGGCGAGTTTTTACGTGCCACTGAAGGGATTGCAGCCGATTCTGAGTGGATGGAGACGTATATCCGCAACTACCACTTACCTCGCTTTACCAGTTTGGGGCTGTACCAAGATGGTCCGCTGGATCGGCCCAATAGCCCATTCGCCTACGATATTGTCACACGGTTTCATCTGGGCGTGATGCTGGAGAACGGATATAATGGCGGCTGTGCTCTCGAAGTGCGTGACTACCTTCGCAGGGGAGCACTCAGCTCATTGCTGACTTTATCCCCGCATGGGGAAATTCCTCCGCGTGGAAGAAGCGCGCAACACCAATGGAACGAAGCGGCTGCGGCCTTTGTTTTTACAACACATGCGCAGCAGGCGTATACAGCAGGCGAGCATGGGCTTGCAGGTGCATTTCGGCGGGCAGCAGATCTATGCTGGCAATCCATTAGCCGATGGCAGACCGATGATGGCAAGCTGCATATCGTCCGCAACCATTATTCGTCTGAGGCACGCCATGGCTTTGAGGTGTACTCGAATCATACCTGCTACAGTCTGTGGACGGCAGCGGTGCTGGCCCATACCCTCCTACATGGGAAGGAGATTGATCGTATTCCTCCGACCTCTATCCCGGCGGAGATCGGCAGTCGGGTGTTGGCAACGGACGGCTGGTTTCAGACCGTCATTGCAGCTGTAGACGGGCAGCAAATGCTTGTTCAGACCTCAATCAACGATCCGTACAATATTCCGGGCATCGTACGTATTCAACGTTCTGCGCTGCCGTCTCTGATCGGCCCATCCTCAGCAGGACACGCAGATCGCGGCTTTACGGGTTTCGCGGAGGGAGATATTTTCCCGCTGAGCTATACACCAGCCTGGCAAACCGAAGACGGAAAGTGGCACAGCTTGTCAGAAGGAATCCCCGGTACATTGGAGTTCGATCGTGATGGAGGGATTGATCCGCAGGATGGCGGAGGAAACGTACAGATGGAGCGCAGCTCAGCGTCTGATGGAGAGACAGATTTCACTCTGCTGTGGGAAGGTCCATTCCCGGGGGTGAGGGAAATCCGAACGCATTATCGTCAGGTGCCCGGCAAAATTGAAGTGTCGTATGAGCTTCAGGGCAATATTCAGAATGTGGGAGCACTTATTCCATTGATGGCGTATGACGGTCGGGAACGAAGTGTGATTCATCATGTGATGGCAGCCGGGGAAGAAACCGAAAGCATTCGCGTAGAATACGCAGGCGCAAGTCTTGAAGTCATCCCCACGACGGAAGGAACAAACGTCGTATGGCCGGATGAATTGACTGCCGTAGCCTGCCGAAATGGTTTACTTAAGGGAGCGCGTCTAGAGTGTGGCGGCAGTCGCATTTCCTTTATCATTCGGTTACCTGAATAGATAGTTCGGGAGCCATAGTTATCTTCAATCATGTGGAAAGGGAGAGGGAAAAAGGAATGATAAAATCAGAAGCGTGGCTGGAGCAATCGTGGGAGCTGGCATTGGATAAAACGCTTGCCTTGGCGGCAAGACTGGGGGACGCCTTTCCACATGTTGCAGAGGGTGGACGTTATGATAATCGTGAGGAAGCGTGGTGGACAGCAGGCTTTTATCCGGGACTGCTATGGCTGGCCCATCGAGCACGTCCTGATTGGGAGTCTGCCAAAATTGCACAACGGTGTGAGGCCCGGTTGGAAAAAATACTCTACAATAGCGAAGCTGTAGACCATGATCTCGGTTTTATTTGGCTGCTCAGCGGTGTGGCCGCCCATCGGTTGACTGGAGATTCAGAGTCCAGAAGACGGGGGTTATTGGCTGCTAATTTGCTGGCTGCCCGTTTTAACGTAAATGGCCGCTTTATTCGCGCGTGGAACTTCCACTCGAAGGATATGGATACACGGGGTGTTGCGATTATAGACAGTATGATGAATTTACCCTTGCTCTATTGGGCCTCGGAGGAAAGTGGAGATCCACGCTTTGCGGCTCTCGCTGTCCAGCATGCAGATACCGTGGCACGTGAGTTCGTCCGTTCGGACGGCTCCATTGCGCATGTGGTTGAGTTCGATCCGGAGATTGGAAAAAAGGTCGCTGAGCATGGCGGACAGGGATTTGCTCCCGGTTCCGCCTGGGCACGTGGCACGTCTTGGGCTTTGTACGGTTTTACGCTTTCGTATGGATACACACGCGATCCGCGTTATTTAAAGGTGGCCGAGAACACGGCTGACTTTTTCCTGTCCCAGTTGGGCGATGCTTGTCTGCCAGTATGGGACTTTAGAGCAGTAGAAGGGCACTGCCAAGCATGGGATTCGTCGGCAGCGGCCATTGCCGCCAGTGGTTTGCTGGAACTGGCAAAATATTCGACACGTGCTGAGCCATTTACCAAAGCTGCAGAGTCCATCCTTCAGGGTTTGCATCAAACGTGTACGGCATGGGGCGAAGAACATGAGGGATTGCTGATGAACGGAACCGTACATTATCCTGAGCAAAAACACATCAATGTGCCCATCATCTACGGCGATTATTTCTTTGTCGAAGCATTGGCAAAGCTGCGTGGTGAGGAAGGTTTGTTTAGTGTGGAGGGCAAAAAATATAGTGAGTAAGATGGGCAGGAACAAGCTCATTCGAGCTGAGTTGTTGCTTGTCAAATCGATATAATAAATAGTGAGGCAGCGTATGTGTAAACTCATTTACACATACGCTGTTTTTTTATGCGTGAAAAGGCTGATTTTAATTCGATGCCAAAGTACTACGTGTAGGTAGATAAGAGACTGTAGCAGCGCTTATTTCGTGCCTAATCAGAGTAAAATCACGGTATATAAGCTCTTAAATCCTATAAAAATGTCCACTTTAATGCATGGAAATAGGTCTTTTCACTTGTATATAGCGTTTCTTCTTAAATTGACAAATTAGGGAAGTGAACCTATGATATCTCTTTGGGTAAAGGGATAAAATGGATTTTAACGAATGCAAAGGAGTTATGCATCATTATGACAGTAACAAGTGATAGTGTAAGAAAGATTTACGGAGGATTTTGGGTGAGAACGGCAGCGTTTGTGATTGATCTGATCATCCTTACTGCCATAATCCTTTCAATAGGGGGAGCAATTTACATCATCCCAGATATTTTGGGTATAAAGGAGACGGTGTTCATACAAATGCTGCTTTTGTGGTGGCCGCTAATCTTTTGGCTCATGGTGCCATGGCTGTACTGTGTATTATGGGAGTCGTCGAAGGTAAGAGCAACACCAGGTAAGCTTGTGTTCTCTTTAGTTGTTGTAGATAAGGAAGGAAAGCGTCTTGGATTCTTACATGCCTCAGGGCGTTACTGGATTAAAGCCATTTCTTTTGTGATTTTACGTCTTATTTACATTGTGGTCGCTTTTACTGCGAAAAAACAGGGAGTCCACGATCTTTGTGCCAGCACCTTAGTTGTAAATAAAAAAGAGTTGCAGCGACATGAACAGCAATCGTCCTTGCCTTCAGTTAGCTTCTAATATGATGAATTAAGGAAATCGCCGTTGCAGAAGATGGGACTATTATGTAATATAAAGTGAATGATAATGATTATCATTTTCTATGAAAATACATAACTTGGAGGATACATCATATGCAACATATAAAAATATCGCCTCGTTGCCCCGTGCTGACGAGTGTAATGCTCATTATAGCCATTGTACTTTCAGCTTGTAGCTCACAAGAAAATGGTGCCCAAACTTCCCTTACGGCAGGACAGGCTACAAACAGCACGGAGCAAAAGGAAACGGCATCTACAACGCCGACCACCCGGGAATATACAGACTTTCAAAAACGTAAAGTCACGATTCCGGTAAATCCGCAGAAAATTGTTTATGTAGGCAGTGATCCAGGGGATTTGCTTGCCTTGGGTGTACGACCAGCAGGTGCGAGTCTGAGTGTCATTCAGTCACAAATAGTGTACGCAGACCTTACCAAGGATATTATCGATATAGGCTACCCGGTGAATCTGGAAAAGCTGACGATGCTGAAACCAGACCTTATTCTTTTCGATAATTGGGATGTAAAGACGATTGACACGTTAGCTAAAATTGCACCTACCGTGGTTCTTAATTCCGAATTGGCAAATTTTGAACGTATGCAGGAGCTAGGTAAACTTCTTGGGAAAACTAAAGAGGCAGATCGGTTTAAAACCTTATATGACGAGAAGGCCAAACAAATGAAGGCCAAGCTGGATGTTGATATTAAGCCGGGAGAGACAGCAACAGTGCTGTTAGTTATGGGGGATAACCTGTATGTTATGGGACATCAGGGTATATCCGTGTCGTTGTATGATATGCTCGGTTTTATACCAGCTTCCAAGGTACAGACAGACTTGATTGATAAAAAAGAGCGCTTTGCTACCATTTCTAACGAGGTACTTCCTTCATTTATCGGGGATGAACTCTTTATTCTGTCGGATCAGAGTGAAGAAACAATTGCAACGACCAGAAACCTGATGAATAGTGAAGTGTGGAAAACGATTCCTGCCGTTCAGAATAAACGGGTTTATACGCTTGACAGCTCGTGGAATTTTGATGATGCCATTACGAGAGAACGATTGCTGGAACAAATTCCAGATTTGATGAAGCAAAAGTAAATAAGGAACCAGCCAGTGCCTGAAAGCATTTGCTGGTTCCTTTGTTTTTTCATTATGGCAGTGTTACGTCCTCACGAACGAACCCCTCGATGTCCTATCTTTTATAGAATTTCATGAAAAATAAAAAATGTAAGTTATTCTTACAGTTTACATGTTCTTTTTAGCTTGTTTTGCGTTATAATGAAAGGATGCACATTATGAACGAATTGGAGGCACAGCCCGATTGACTACTTACCCTTTTGCCTTTGATCCGTCCAAGCCGTTTATTGAGCAGGCAAGTGACTGGATTGCAGATGTATTTTATGAAGTTTTGCCTGAAGTCGGCTTTGAGGTTCGGGATGAACAAATTTATATGGCATTCCAGCTGGAACGTGCCTATAAGGAAAAAAAGACCATTTTTGCAGAAGCAGGTGTAGGCACTGGCAAAACGCTGGTATACCTGCTGTACGCTATTGCATATGCCAGATACATGAGAAAACCGGCGATTATCGCCTGTGCGGATGAATCATTGATTGAACAACTGGTGAAGCCAGAAGGAGATATCGCCAAGCTGGCACGGCACTTAAGCTTGACGATTGATGCTCGATTGGGGAAGTCACCGGATCAATATATTTGCCTGAACAAGCTGGATGAGGGGCGAAGCGGACTGGATGAGGACGCAGATGTTTTCCGCGATATTTATCAGGGTCTGCCTGATTTTGTTCATTTTCCAGATACGTTACAGTCCTTCACTCCATACGGGAACCGGAAAGAGTATCCCGAGCTAACAGATGGACAGTGGAGCAGACTGGGATGGGATGTATTTCAAGACTGTCTCGTTTGTCATCAGCGCCATCGTTGCGGACAGACGTTGTCTCGTGATCATTACCGCAAAGCGGCAGATCTGGTCATCTGCTCTCACGACTTTTACATGGAGCATGTATGGACCTACGAAGCGCGAAAGCGCGAGGGTCAGCTGCCGTTGCTGCCAGAGCACAGCTCTGTTGTTTTTGATGAAGGGCATTTGCTGGAGACAGCAGCACAAAATGCGCTTACTTACAAGCTTAAGCACACTCAATTTGAGTCTATTATTACCCGACTGCTAGAGGGGGAAGTGCGGGAATCTCTGGCTATGACGATCGAAGATGCAATCTCCCAAAGCGAGGCATTGTTCGCCGCGCTCAATAAGAACAGTCAGCCAGTACAGGGGTCTAATCGCAAGGAGTTTATCCTGAATGAATCGTTGATTCGGGAGGTGAACCGTTTTGGTGAACTGATCGGCACGATCGAGGAAGAGCTTGTGTTTGAAAGCGGGTTATTCTCTCTGGATGAGTATCAAGTCAAAATTGTAGAAGAACATTTGGAAATGATTCAAACTGCTTTGGCTTTGTTTAAGCGTCCTGAACTTCTCATCTCGTGGGTGACGGAGGACCAGGATGGATTAACGCTTGTGGTTATGCCGAAGATGGTAAAAGAGATTCTCAAAGAACGAGTATTTGCGCAGCATATTCCAATCGTATTCTCTTCGGCTACACTTTCCGTGGAGGGTTCATTTGACTATATGGCGCAGAGTCTGGGTATTGAAAACCCGTTAACGTTTTCCGTCGCTTCACCTTATGACTACAGTGATCAGATGCAAGCGGCATTGTACCCGTTGCAAGCGGGACATAATCCAATCCAGAGAGCGCTGACGCTACTGAAGAAATCGCAGGGAAGAGCGCTTATCCTGTTTCCTTCTCAGGAGGAACTGACTGCCTTCCAAAGGGGACTCGCTGCTTACCCAGAGGCATCTGCCTATCGTTTTCTGTATGAAGGTTCGGCTGAAATCAGCCATCTGATCTCCGCTTTTCAGAATGATGTGGAGAGTGTGTTGTGCGCTGTTACATTATGGGAAGGATTGGACATCCCTGGACCATCCCTGTCACATGTTATCATCTGGTCGCTGCCATTTCCTCCGAACGATCCGGTTTTTACGGCTTTGCGCAAGGATGCAGCAGATCCGTTCAATGAGATAGATATGCCTCACATGGCACTTAGGCTCCGACAGGGCATAGGGCGTTTAATCCGCTCGCGTAATGATCAGGGCTGGATCTCGATCATGGGTCACGATTTGAATCGTCCAGAAGTACGCACACAAGTTGAACAACTACTGCCTGCGGGCGTAGAATGCACCGTAATTGAAGGAAAACCGGAGGGAATAAAAACATGTTGAATTTTACAGCATATACAGTAGATCAAATTAAAGATGCTTTTGGTATTTTGAGTGGACAGCGTTATGAATTTATCATTGAGATAGAGGTAGAGGAAGACGACGAGCTATACACTGAAAACGGAATATATATCCGTGCTCTTTATTTAGTAGACGAAGGAAAGACAGGACTACTGAAGTATGAATTGTTTGAAAAAGCAACGGATCGTTACATCGAGCTTGAACTTGAAGAGGATGAGCTGCAAGCAGTTGAAAACTTCTGTAAAGAACATGTACAGGATGGAGCAGTAAATTAACAGTAAGGGCACATAGCTAGCACAGCTATATATTGCAACCTATAATGAGAATATTAAGGAGCCTTGGCAATGACCAGGCTCCTTTTTTCTATGACCAGTGAAGTGAACCTACGTGCTCTAACGCAGTCTGTCCCACATATTCACCATAAATAGCATAATACCCGCTGCCAGTAAGACCCATCCTATGACGCTCCACACTCCAGCCTCTACAATCGCGTAATTTTTACCTATAATCGCCAATATCAACACTGGCAGACTGATGTTATGTATCCAAAAATGGATACGTGCCAAAATCGTAACTGAAAGTGCAGGAAAGGCCACATAGATTAGACCTATGATCCCAAGAGTCGTCCAACCCAGTAAATGGATATGGGACTGAATAGGGGACAGGCTATAATCACCCGACACGCCAATGATTGCACTAAGCAGCGCACCGAGGGCAAAATATACGGCAGCTATCTTTAAGCATTGCTTACCCATAGATAGCATCCTCCTATGTTAGAAAAGGGAATTTTGAGAGATTATTCTCCATCATATCGAGGCAGGATATCAAGGGTGTGGGTGTTGTGACTGGTCCATTTGACAAAAGCTTCAAATACACATAAAATCTTATTGCATAAATACTTACCGCATTACTATGTTTTTGGAGAAGATAGCGAATTTCTCCGACAATGGGCGCTAATTTTTGACCGTTGGTTTATTTTGGATTCGCCATTAAAAGGAGCTTGAAATTATGAATGTATATCGCAATACCCTTGAACTCATCGGGCGCACGCCATTAGTGGAGCTGAATAGCTATTCTCTACCCAGAGGAATTCGCCTGTTCGCCAAGCTGGAGTTTATGAATCCCGGCGGCAGCGTGAAGGACCGGGTGGGAAAGGCTCTAATTGAAAAAGCATTAAAGACAGGCCAGTTGAAGCCGGGCGGGACTTTAATAGAAGCAACAGCAGGCAATGCAGGTATTGGTCTTGCGATGGCCGCGCTTCATTATGATATCTCGGTTATTTTTGCTGTGCCAGAGAAGTTCAGCCAGGAGAAGCAGGACCTGATGAAGGCATTGGGAGCACGGATCGTTCATACCCCGACAAGTGAGGGGATGAAGGGAGCCATTGAAAAGACAAAGCAATTGGCTGCTGAAATCAAAGACGCATACTTGCCACAGCAATTTAGCAATCCTGATAATCCAGAGGCTTATTATACGACAATGGGACCTGAAATTTGGAACGATCTGGACGGTAAAGTGGACGTATTTGTGGCAGGAGCAGGCTCGGGGGGCACATTTATGGGAACCTCGCGTTATCTTAAGGAGCAGAATGCAGCCATTAAAACGGTCATCGTAGAGCCTGAAGGGTCCATTCTGAATGGTGGCGAGTCAGGCCCTCATAAAACAGAAGGGATCGGCATGGAATTAATCCCTGAGTTTGTGGACAAAGGCTTTTTTAATGCCATTCATACCATTAGCGATGTGGACGCATTCAACCGCGTCAAGGAACTGGCGGAACGTGAGGGTATTCTCGTCGGCAGTTCCTCCGGTTCAGCCCTGCACGCTGCTTTACTGGAAGCAGAGAGCGCACCGGATGGTGCACATATTGTCACCATTTTCCCAGATAGCAGTGAACGTTATCTGAGTAAAAAAATATATGAAGGCGGGATTTAAAATGAGACGCAAAACAAAACTGATTCACGGTGGACTCCCTACCGATCCTCATACTGGTGCGGTTAACGTTCCTATTTATCAGGTAAGTACTTATGAGCAAGAGGAAATCGGCGTTCATAAGGGATACGAATATTCGCGTACAGGCAACCCGACCCGGTTTGCACTGGAAGAGCTGATCAAGGAACTGGAGGAAGGCAAACGTGGTTTTGCTTTCGGTTCCGGTATGGCAGCGATTCATGCAGTATTTTCCTTGTTTAAAGCAGGGGATCATATTTTGTTGACCGATGATGTATACGGGGGCACTTATCGTATTGTAAGCAAGGTGCTTAGTCGGATCGGGATTGAGTCCACATTTGTGGATACAACTGATCTGGAGGCTATTTCCCAAGCAATCCGTCCCAATACGAAGGCATTGTATGTCGAAACACCAACCAACCCGCTGTTGAAAGTTACTGATATCCGCGCGGTTTCAGAGCTGGTGAAAAAGCATGAGCTTTTATTGATTGTGGACAATACATTTGCTACCCCTTACTGGCAGACGCCAATTACACTCGGGGCTGATATCGTCGTTCACTCGGCAACCAAATATTTGGGTGGACACAGCGATGTTGTAGCCGGTTTGGCTGTAGTCAACAGTGAAGAGCTGGGCGAGCAGCTTCATTTTCTACAAAACGCCATTGGCGGTATTCTCGGCCCGCAGGATTCCTGGTTATTGATCCGCGGTATCAAAACCTTGGGTCTGCGTATGGAAGCAATCGAGAAAAATGCAAAGGAAATTGCAGCCTTTTTGGAAAAGCATCCGAAGGTTAGTAAGGTGTACTACCCTGGGTTGGAAAGCCATGCACAGCACGAGCTGTCCAAAACTCAAGCTGAAGGCTTTGGCGGCATCATTTCGTTTGATGTAGGTAGCGATGCCAACGCGGTTGCCCTCCTGAAAAAAGTGCAGTATTTTACACTGGCTGAGAGCCTGGGAGCGGTTGAAAGTCTGATTAGCGTTCCGGCACGTATGACGCATGCCTCCATTCCCGCAGAACGTCGCGCAGAGCTAGGTATTACCGAGGGCTTGGTACGGATTTCGGTTGGGATTGAAGATCTGGAGGATTTGATCGAAGACTTGCAATCAGCATTGTAAGAAAATAAGCATAATGATCCAGAGAGGTGGCAGAAGCTGCCTCTTTTTTTGTTGTGAGAATAGCTTCTTTTTTGGAAAGCACAAAGGAGTACATAGAGGTGACAACGAATAGTTTTATATAGTTCATTTGAAGGTTAAACCGAATATAACGCGGCTACGTCTCTGAGGAAACAAAAACCTGGAGGGGGAATGTTATGAGGTTCACACATCTGGAAAAGGCAACTACTGTGCTGTTGGATCATCCGGTACGTCTGGCGTCTGCTTATGCAGTCGGTCCAGTCGAGCTTCCGGAAAATTGTGGTGTGGGCAGGGAATGGTCTAGTCATTTTACGCATGAGGAATGGAATTTGGAAAAGGCTTGTAGTGAAGATGGAATTGAGCTTTCAGCAGGGGGAAGGGCAGCATGCCGGTTATTGACCGAGCTTGATCCCCGGACCTCTGAACTGAATCTAGGTGTTTTTCCGCCTTTGGCTGAACAAGAAAGACTTTTGCTGGTTTCAAATCTACGTTGTATGACAGCACAGGAAGTGATTTTCAGACCGTTTGAAGGAACTGGACAAATTTGGATAGATGGAACATTGGTATATGCAGAATCTGGACCCTTTCGCTTATATCTGGAGGAAGGTGACCACACGGTCGTTATCATTGCTGCGTTTATTCCTGATGAGGCTCGTTCTATTCGTATCAGTGGAAATCAGGTATGCGATGAACCAGATGTGATAGAACTGCATCGTGAATTCGTAGAGCGTAATATACGTAATCATATGGCTTGGTTAGAAGTTGAGCAAAGTGCTGGCAGGGAAGGAGAAAACAGCCCGATCCTATTTTACTTGCTGCGTAAGGATCGGATACTTCTTCCCTCAGATCAAACGTTATGGGTCGAGGTAACGAATGATGAGGGTATGAAGCTGGATCGGTTTACAGCCCATTGGGAGCAGGAGCAAAGCTACGCCTGGGATGAGGAGAAGGCCAGGAAGACGGGAATGCTGCACTTCACCGTTACATATCGGGATCATGAGGCCGTAGAACATCATTTTGTGTATTCGGTACTTGTGCGGCCTTTGTCAGTCGTCGTGGAGTGCTTACAGGAAGAGTATGATCATCTCATTCAAGCCTGCGCCAAAGATGTTCTTCATTCTGCGCAGAAAATACAAATAGAGGGCCTGCTTGAGGAATTAAAAAGATTAACGGATTTGCCGGAAGATCCTTTTGAAATCTGGGATTCACGGGTGGTGCGTGAATATATCAAGCTATTAAAACAAATTTTTATGCATGGACATACCGAACAGTCACAGCACCCATCGGTGCTCCAGAAAGAACATATTTTTTTGACGGCTGACGGCATTGGCGAAGGTTTTTTTGTCTCCCGTTTGGACAATAGTTTACAACGGTATACAATCCAGCTTCCCAGCAACTACACGGCTGAGCGACGGTATCCTCTGATCGTTCTAATGCCTGGCAAGCGATATGAGCTGGGGCTACCAGATTTTCAGAATAGAGGTTTTGGGCAGGGCTGGGAAGACGAAGCTATATTTGTTACTTTTTCGTGTCGTGGCGTTACGCTGGGCAGTTATATTGGAGAAGCAGCTTTTTTGGAGGGACTAGATGTCATACTGCAAGCGTACCGAGTGGACGAAGAACGTATCTATCTAACGGGGTATTCGAACGGCGCATATGCTGCCTGGGCGATGGCACAGGCTTATCCTTCTCGGTTTGCAGCTATTGCAGTAATCTCAGGGGCACCACATCCCAAGCATCTGAAAAATTTGATCAATATGCCAATATTAGATGTATGTGGTGACCAGGATTATTTATTTGCCCAAGCATACACAGCTCCTGTAACAGAGCTTTCATCGAACCATTTTAAAGGTGTGATAGAGCGGCAGTCTAATCATTGGGATACGCATGAGTTAAGACTTTTGGACGGCATACTGGGTTGGCTTATGCAATGGAAAAGAGATGTTGTGCCTCAGCGTATTGCCTATCGGACGGAACGGGGCAGACATAATCGGGCTTACTGGCTGGAACTGACGCGCATGGATGAAAACGAGGAATATGCGGAGTTGTATGGCGAAATGAGCTCCACTGGTGAATTGGATATTGAGGCTGTTCACGCAGAAGAATTTGTGATTCATCTCTCGCAAGAGGACATGTCCTTGGAACTCGCTCAGGTTCGTATTGGAGCCCGCATTTTCATGTTGGATTTACGAGAATACAGCCGCTTTCGCTTTGTTAAAACACACTCGCACAAACGCCCCTCACCCGAATACCGTTTGATTGCTGAACGGGAGGGAGGGAGCAGTGAAGACTCCACCAAAAATGCGGATGCAGCTAAGAGTATTGCGGGTTTGCAAAGCGTGGGAAGAAATGGTGCTAGTCACGGTATGGGTGTACTTGACGTTTATATGGATCGACTTCACATTGTCCTTCCATCCAGCTATGCTACACCGGAGGAGGAGCAGGCGGTGAGACGGACGGCGAACGCCTTGGCTAGCCCACGAACAGCGACTTGGAATCCGTACATTGGTGTTCATTATCCTGTGGTCTCTTCTAAAGATATTTCAGAGAAAGAGATGGCTGATAGCAACGTGATTTGTATCACTTCAGGCTTGTCCAGACATGAGCTGCTTCAGAAGTATCAAGCTCATCTTCAAATTGCATGTACCGAGGACGGGTATGCATGGGGTGACGATTTTACGGCAGGCGATTACTGTTTGTCATATATTCAGCCTAGTCCATGGTCTGCAACCCAGCAGATGCTTGTCGTAGCGACCAATTCACCCCGTCTGCTGGGTAAAAACCTTTTTATGCGCAGACTGATTATGCCCGGATATTTTAATGGTCTACACCCGTATTTGAATAAAGAGATTATTGTGTATGATAGCAAGGGAGTACGAGCATTTAACTTTACTTCCATTAGGCATGCTCAGCATAAGCTACAAGGCCAATGAAAGATTCAAGTGTGTTATCATAATCCATATTAAAAAACCGTCTGGAGGCATATTGGCCGATTCTGACGGTTTTTTTACTGCTTCATTGCAGTGATTTATTGATTGGGATACGTCATATATAAAAGGGCATTATGGCAGTCAGCTTTTATACTGCTCCATCAGGTACATGATCTTCACTTCATCGGCCAAATCTCCAAAGGGTTCTAACGGATTCTCCTGAATGATATGATATAAACGTTGGATTCGTTCCTTTGGTAGCTTCCGAACATATCTGGAGATGAAAGCGGCATGGGTGACTACGTAGCGTTTTTTACGGACTGCTGCGCTGGCTACGCGAACGAGAATATCTTCTCCCCCGGCCATTTCCAAAATACGACGCTCATAAAAAACCACATATCGGAATGTCCGATCCTTAATCAGCTCACGATTGAGTCTGGCAACCTCTCCAATGTATCTGACCATAAGGGGTTCAAAGCTTTTGATCAGAAGAGGATCGAGCGTTAATTCCATATCTTTGCGGAGAACAAAAGATTGCAGCAAAGCGACCTGCTGGAGCCTTATCCGATCATTGTGAATGAGTACGGCAATCTCGCGTAGCATTTCATAGCAGACACGCTCACTAAGCTGCCGCAGGGCAACTGCGTTCTTATGATTCACGCCCAATCCTTCCTGGATCTGTCCTATACGGCCTCTGAATAGGCGTATAAGCTGCCTACGCTGTTCATAAAGAACAATGCGGTGCTGTAGAAGGACCAAGGGCACGAGGAGAAACGCACCGACGATACCGCACAGTAGCATTTGCTGTGACGAGTGAGCGAAAAAGATAGAAGCACCCAGCAACGCAATGCCGACAGCAAGGTCTTTATGAAAATAACGTTTGGCTCTGAGTTTAGCATATTGCTCTACAGGAACCAGCGTATCCCGACCACATGCTGTACATTTCTCTTCCCAAAGGGCGGTGAATTGTCCGCAACGCTTGCAGACTCTCAGCTTTTGGAAGGCATGCTCTGTGCGGGTAAAGGGGCGAAATTGCACAGCCTGCTTGGAACTATTCATTGTGCTCACTTCTCCGATTCAGCAGCGCAAGAAGCTCGGTGTCGATTTGTGCAATCGACGGGGCGCGTTTTTTATGTATATAGTAAATTAGTGATTTAATGGCGACAAAAAGAAACATAATCGCCAAACATCCGTATGAGATCATAGTGTACTTCCTCTTTCTGCTTAGATTTTTATTTTACTGTTTTACATGAGTGGGTTTCGCTAGGGTTATTTTTGTCGTATAAAGGAGAAGACTGGTGCCCGATTGCCCTTGTTGGGGTATAATTATATCATTACTGCAGGATATTGGTAAAATCTCGCGATATAATAGGCTTTTTGGTCGCATTCAGGCCGTTCGGGCAGGATTTTCAGCTAGCGCTCATGTAAAACTCATTATAATTTAATAGTAGTGGAGTACAACTGTAATTTAGAATGAGAATTAATCGGCAAAGGGGTACAAGCGATGTTTAGTAGAGACAGAAAATGGTTTTTGGTCATCGGAATCATATGTACAATGATCATGACTTCGATTTCGGCCTGGCAGCCACAGACGGCGAATGCCGCTTCACCCTCAGCTTCTAAAGTGGATGCGGTGTTGGTAGTCGATGTAAGTAATTCGATGAACACCAGTGATCCTGGGAAGATTGGCAATGAAGCCATGAAAATGTTTATTGATATGTTGTCAACGCAAAATGACAAGGTTGGGATTGTAGCGTATACGGATGTCGTACAACGCGAGAAAGCCTTGCTTAATATTTCATCCGAAGCGGATAAGCAGGAACTGAAGACATTTATTGACGGGCTGAACCGGGGAGCGTATACTGACACCTCCGTAGGTGTCAAGGAAGCGATCCGTATTTTGCAGGATGGCAAAACAGCCGGACATGCGCCTATGATCGTTATGTTAGCTGATGGTAACAACGATTTTAATAAGACGACAGGTCGAACTGAAAGCCAATCCACTCAGGATATGGCGCAGGCTGTAGCCGAGGCTAAAAAAAGCGGTGTGCCGATCTATACCATCGGTTTGAATGCAGATGGAAAGCTAAATAAGAATAAACTCGCCGACATCGCGCAGCAAACGGGCGGCAAGTCCTTTATTACAAGCTCGGCGGACGATCTGCCGAATATTTTGAGTGAAATTTTCGCCAGCAATCTGAAATTGAAAGTGGTGCCTTTGCAGTCCATTACGGCCAACGGCGACTATCAGGACGTTACGGTAACCGTACCAAACGATAGCGTGCTGGAAGCCAATATTTCAATTATTTCCTCGAAACCAGTGGACGCGAGATTAATAGACCCGTCGGGCAATACGAAGCCGATCCCTTCGAGCGATGTACTGCTGTCCAAGTCCAAAAGCTACTCGCTGATTAAATTGCTCAAGCCTGTAGCTGGCGACTGGAAGCTTCAAGTCAAGGGAGTGCAGCAGGATAAGATTGATATTAATCTGGTATTTAACTATGATTTGGAGTTGAAGCTGGACGCGCCGCCTGCCAAATCATACAAAAAAGGTGACACGGTACAGATTCGTTCCTATCTGACGAGCAATAACCAGCACTATCAGGATCAGGAATTGTATGCGAATATGAATGCTGTCCTGAAGGTCAACGACCTTGATACGGGTACAACGAATGAAGTGCCCCTAACTAACGCAGGGGATGCTTTTACCGGCTCTTATACGATTCCAGATGAGCATGACTATGAACTAACCGTCAGAGCAGAGGAGAAGAGCTTTTACCGTGAAACGCAGCCTATAACCATCAGCGCCAAAGCTGGGGCGGCGAGTGGTACGAATACTGGCACAACCCAGCCTGCGACACCTGCTGAAAAGTCTAAGCTGCTGCCACTCATTCTTTTAGGGGTGGGACTGCTCGTTCTGCTGGTAGCGGCATATTTCATCTGGAAGGCTGTCAAAAAAGCTAATCGTGGCTTTGTCGGCCAGATCGTACTGGAAATCCGGGATGAAAATACCGGCGAAAAGACATACCCACAGTATAAGAAGCTGAACACCTTCCGGGGCAAATTCAATTTACACCAGTTGCTGCAACTGGCGCCGGAATTTGCCGGAACCGATAAGGTCGTGTTCACGCCAGCGAATCAGGATCGGATCGTGGTGCGTAGCACTCCGGAGATTACGATTGAAAAATCCGGGCGTGCTGTAGACACAGGCAACGGTCTTGAACTGAAAAACGGTGATCGTCTGACGATCCCGCTGGCTAGTGTGGACAAAACCATTTTACTGGAGTTTATTTCAGTAAACAGCTAAACGAACCCTTAGGAGGTCATATCTATGAAACCAGTAGTTAGAGAGCATATCCAACAATTAGACGTATCACTCGGCGGAGGGATCGTAAGCGATAAGATCAGAGTAGATACCATTGATAATCCTATTTTAATTATCGGACTTGGGGGAACGGGGATTGACGCCCTTCTCCGCTTGAAATATCAAATAAACCGCAGATTCAAGCTGCCGGCAGACCCGGTTTCCAAGAAAAAGAGCGAGAAGCCGGATAATGTAGAATTTCTCGCTTTTGAAACGAATGAACAAGACCGTAACAAAAAATACAAAGGGATTGGCTTGGATCCCATCAATGAGTTTGTACTACTGTCCAATGCAGAAATCGGCGGATTGCTGCAAAACCGTAGTATTTTGGAGCCGTACATCACTGACTGGCTGTCTCCCGAACTGAGCATTACCGATGGTATGAACGGGGCGGCAGGGGTACGTCAGGCTGGGCGATTACTATTGTTCACCAAAATCAATCAGGTCGTACAAAGTATTGACAAAAAAATTAAAACCCTGTCTGAAGGCACTAACAAGAAGCTTATGGTGTTTTTGCTGTCTGGATTGTCCGGCGGTACAGGGAGTGGTACTTTCCTCGATATCTCATATATCGTCCGAGGCATCATTGAGCGCGATTATGGTTCCGCTGGTGTAGACCGTGTTAACACACTGGGTTATCTGTTCACGCCGGATATTAATCTGGCGAATAAAAGCCTGAGCGAGCATACGCGTGAATATATTAAAAAGAACGGCTATGCTGCATTGAAAGAACTGGACTACTGGATGAATGTGGACAGTCGTGGCGAACGCTTTAAGCAACAGTACGGTAACATTTTGACTGTAAACTCGCCGCTGCCGCCATTTAATCTGTGTCACCTTATTTCGGCTACGAATACGGAAGGCAAGCTGCTGGAAAATGCTTATGATTACTGCATGAATGTCACCGCTGAGAACATCACCAACTTTATGGCGAGTGAGGAAAAACAGTCAGGCGAAGAGTTCGCCATTCATGACTATATCAGCAACATTCGTACCAATATCGCGCAAATGAATAAGGCGTATCCAGCAAACTATGATTACAATATTATCGGAGCTTCTTCGGCAGTGCTGCCCATGGAGGAAATGACGACATATCTGGCTTACCGGATGTTTGGTAAAATGTCCAAAATGTTTGAACAAGCGCCGAATCAGGAGGATGTAGAGAAGTTTGCCCGCAAGCTGGGTGTCGATCTGGATAGCATGATCAAAAACTTTGAATCTCGTGTACCTGAGCCGCTTCCGGGTTTTGAGAACAGTGAACGGTTAAGTTATAACAATGTTGTTAAAATGCAAGTAGTCAATATGGACACTGAGCTGGAGCAAACGTTCCTGACGCGTGCCCGCGAAGAGTATATCAAAGCGAAGAAACAACTTCCCGGTGAAATTACAGGACAGTTTACAGACCAAATCCGCCGAATGTTCCTGCATCCCGAGCAAGGACCGTTTTATGTATCTCGCATGATTTATACTGAAAAAGGATTTAGCTTGCTGAAAATGCTGCTTTCCTATGTTGAAACGCTGCGTGAATCGCTGCACCGTATTCCAACGGACATTGAATGGGCGCGTGAGCAAGCGAATGAGAAGCTGGGTGATGCCAAGAGCGCGTTTGTATCCAAGGATAAGAAGAAAAATGCATATATTGAAGCAAAAATTAATGAATATTGGCTGCGGGCTGATGTGGAACGTACAGAGCAGCTCATTGAATTTTATGAAGATCTGTATGACCTACTAAATAAAGAAAATAATCGCATTTATAATGTATTTACTGAAATTTTGAATGCACTGAGTGCCATTTTCGAGAAGAACGGCGATCTGCTGATTAACGGCGAGGAACAATCCGATCACAAAGGAAACAAGACGTACTATTGGAATCTGGTAAGTGTACCGGATATCTCAGAAGTTGTGACCAAGCTGCTGGATAATCGCAATGGTGACGATTTGATCCGTGATTTTGCCCAAGAATTGCTGGAAAATTCAGATCAATGGGTGAAAGATCAGGATATGGATATCATCAGCTCGATTTCTAATTTCTTGACTGACAAATTCGGTGATCTCATTACCCGTTCCATGGAAGATTTCCTGGTCATGAAATACGGACAGGACGAAGCAATTGAAAAATTTGTGGAGCGTTACATTGCAAGCAAGCTGGATGAGGAGGCTGTACCTGTCTTCCATTTGAGCAATAGTTCTGGCAATTTGTACTTCCCGTCATGGGGATTCGTTTCGGTACCTGTACAGTCGCCTAATATCCTGAAGGGCGTTCGCAATTATCAAAATAATGCAATTGGCAAATCGCACTTTACTATTAAAGAAAGTGAAGTCCGTAACCGGATTTTCTGGCTCAATACGCGTAATGGTGTTCCTCTGTTTGTATATACGCCGCTCAAAGTGTATGAAGAGAGCTATGAGAAAACCATTCTTGACCGCGAAGGTATTGGCCGACATCTGGTGCAGACAGGTCAGAACAACTGGACGAATTTGCCGTCGCCGATTCCTGAAAAGTCATGGGGAGAAACTTACGTCAACTCCCGTGTGCAAGCCCACAACGCCCGCATTCGCAATGACTTCGACCGAGCCAAGTCACTCGGCGTGATTCGTGAGAAGGATGTTGATCAAAATACAAGCAGCCGCTTTACTGTAATTCGCTCAAAAGCGCTAGATCTGAATGCGCTACTGGCAGCCTACGATATGCGATTGCAGGAATCCAAGCCGAATTTGGGTGAGGTGAAAAGAGCATGGTCTGAGCTGAAGCGTCTACTAGCTGAAGGGCTTGATCAGGCCGGAAGCAAGGATATTTTTGGCAGCATCAATGAAGAGATGGCGAAGGAAAACCTGATCCGTTCACCAGAGCTAACGCAGGTGGTTCGTGATGAGCTGGCGAAATATATACAAATCGAAGCAAAAGCCGCTGAACTGGAAGCTTTGCTGGGCAAATATCAGGATGAAGAAAAATGGTTGGATCAGTTCATTCAGGCACTCTACACGGACACAATTACGAAAAAAGGCGCTTTGTACGTCTATGATCGTGATGAAGAGGAAGAAGCGTGGGAGCCGTTTGCCAACGTCATGAAAAGCCGCAATTATGTGGAGTTTGAAGTCTTCACAAACTTCCGTGGTTTGGAAGAGAAGAAATTTGCAGCTCTAATGCGCAAGGCGGATCGCCGTGATGCTGTATTGACTTCATCTGAGGATATTACACCACTGCTGGCGAAGTTGGATGAATTGGCTGCAACTTACACAGAGGCTCGCAATCAATTGGAATATGAAAAGGTAGAGCTGGCTAATGGAGCGGAACTTTATGCATTCTATGCTCAAATGGCTGGAAAATTAAACGACATCCGCAGAAAGTTGAAGTAAGTATGAGAGAGCAGCTGTTACGTTATGCGGCTGACTATGCAGCCGCAGAGGACCAATTAATCGGAAGCGGGGATGGACGCAGCAGCATCCATTTCCCGTCCGTGTTTCTTTTTATCGGCGATCGCATGAGCCCGGTGATGAACACAATTGCAGATATCAACCGGACCAAGTGGGATAACAGCACAGGGGTAACCTATATTCAGATTCGCTCACAGGAAGAACATGCGGCTGTAGACCGCTCGGTGGATGCCATCGTTCATACGATAGCAGTACCGGAAGAAAGTAGCCACCAAACGCTACGCCGTGACTTGCACCAGGCTTTTTATACCCATGAATCGAAGTTAATTGAACTTAACACCGCGTTGCGCCGTGCTAGTGGACATCTGGCTGATTACGGACGGTTGTATTCCTCGTTCGAGCGTGTACATTTGTCGATCTTGACAACAGCGGATGATCCCATGAACGTATTAATTCCTGAAATTACGCTGTTGGCAGAGTATATTTTTGCGCAATCTTTTAAATCGGTACAAATGGATTTGTATGTGTTGGTGAGCGAAAGCGATCAGGCTGCCCAATTCGGCTACAGGAGTGCAACATCCGTTGCTTTTATGCGGGAGTTGGATTATATCCAGAGCCCAGCATATACGTTTACAGCACCGCTGCATATGACCGAGGACAAATTGACCATCCCGGTATCCCATGCTCCATCTCCGTTGTTTGATCTTGTCTATGTGCTGTCCGACAAAAATGAGCGCGGCGTAACGGTGGCGAATAGTCTGCGCGAGAGCTGTGATATTATTTGTCACATTCAGCTTCTAAAAAACCGTTATCAGGCAGGAGATTCCTATCGGTCACAGGATGGGGGCTACAATAATACATCGTTTAAGAACAACATCATGACGGAATCCGGGCGGCAGGGTTATGTGTCGGCCGGATTTTCCCGGGTTAACCGCCCTAATCAGTCGATTGCGCTTACAGTGCTGTATCACTTTTATGTGAAGTTGTTAGAGCGTATGAGAACCGAGCAAGAGTGGGACATACGTGATAAGCTAAATTATTTTGGTTTAGATGCTGCCGAGCGTGGCCGCACGCGAAATGATCTAGTTCCTGACAATGAGGCGATCATGGACATGAGCGCACTAATGACCAGCGGAGCCAGTTACGGCTCGTTGAAACGAATGACATTACGTGAAGCAGAGGAAGCCTTGTTTGGTCAGGGCTGCGAAGCCTTTTTCCGTGACAACTGCGAACGGATCGTACATAAACGCTTGGGAGATTTTCAGGCGGATTTGCGTTTGCAGACGGCTGTGAACGCAGCTGCTAAAGAACATCCTCATATCGGCTTTTTCGAGCTGACAGATTGGACAGATGAAAATCAAACAGGAAATGTGCTTACGGCTATTCGGGGACTGATTCGTGATACGTCCAATGATTTGCAGATTAGTGCAGCCGAACTGGATGCGCTGTATAGCGGACGAGTGGAGGATCAGCCCTTTCAACGACTGCCACTTATGGATAAACATAATGTGCGCAGCTTGATCCGTTATCTGACCGAGACAGTCTACGGACATAAATTGCACATGTTGCGGATTCAAGTGGATTTGGAGCTACTTCGCCGCTATGAGCTGGCATTGGAAAAATGGCATGCACAGGCCAAGCATATTACAGTACAGCTTGCCAACCTAGAGCGTGACCTGCATCAAACTGCAACGGACAGTATTCGGCAGGCTGACAGTTACACAGGCCAAAACCTGTTCGAGTACTATGAGCGTGTGACAGAGGATGTCATGCGTGAGCTAGAAAGCAAGCGGGGAAAATCTATATTCTTTGACACCCGGCATATGGGACCTGTATCTGGATTGCTGGATGGAGGTTTATCCGCGCTGGTGGATAGACTTACACAGACCTGCCGTACCTTGATTCTCAGCTCACAGCCATTTAATCAGACATTCGAAGAAGAATTATTACGTCGTGCCAATGTAGCTGCTGCATATGAAAATCGGCTGGTCGTTCCAAAGGATGAACTGTTTAAAAAACTGTATCAAACGTTAGAAGAGCATGGCGGAATTAATGTACGTTTGCTCGACTACACCCATGAGCATCGGTATGAAGAAAAGTACTTCTTTGGTGATTACGAAGGCGAGTTTCTTCCTTATGCGATGGAAGTGGACATTACTTCGCGAATTTACAAGCTGGGTTTTGTGCATGAGCGTCGCAGCAGCGGGGTGGAAAAACTGCATTTGATGGGCGGCTTCCATCTGGAAGATCTGATGGTTTACCGCAACGGCAAAACGTATTATGAGACATATACTGCGAATGGTTTCGTGTTTCATGGAATCGACGTGGACCGGTTGCCGGAATTGCGGTAGCCACATATTATCCTACTTTAATGATGGAAGGAAGCAACGAATCTTATGAAGCAACGTAAATTTAACGTTCTCCTGTTGGTGTTCGGCTTGCTGGGCGCTGTAGTAGGCTTCATCTTGGGAGAGCTTATTCTTCACAAATTGATAGGCCACTGGCCACATATCATCGTGATCGGGCTGTATTTTGGCATCATGGCGCTGTGCATTGGTCTAGGTTGTCTTATCGGCGAACTGATTTCGCCACAGTTAAATGGGCATTCATGGCGACAACGATACTCCGGATTGTCCTGGAAATTACTAGTACCTGCTACACTCGTCATGTTGTTCGTGGCAGGTCTGCTATTAGAACTAGGTTATCAGGTTAACCCTGAAGGGCGCAAGAGTGTACAGGACCTCGTGCTTGTGATTGATAATTCTGGGAGTATGCAGCAAACAGATCCCGATAATGAACGCCTAACGGCTGCCAAGAGTCTAATTGGGCAAATGGATGGTGATAAGCGCGTAGCCATTGTTTCATTTGAATCCACTGCGCAGTTGGTGCAGCCATTTACTCCCGTTGGCACAGACGCAGAGAAGCAAGCGGTTTATTCCAAAATCGATAGTATGCAGACTATAATGTCAGCCGGTACAGACATTGGGCTTGCTCTGGACGAGACGATCAAGGAGATTGAAACCCAAGGCAATGCGGAAAAAGGTTCACTCGTTATTATGCTCTCTGACGGCTTTAGCGAACTGGATACTCAGACCGCATTGGCTCCTTACATTGCCCGCCAGATTCCGATTAATACGATCGGCCTGAAACTGGCAGAATCGGAAGGTATAGCTTTGTTGCAAAATATTGCCAGCCTAACGGGCGGAACTTATTCTAATGTAGCTAATGCCCAAGGACTTACTCAGGCGTTCGGTAAAATATATAACCAAATTGGTGATCGCACGCTGGTAACGGAGCGGACAGGTGAGTATGCCGACAGTCTGTATTTTGCCATTTATCGCGTAACGGCTCTGGTTATCATTGGGGTTCTATTAGGGTTGGCTCTTGGATTGATGTTTGATAACCGTTTTCTCGCGAGGAATTTCGCAATTGGTGGAGTTCCAGCCGGCTTGCTCGCTGGCTTGATTTTGGAAAGAGGGTTATCTGGCTCGCCTATAGGTGACTTGATGATACGTTTGCTGGCAGCGCTCATACTTGCGGCCCTTATTGCTGTCTTTTCGCTTGTTCTGCCGATTGCGGAAAATACTCGCCGATCTTCTGGTGGTGGGAGCCAGGGGGGACCGTCAGGCCACCGGAGAGGGACACCAGAAGGCCCGACGCGCAATCGACGCAACAGTGGGTTTTAGAACGGGAGGCGGGAACTTATGCAGTATAGGGATGCACAGCCCGATGATCCTGTGATTTCGGAGCTGAGCCACAAAATTGACGACAACCGGGTTGTGTTACGCTGGCAGTGGCCTGAAGGCGCAGCCGTGGTCTATATTGCCAAACAATCAGCTGATACAGGTGCGAATGGACAGAATGAAGCACCGACTTCTGAACTGAAGCTTTTTACACGCGAGGAATATAAGGCCGCTGGCAGCTATCGTGACCGAATTGAAGGCATTGGACGTGTGCGGTATACCGTGTATCCAGCTGTTCGGGAGGCTGGAGAAACCTTTGTAATCCGCCAGCAAGACGGAGCCAACCAACTGGAGTTGAGCACAGGTAGGGCTAAAATCAAATATGCGGTTCACCATAAAAAAAGCTGGTTTCGCAGCCGCAAAACAGTCCAGATTCAGGTGACAGCCGAAGTTCCTGTTCCGCAGGAGGCGCTTTGCTACGTGAAGAAGCGCGGTGGCTATCCGGCAGACCGGGACGATGGAACCTTGTATGCGTTCACGGCACCCTTTGCCGCAGGACGGAATGTTTTACCCTCTATTGAAGTGGGGGGAGATGAGTATGTGCGGCTGTTTTTTACGAACGGTCAGAAGTATGGCACGATATATGAATTAGTCCCTGAATGAAAGGAGGCCACAACCGATGAGTTTTCTTAGCAATTTATTCAGAAGAAAGCCACAGGCCGAGCCACGGCCGTTATTCTATGATATTGTGTGCCCTTATTGCTTTAGTAAATTTTCACCAGAGGAAGTGGTATTCCGTGCTTCTCATCACCGCGAAGATGATGAGGATTACGCTTTGGGTGAAGATGAGCTGTTGAACAAATATCGGGAGCGTTTTGGCTTGGATAGTGTGCATGATATGGAGGCCATTCTTCATCCCTATGATGTACCTGAGGAGCATCGCTTGTATTCAGATCATGTGCTGACAGGTCTGACGGACCGTTACGGTGAGCTGACGCGTCACCGACTGTGCCCACACTGCCATAACGAGCTGCCTGTAACCGCAGGCAAGGTGCCGAGTAATATCATTTCGATTATTGGAGCTTCACAGGCGGGGAAATCTGTATATATGACCTCCCTGATTCACACGCTGCAGCATGTGACGGCCGACCATTTTGACGCGGCTTGCATGCCGCTCAATGCAGAGATCAGCCGCAAGTTCCGCACGATGTATGAGGAACCACTGTTTGAACGTGGCGATCTGCTTACATCGACGCAAAAAGAAAAGATGCAGGAGCCTTTTATTTTCCAGTTTGTATTTAAGGATGAGGAAAAGCCACCACTGACTTTGGTATTTTTTGATGTAGCTGGTGAGGGGATGGTCGATCAGGACTATCTGGGACTGCATGGACAGCATATTAAAAATTCTGCGGGTATTCTTTTTATGGTCGATCCACTGCAAATCCGTTCTATCCGGGAACGTATTAAGATTAATCTTGGCGATAAGCCTGGTGAATGGGTCTCGCAATATGATGAGCCGCGTGATGTCGTACTTACGATGTTCGGTGACTTTATCGCATACCAGGAAAAAGGCAAGACGGACATTCCAACCGCTGTGGTCCTGACCAAAAGCGACATGCTTACTGCGCTGGCAGATGAAGAAGGCACGTATATCAAGACGAACAGCAATATTTTTAATCCAATGGAACATCGCAAATACATGGATTTGGATGAGTTCTCGAACATAGATGGCGAAGTTCGGCGCTTTATCGAGAAGGTGGATAAGCCGTTCAAGGGCACAATGGATGTATATTTTACAGATACAGCCTATTTCGCGGTTTCTGCTCTAGGTAGCAATCCGGTGGAGCAAAAGCTGCAAGGGTTGGTTAGTCCGATCCGTGTAGATGAGCCATTCATTTGGCTGCTATACAAGTTGAAGTACATCGAGGGGAGAGAATCACAGTGAGTTATCCTACCTCTCGTATGATACAGCAGCAGATGTACACACGGGAACGGCGTGGTATTTTCCGTTCTACCGAAGGCTTTGATACCGTGGCTAATTCCAAAGGACTGGATACTTCATTTATTAAAAAGGTGTTGCATCCTTTATGTGTGTATGATGCGCCTGCGGCTTTGACAGCGCGTGGTGAGAAGCAGGAGAGTGTCTATCCGGAAGCTTTACATCTGGTACGGACAGAGTCCGGGGATGTAGTGCTCGGACGCAGTATTTATAAAGCAGCGGATTTCACTGGGCTGCGGAGCGCATTTTTTACGCATAACTATGTGATTCCGGCCGGACATGGTGAGTCTCCATCTGATTATAAGCAGTGGCTGAACACTTCGTTTGTCGATACCTATGATATTGAGCAGGGAACGGAATTACCGGAATTAGAGCGTCTACCTGGTGGTAGTGTATTCCCCGCTGTTGACCCGTCTGCAGTGCTGGCTCAATTGCAGCTGAGCGAAGAAGTGTTCAAGCAGCTCTTGTACGCAGTCATGATGTCAGCCGCGGGTCGCAAAAAGGTATATGTAGCGCTGAATGTGCCAGCAGAAGTGGTAGCATCCTCAGCCAAGCAACTGCTGGGTGTGTTGTACGCGGCACTGCCTTATGCATTTCGCAACAGACTCGGATTTCTTACATATGCGCAGGAACCGAACAGCAGAAAAGGCATTCACTTAATGTTCGTTGAGCCTTTCAGCTTGCGTCCCGGTGATCGGAATGTAGAAAAGGACTTTGTATTTGACCTCTCTAACAATAGTCGAATACTGAATGTGGATGCAGAGCAGGTGAAACAGCCTTATTTTGACTGGATTGTCCGTACGCTATTGAATGGCGGGGCTGCGGACGATTTTCTCAAATTTGCCGAGCAAATGCTGACAGGCATGGAGGCAGGACGTGAACTATTGCCCTCCAGCTATCATGAGCTCATTACGCTGTACAGAATTGAGCAGGGAGAGCGAGCGTTATACAACGAGCAACGAATCGCTGTGTTACGAAGCTTAACTGATTATTTATCGCCATCTGATGCGCTACCACGTAAAATGCGGCTGAATGATCTGTTTCTTTCATTTTTTGATCATGAGTTTGATCGGGTGAAGGATGGACATATTCCGGATGTAGGGCTGGTCGATTGCTTCAAGGACTATTATAAAGTTCATGCACGCAGCAGCGAAAATCGGCTGGTGGAATATTTAATCCGTTCGCTAAACAATGCTTATACTGCCAGGAATACGGAAGCAGTCACATATATTTATCATACGATTGAAGAGAATCCGTCATTAGGCAAGGCCTATTTTACGAAAGTACTGGGTAATCCGGCACTCACCAAAATGCTTTTCATTCCCTACATGGACAGTCAGATGAAAAGAACGCCTGATGTAAAGGGCCTGTTGGCCGTGGTGCATGAATGGGGCAGTCGGTATATCGAAGTGTCGGCGAATGCCGATTTTCAGCTTTTGGCCGAATCTGCATTGATGGGCAAGCTACGTGCTGAGAGAAAGCCGGTAGAGGCTGTGGCTGCCATTAACCAACGCTTGCGTCAATGGGACAGTAGTTCTGCCGTAGGCACACTGTCCCCGCTGGAGCAATCCGGATTGACAGAACGCTTACAGGAAGCAGCGGATCGGTATTTGCTCACTGAAGTAGAGCTAAAAGAAATTTCACCTGATCAGGTCGTACAGATTCCGTTTTTCACACGGCCCGATTTGGTGCAGTGGGTTGGAAAGTTGCCTGCTCCTCTCAAGGGACAAGCCGTGCGATTGATTGCGGCTTATGATTGGTTTAACACAGAGCACCCGGAACCATCAGTGCTAGACGGTCTGGAGCCAAGCGAAGTAGAAAAGGTGCAAGATTGGGCTTATGGTTGGCTGCCCCAGCAGCTTGCAGAAGGCCATTTTGCCCGTCTGTTGCCAGCTTTCTATCGTTCTGATGGTACTGGCGAAGGAATACTGGATTTTGCTCGCCTGGTCAGTTCGATCCGCAAATGGGCGAAGGATAACGATACGATGTACCGCTTTATCCGCTGGTCGGAGGAACACGCTGAGTTTGCTACTCCACGTGGTGGTTTTGAGCCAGCCTATCGGCGTGCGTTGCTTTTATTCTTCCAAAAGGAAGGACGAGAGGGACTGCATAAAAAGACGCTGTGGCGGCAATATTTTGAACCTGCTAAGCCTGTGTTTAAAAATTTCTATTTGGCAGCAAAGCGTGAGACAGATACGCCTTTGGTCAAAACGCTTCGTCGTTTCCGCAAAGGCGGGGTGATTTCCGGGATCGTATTAATCATTATTGCAGGTACATTAGGCGGCCTGAAAGCAACCGGGGTAATCGGATCTGTTGACACACCAACGCCTGCCGCTGCTCCAAAGCCTGTACAAAAGCCAGTAGAGCCTATAGTGCCGGTAAAAGAGGAGCCTACTGCAATAGTGACACATGTACCTAATACCAAGTCCACTACGAAAATGGTCAAGCTGTTGTTTGCGTTTCAAACATCGGCAGAACAGGCAGAATTTAAGCCTAAAAAACTCGTCATTGTCGGCTCGGATCAACAGGAGCACTCATACGAAAATTTTACGCTTGCTGAACAGAATGATAAGGAAGCAGCCAGTAAAGCTAACAATGGTTCGTCCGGTGACGTTAACACTGAGGGAGCTACCACCAAAAGCAAGACAGCAGACAGAGAATCCACAGGTGGTGGTTCTACAGATCTGAACGGTACATCCAGCGGAAAAACCGCTGATCAGACTGGAGCAGTGACAGACAACACAGACGGAGGCGCGACTTCAGAGATATCAACTGAGGGTAGCGGTATAGCAACTGATAAAACCACGACCAGCACGTCCGATAATGGTACAGGAATAACGGAATATGACCTCAACAAGTATCCTTATCGTACTTTGTTGACCATTTGGCAACGGCTAGAGCTAAATGATGCTAGCACGGTTACCGTTGATGGGAAAGATTATCCGCTAGTTCAAGTGAAAACTGCGGACTAAGCAACTATAGACAGTAAAAAGACGGGTTCCTTTCAGGGCCTGTTTTTTTGCTATGTATAAGTTTATATATAGAATGTATTCGTTATTTTGAAACTGACTGTATTTAGTAGACGATCATTTTACGAAGGTATTGACACCAAATAGGCGGCTGATTAAAATTAGTTGGAATTCAAACTATTAAAATTCGATAGATATGGAGGTTAGCAGTGAAATGGGAAGTGAGGTGTACCCCGTTTGTCTTCCATGGGAGGAGGAGAGCACGATGTATTTAATTAAATGGATTTTCACCACTGTCCGGCGTGAGATTGAAACAGCACTGCGCCCTTTGGGGCTTACCTCCCCACAATCGCAGACGCTCTATATACTGGCGATGTCGCCTGGAGTCACCAATACGGATTTGGAAAAGCTATTGCTTATTGATAAATCAAGTGTTACCAGCCTGGTTAACGGGATCGTTAAGAAAAACTGGGCAGTACGCCAAAGTCATCCGGAAGATGCGCGAATGAAGCAAATCTATTTGACCGAGGAAGGCTTGGAGATTCACAAGGTAGCCGAACGTACCATTGAGCAAATTAAAAGCTCCGTAGGCAAAACGTTATCTGTCGGAGAGTCAGAGGCGCTGCGCGGTTTGCTCAAAAAAATTCTTCACGATTACCGTCCTGCGAATACCTGCGTTTGAACGGATAAATAGAAAAATGTGCCCGGATAGGGAATCCATAAGCTATAAAAAGTCACCTAGATAAGGTGTTAACAAGAGAGGGAGAAACCAAATGATAAAAGAACAAACTTATCCCAATGCGGATAAGCTTATGCATGTTTTGGCCTTCACACTTGTTTTTTCAGTGATGAACGCTTTTATGTTTAATGTAGTAATGCCTGTGATCCGGGAGGAATTTCATATTAGTGCCTCCGATGTAAGCTGGCTGCTGACGGGTTATATGATCGTGTATGCGGTTGGCTCGGTGACCTACGGTAAGCTGGCAGATAAGTATCGTCTCAAGGATTTGCTGACATTTGGGATTATCTTTTTTGCACTAGGCTCGCTTATTGGGCTGTTGGCCAATCAATTTTGGATGTTAATTGTAGCTCGTTTGCTCCAGGCCACAGGGGCTGCTGTTATTCCGGCAACTGCTATGATTGTTCCTGTTCGTTATTTCTCGGCTGAAAAAAGAGGGCGAGCTTTGGGCGTCACAGCAATCGGCTTAGCATTAGGCACTGCACTGGCTCCTATTATTTCTGGTTTGATTACAGGCTTTGCGAGCTGGCGTTTTCTGTTCGTCATTTCCATGCTGCCACTGATCGCTTTGCCGTTCTTTCGCAAATACTTGGACGATCAGCGAGGAGAGGATCAGAAGTTTGATTTTCTGGGTGGATTATTGCTGGGTGGAACAGTGGCCTTCTTGTTGCTTTCCATTTCACAAGCCAATATGGTATTTTTTCTGATCGGTGTGGTTTTATTTGGACTGTTTATATGGCGCATTAATACTGCCCACGATCCGTTCATCCAGCCGAAACTGTTCCGTAACAAGCAATATTCATATGGGCTTCTTATCGCTTTTTTAGGGACGGGGATTAGCTTTGGATTGCCTTACTTGGCACCACAGTTTCTGAATAGTCTCAACCAGCTTACACCAGCAACGATTGGACTGATTATGTTTCCCGCTGCTATTGCGTCAGCTCTATTAGGAAAAAAAGGGGGGCGCTTGGCCGATAGCAAAGGGAATTCAGTTCTGGTGTATACAGCCGTATCGCTATTATTTATCTGCTTTATCAGCTTGTCCACGTTTGTAGGTGCGTCTCCGTATCTGATTTTGTTTTTGCTTATTTTCGGGAATGTAGGTCAGACCTTTATGCAGATTGCCATGTCCAACACAATTTCTCGTACTTTGTCGAAAGATCAGATTGGTGTTGGAATGGGGCTGTTATCTCTGTTGAATTTCATTGCCGGGGCGATCACAACAAGTATTTTGGGCAAAACGGTAGATAGTTCCTCGTCCTTTCATTTGAATCCTGTTGTATCTAATGTCCAGGTGTTCAATTTTAGCAATATATTTACGGTGCTTGCGCTGATTGCACTTGTGACGATGGGGCTTTATGCGTTGCAGTTCCGGCGAGGGGCACGTGGCAATAGGCCTGCTGTCGAATAAGGATAAACATTTTATGTAAGCTCATGCCATAACAAGGGTATAATATAGAAGGAGAAATTTTCTATGGAAGGACGGAGTGCCCAGCATGACAAGAAACCTTCAATATGTACCCTATGGTTATGAACCACCAATCGAAACGCACAAAGGGACTATGGTCTACTATGATACGTTTGAGCAGACTACAGCCAGTGAGCTGGAGCTTTTTGCCGAAACGGGGGCTGCACTATCTTTTACAAAGTTGGTGCTGTATCCACTACATGAAGAAACCGTCAGAAGAATGTGGAAGCAGCCAGTACGCTCGTATTATAAGCGGGTCGACGAGCTGGGAGAGTGGCAGCGAGAGCAGGCTTTGAGTGCTGTTGTGATTGAGAACTGGGAAGGTAAGCGAAAAAAGTATACGCCGATTGAAGCAGCCATTCGTTTTTTGGCGGAAAAGTATGCAACTCCGCTTTTTTTGTATATGAGTCCTGAAACTGCTAATTTGTGCGCTTCCTATGCATCCTTTGGAGAATGGATTAGAAACGTCAGGTTGGTGCTTTCGAGTGAACCCTTGGAACTTCATCCTAAGCTAGTACAGTACCGTAATCGCTGGAACACGGTAAAAGAAGCAACAAACCGCGACTCCAAGGTTGACAAAGAGGAGCATGAATTATAGAATAGAACTAATCGTAAAAATTACTATTGTAATTGTATACCATGTATTCCAATTGAGGAGGAAGAACAAATGCGCGTTATTGTTACCTTGGCATGCACCGAATCCGGTGATCGCAACTATACAACAACCAAGAACAAAAGAAATCATCCGGAGCGTATTGAAATGAGAAAATACTCTCCGCGTTTGAAAAAGTACACGATTCATCGTGAAACTAGATAATTTGTGGTTTGCTGCATAGCAACCTGAATGATTCTGCTTCATGAGCGGAGCCTGTTAAGTTTGCATAAAGCCTGCGTTATGGAACCGGCGAAAACTTGAATTAGTCCAGTGGACAGAGTGTCCAAAGTTAAAGCTAGCACCTAAGAGGACGGCTTCTTTTCATGGTTGTTTGATAGATGCTAAGCTACATGGCACGCTTTGCCTTTTGAATCGAAAGCACGTGGCCACCGAGTTCTCCTATGCTGATGTCAGCATGCAGGACGAGCCGGAGAACCATTCACAATATGCTTATATAACGATGGAGGCTAACGAAAGATACGGAGCGTTCGTGTAATGGGCGATGCGATATATACGGCATCGTTCGCTTGTCGTTTACGACCTTGAGCGCAACTGTTACGATCTGTCGTCTTTTTTTCTGAGACATAACCGCTCTTTTTGCTAACTGATAGAGCATTGCTGCAGTGCGTTTGAGTTTGAAACTAAAACTACATGAAAGATTAGGTGAAACAAATGAAAAAAGATATTCATCCAACATTGAATAAAGTTATCTTTTTAGACCCTAGCTGTGGATTCTCTTTCCTGAGTGCTTCCACTAAGTATTCGCAAGAAGCGATGGAATGGGAAGATGGCAACACATACCCAGTTATCCGTGTAGATACTAGCTCCGCTTCCCACCCGTTCTTCACTGGTAAACAAAGAAACGTGGATATCGGTGGACGTGTGGATCGCTTTAACAAAAAATACAACCTTAAGTAAGACTCTTCGAAAGCTAGGTTTACGGATTATGTTGATAATTCGTAAACCTAGCTTTTTTGTTATCTACGGACTAATTACGTCCGAAAACAATGCGAATAACAAATGTATTTTGCGCCTCAAATGTAACACTCTTTTACTAGCTTTAAGTAAGCTTAATCAAGTAACCCGATTTGTCATTGCCATGTGGATCACTTCTCCTCTGGAAAAAGCCGTAGATCGCATCACGCACGTTTTGCTCAAACTGCACGTTGTTCCAATCCCAACACTGTTAATCGGTACCGCTTATCCTGATTGTTTGATAACATGCTCATTTTGCAAGTGCCAAAGTGTAATAAGAACATGAAAGCAGCAGTTTTCCCGGAACGGTACGAGAAGCTGCTGCTTTCCAATGTAAAATGAACGCGCACAATTGTCGACAATGCTAATCTTGGCAAACTAATCATTTTATAACGTAATTCTATACTTCGAATAAGATTGTCTTACTTAAAAATAATCGCAGGTATCTAGCCTGCGATTATTTTGTATAGAAAAAGAGTCGTGGTTAAGAGAGGATTTCGATAAATCACACGCGGAAATGAGTTATTTGAAGAATAGTATTGGGGACTTAATGCAACTAGCATCATTATAATAACTTTTGTTCAGAATTGGTTCAGAGCTTTCGTATATATTAATTGAAACGACATAAATCACTTTTTTTCGACAAATATATGAATAAAAATTAATATAAACGCATTATTTATCGATAAATTCAGTGAACAGGCTTATTAATTTTGAATTATGTAAAAACATTTCGAAGATCGAATAGGATCGTTTTACTCAAAAGTAAAATTAGGAGGTACAACCATTGAAGGTTTATTCACTTAAGTGGGCAGCCGCTCTTGTTGCTCTTCAGGCGACGTTTGGTACTTCTGCTTACGCTGCAACGCCTGCCGATAATTTGTTTTCAGATACATCCTATGTGACGAGTGATAAAATGGCAGCCATCCAAGAAGCTGTACGCCAGGGGCTTTTATCGGGAGATCCTCAAGGAACCTTTCGCCCTGCAGCAACATTAACTCGTCAGGAACTGGCAGTATTATTGGTCAGAGCTTTAAAATTGGACCCTGTTTCGAGTTCTTCTACTTTTAAAGATGTGCAAAGTAAACAATTTGCTGCGCCATATATAGAGGCCGCACAAAAAGCTGGATTTCTATCCGGGGATGGATTAGGGAATTTCCGTCCGAACGATCCTGTTACACGTGAAGAGCTGGCAGCCGTGTTTGTTCGTGCAGTTGGAGGGGTTAATGCAGAGGGCGGATCAAGCATTTTGCCCAAAGATCAGTCCTTGGTAAGCCAATGGGCGGCTGGATCGGTAGATACGGCACTTCGTCTGGGCTTAATTGACATTCATGACAGCAAGCTCAATCCCACAGGTAAAGTAAAAAGGGAGGATATTGCTCCTTTTCTCTTGGATATTTTCAAAACTCAAGAGCAAACAGCTACGATCAATAGCATTGATGGAGACATTGTAACGATCGATAATGTTCCTTATTTAATAGAAGGAAAGTTGAAAGAGTTGATCGGAAACTCCAATAAAGATGCGTTAAAAGGAGCTATATTAAAGTTTAATTCGCGCAATCGTAATGTGGACGGGCTGCAACAATTGGAGATCGTACAAAAAGATGTTGTGCTAAACACTGATGGTCTGCCGGAGAGCAGCCTGCTTCGAATTTCAGGTGATGGTGTTCAGATTAAAGGGGATATCCAAGGAGTAATCGATCTTAATGACGGTGTTTCTAATATCCAGCTGAATGGCAACGTAAACCATCTTACTGTGAATTCTGGCAATGGTATTTCTATTAAAGGAACTGGAACAATTGCGGAGCTTCAAGTTGCCAATACGAACGCTAAAGTGACATTGAATCCGAATTTTAAAGTTGAAACGATTAAGCTGCCTAAAGATGCATCCGTTTCACAAGTTATCCAAAATTACAACGAAGTACAAAAGCAGATTGGACAAATTCAGTTGACTGACGGAACGTTTCAAGAACCGACTACAGTTACGTCGAGCAGCGTGACATTTTCCTCTGGAGGTGGAAGTTCAACAAAATCAGTGACTAACCATGCGCCAGGCGTTACTACTGGGTTTACTGACACTACGTTAAGTACAGCAGATGAGCCTAAAAAGGTTAATCTGGCAAATAGTTTTACTGATGCGGATGGAGACACTCTGACTTACACAGCAGAATCTTCTGCCACGAACGTAGCGACGGTATCAGTGAATGGAAGTCAGCTGACTCTCACACCGGTGAGCGCAGGAACAACCAAGGTCACGGTTACGGCGAACGACGGCAAGGGCGGGACCATAAACAGCCAGTTCAACGTGACGATCACACCGGTGATTCCCGAAGCTGTGAACCATGCGCCGACGGTGGAAACGTCGATCAGCAATGTAACGACAGGAGTCGCAGACGGCATCAAGACCGTGAGCTTCGCAGGTGTGTTCGCAGATGAAGACAGCGACGCGCTGACATTCACTGCAACTTCGACGAATGCGGGCGTGGCGACAGTAGCGGTAAACGGAAGTGATCTGAAAATAACGCCAGTGAGCGCCGGTACAACCACGATTACGGTAACGGCAGATGACGGAAACGGCGGCACAGTGGATACGCAGTTCAACGTGACGATCACACCGGTGATTCCTGAAGCCGTGAACCATGCGCCGACGGTGGAAACGTCGATCAGCAATGTAACGACAGGAGTCGCAGACGGCATCAAGGCCGTGAGCTTTGCAGATGTGTTCGCAGATGAAGACAGCGACGCGCTGACATTCACTGCAACTTCGACGAATGCGGGCGTGGCGACAGTAGCGGT
>NZ_JAALET010000005.1:0-6413 GCF_011800655.1 Paenibacillus sp. EKM10P | reverse complement strand
GTAAACGGAAGTGATCTGAAAATAACGCCAGTGAACGCCGGTACAGCCACGATTACGGTAACGGCAGATGACGGAAACGGTGGCACGGTGGATACGCAGTTCAACGTGACGATCACGCCGGTGATCCCCGAAGCCGTGAACCATGCCCCGACGGTGGAAACGTCGATCAGCAATGTAACGACAGGAGCCGCAGACGGCATCAAGACCGTGAGCCTTGCAGGTGTGTTCGCAGATGAAGACAGCGACGTACTGACATACACCGCAACCACAACAGATACGGGCGTGGCGACAGTAGCGGTAAACGGAAGCGATCTGAAAATAACGCCAGTGAACGGGGGTACAACCACGATTACGGTAACGGCAAATGACGGAAACGGTGGCACGGTGGATACGAATTTCACTCTAACGGTGACTCTTCCACCCGCTGTTAATCATGCTCCTGTTGTTCAAAGCACGATTAATGATATTTCTACAGAAGCAGGTGCTATGGACACAACTATTGGACTTGCTTCAACTTTTGCGGATGAAGATTTGGACTCGCTAACGTATTCCGCTGATTCATCGGACCCTGGCGTAGCAACGGTTTCCGTTACAGGCGATCAACTGATTATTACTCCGCTAGCAGTCGGGAGTGCTACAGTAACAGTCACCGCAGATGATGGAAAGGGGGGAACCGTTCAAACGATCTTCCAAGTCACTGTTGGAGAAAAGAAAGGACTTTTCTTCTCCGAGTTGGCATGGGGGGAGGGCGACCCTATGATGCAGATTATTGAGCTTTATAATGCGGGTTCAGAGAGATTGGATGCTTCAAAAATTAGAATTGAACGTAGTGGCGGTGCAGATCCGATCGAAATAAGTCAAGACGCTGGTGCTTTTATTCAAGGTAAAGCTACTTTTGTGATAGGAGAAACCATGTTTTTTGGTGATGTGTATGTAGATTACTCCACGGGTATGGAATTTTATAACGATGATTTAGCACCTGTCACTTTATCACTCTATTACGATAATCAGTTGATTGATACGGCGGTGTTTCAGCCTCATACCACTATAGCTAGACAATCCGATGTTACCCATGGAAATGCAGGCCACTACGAGGCGAGTGAATGGTTTGATGAAGGAATCGATTATACGGATAATATCGGTATCTTTAGCAGCGAGGCGCCATAATGAATAAAAAGAATAGAGGGAACATCATGAGTTCTAAACCTAATAAATGGCTGATTACATTAGCTTTGGCTGCACTTGTTGCTCCAACAGCCTTGCAGACGATTGCATCTGCTGCCAGTGATGCATCAAACGGAGCAGCTCTGGCCAGCCTGCCTTTTAAAGACATCAATAATGTTGCTTCTAAGCAAAAGACAAGCATCCTCCAAGCCATTGAAGCTGGGCTTCTGCGTGGAGACCCATCCGGATCTTATCGGCCAACGGATTTGTTGACTCGTCAAGAAATGGCGGTTCTATTAACTCAAGCTCTGCAACTCTCTATTTCTAAAGCAGCAACCAGCAGCTTTGCGGATGTAGACTCGAAAAGTTGGTCGAGTCCCTATATTGAGGCTGTACACCGTGCAGGACTCATGAATGGAGACGACGGTAACAAATTCAGACCCAAAGCGGTAGTGACCAGAGAGGAGGCGGCAGTACTGCTTATGCGGGCCGCCGGGCTTCCTATCGCAGCTGACGCCACGGAGTCTGCTAAACTTACTGATTGGAATCGGGTTAGCCCGTGGGCACGGCCTTACGTAAATACGGCTTTACAGTCGGGTTCCATGGAGACGGATCAATCCGCTTTCAAACCTAAATCGTCTGTTCAACGTCAAGATATAGCCCAGTATATGATGTCTACCTTTTTCCCTAAGGACCATGTTGTCCAACTCCAAAAAGTGGAGGATGGAAAGGCTTGGATTAACGGGATTGAATATAAACTTTCGGATTCAGTTAAAGGAATCTTGCAAACCTCTAACCAGGAGATTCTCAAAGGAGCAGATATTCAATTTGTAGCATCACAGCGGACCATTGAATCGATCACCAAACTAGTCATCCATGCGAGCGGGCAAGCCCCGATAGGGCAAGCTTCCGAATTCAGTGGTAATCTTGTATTAGATGGTCATAACTCTACGATTGACGGAGACTTAACTATTGACGGTGATTACATTTCAGTTATGAATTTGAATGTCAAAAATAGCTTTACAGTTACGTCAAGCCTTGGACATGATTTCTATGCCTCTAAATTTACGGTACAAGGAAAAACATATATTCAGGGTGGTGACCAGAACACCGTATTATTTGATGCATCTGAGCTGAAGGATGTCGAGGTCTCCAAACAGGATGTCCACGTTGTCATTCAAGGAAATTCGACGGTGGATCAAATGACGTTGACTTCCAATGCAACAATTGAAAATGATTCATCCTCAACGATACTGCAGTTGAATGTTCTTGCCGGTGCCCAGCAGGTAGAGCTACAGGGGACTATTCAGAAATTGTCGGTCAACAGCGATCGGTCCGTAGCTCTGACAGGCCAAGCCTCTATTAATACAGTGACTGTGAACAGTTCCTCTCCAGTCAGTCTGGAGGTAGCTGGAACCATTTCAAATTTACAAGTAAATAACTCTGCAGCAAATATTAGTGTAAGCTCCTCCAGCCAAGTCACGAATACTTCATTTGCAGCAGGTGTGTCCTCTTCGACGGTATCAGGAGTCACTACAACTTCTTCTGGCAGCTCGCGTTCTACGGTTGTGACCAATACAGCGCCGAAGTTAGTGACCAAATATGACGATCAGGCCGTAACGGTGGGCGATTCTGAACTTCAAATTGACTTGCTTGGTCATTTTACGGACGAGGAGCAGTCCGAGCTCAAATATACGGCAGTGTCGTCTAGTACAAAAATCAGTACAGTTCGAGCAGAGGGAACAAATCTATTTATTAAGGCTGTTGGCAAAGGGACTGCAACCATTACAATTGCCGCCGATGACCAGGCCGGGAAAAAAGCGGGAACGAATTTCAAAGTTCGTGTCAATGAATCTCCTGTTTCATCGGGTATCCCTGATCAAAGCAAGCAGTTGGGGAGCGGCGACGTAACCTTATCTTTAGGATCGTTTTTTACGGATTCTGAAAATGATCCTATGACCTATGAGGTTGCGATCGATGATCCTTCCATTGCCACCTTTACCCTGACTGGTGATCAATTGGTATTAACTCCGGCAACTGTAGGACATGCCCAAGTTACCGTCAAGGCATCCGATGGTCGTGGAGGCAGCGCAAGCCAGTCGTTTCAATTGGCGGTAACTGCAGTACCTAATCAAAATCCGGTTGTAAATCAGAAGCCAGGCAACCAAACGCTTACTGTTGGCGATGCGGACTACATCCTGGATTTATCCCCGGTATTCCTTGATCCGGATAGCAATCCACTAACCATCTCGGCAGAATCCTCGGATCCATCCATTGCGACGGTCTCTGTTAACGGAAACCAGGCTACGGTTCATGCGGTTTCCTCAGGAACAGCAAACATCCAGCTAAAAGCGGCAAATGGCCTTGGAGGCGAGGTTAAGACCAATTTTGATATTACCGTTAATGAACCTCCGGCATCCTTGGGAATTCCGGATCAAACGAAACAAATCAATTCAGGCGACATTCAATTATCTTTAAACAACTTCTTTACCGACCATGAGCAGGATACGTTATCATACAGCATTGATATTTCCGATTCTTCGGTTGTGACTGCAGTGTTGAATGGGGACACGCTTACCATTACACCATTAAAGATTGGCAGCACAGCAGTATCCGTTAAAGCATCTGATGGCCATGGAGGCAGCGCAAGCAAGTCATTTCAAATGGAAGTAACCGCTGTTCCTAACCAAAAACCGGTTATAGATCAGAAGCCTGATAATCAGACACTGATTTTAGGCAATGCAGATTATATCCTGGATTTATCTTCTGTATTCCACGATCCCGATGGCGATCCTGTGGATGTTTCGGTAGAAACGTCGAATTCATCAGTTGCTGCTGTATCCGTTAACGGAAACCAAGTCACCGTCCATGCAATTTCTTCAGGAACAGCAACGATTCAGCTTAAAGCAGAAGATGGTCGCGGGGGCGAGGTCACTACTGATTTTGATGTTACTGTCAATGAATCCCCAGTTTCGTCAGGGATTCCGGACCAGATAAAAGAAATAAATACAGGCGATATTCAATTGCCCTTAAACGATTTCTTTTCCAGTCCTGATAGCGATATTTTAACTTACAATGTTAGTGTTTCTGACTCGACTGTTGTGACGGCTGACGTTTATGGGGATATGCTCACTCTTACACCGTTAACGATCGGTAGCACATTAGTATCGATCAAAGCAACAGATGACCGGGGAGGGCAAGTGATCGAAACTTTTAAAGCCACTGTCACAGCTGGAACTCCGGAGAATCAGAATCCAGTAGAAACTAAACCTGCCGACCAGTCGCTTACTGTAGGTGGTGAGGTTTACTCACTCGATTTAGGTTCCATTTTTACTGACCCTGATGGGGATACGTTGACCTTTAAGGCAACCTCTTCCGATCCGTCCGTTGCTTTGGCGGAAATCGCTGGAGCCCAATTGGAAATTCAGGCACTAAGTGCAGGAACGACGAGCATAGAAATCACAGCTATGGATGGTCGTGGAGGGGAAACCTCAACCAGCTTCCAGGTCAGCGTCCAATCATCCGGCTTGCCTAACCCGTCTTCTAATCAGCCGCCTCAAGTAGATGCGGTCATTTATGAACAAGTGTTGACTGCAGGAGTTACGAATGCAAGAAGCTACGACTTATCTCAATTGTTCAGTGATGCTGACGGGGATGCCTTGACGTTTACTTCTACGGTTGAATCAAGCGGTATGGTAAATGCAGAGGTTAACGGATCAACGCTGACTCTTACTCCAGGTAATCAGGCAGGAAGTACCAAGGTAACGATTACTGCGGATGATGGGCATGGCGGAAAAGCCACCTATAATTTACAGGTAACGAATGCCCCTCTTGCAACGAATGGAATTATTCAAATCCGGACTAAGCAAGGGGTCAAAGATCCGATTACTTATGACATGTCAACAGTGTTCCCAGGTGAAACTTCATTTAAAGTCTATTCGGGTACGGCAGATTCTACCTTTACTGGACCAACCCCTCTTAATGGGACGGTTTGGACGTGGAACGGGGGTGTTTTTCAATACTTCTGGGTAATCGGAGCAAACGGATCTGCTACTGTGTTTCAAGTGATCTCAAACCCTCAAGGACCGGAGGAACTGTATTTTTCTCAGTATCTATCCTTGGATAAAACCCGTACTGCCATTGAGCTGTTTTACAATCCGGTAGGAGATACTTCTAAGCCTATAGAAAATGCAGGATACTCACTTGAGATTCATCAATACAATTTAGCTACAAATACTCCTAAAGTGTGGAGCCAGCCTATTAATTCGTTTTACAAAGGCATGCCTTATATATATATCGATTCCATCTTTTACGACTTTTTCGATATTATTCCTGCGACATACTATAATGATGAGATAATGTTATTAGAGACAGATAAAAACGTAACGACAGGCTATGTTCTGAAAAAGAACGGCGTAACGATCGACGTCTTAGGTGATCCTGACGGCAAAACGCAATTTATGCCGAATAACGGGACTATTATCCGAAAATCGGGGATTAAGTCCGGTTCCTCCTCTTATAACCTTCCGGGAGAGTGGAACTCTTATCCAAGTGGAACGCTCCAATATTTTAGTCATCATACTCCATAACATTTTGTTGAATTAACGGGAAGTCGGCGATTTTTTCGTCGGCTTTTTTCTTATATTTTTTCAGATTTTAATCCTCTTACTTTGTGCTTCCTTAAAAGGCAGTAGAAGTGCATAACTATTATCGGTTTTGGAGTTTGTTTTTGATTTTAAATTAAACTTAAATTTTTTTTAATAAAACACTTGCTAAATGATTTCATTCTGTGATATATTCTTATTCCGGCCAATTAAACAAGATGTTTTGCCGGGTAGCTACTAAGCAGAATGGATTTGAAGGAAGAAGCACTTCTCGAAAAAAAGTTATTGCAAAATTAGTTCGAATGTGATAATATATAAAAGTTGCTGTTAGGGTTGATTTGACAGCAAGAGAAAGTGTTTGATCTTTGAAAACTGAACAACGAGTGAGTACGGATTTTATTCATAAAATCCAATGCTGAAATTTTGATACATGCCATTTGGCTGTATGAAATGGAAGCAACAATGAGATATATTATCTCGTCAGTTTCAACATGAGCTAATCGCTCTTTCTATATTGTTTTATCTTCGGTTCTTCTCCTTGGAGTGAATGAAGATGAAACAGGTTGATGTTACTTTGTAACGTCTTTAATGGAGAGTTTGATCCTGGCTCAGGACGAACGCTGGCGGCGTGCCTAATACATGCAA
>NZ_JAALET010000049.1:0-1225 GCF_011800655.1 Paenibacillus sp. EKM10P | reverse complement strand
ATCACACGTACCGTGGGTTGGTTTACGAGTCAGTATCCAGTACTGCTGGATGTCGATGGAAAGGCAGAAGTAGGGCAGCGCATCAAGCGGGTAAAAGAGGACCTGCGACATGTGCCGCATAAGGGCATTGGCTACGGTATTCTGAAATATTTGCCTCAGGATGATGCTACCTCTTCCTGGAGCCTGCAGCCTGAGATCAGCTTTAACTATTTGGGACAATTTGATCAGGACTTGGAGAATGGTGAGATCACGCTGTCTTCACATCCAGGTGGAGAGCCGTTGAGTGACCGCACCGTACTGGAGCAACCGCTGAATGTGAACGGCATGATTACAGCAGGCGTGCTGACCCTGGAAATTCGTTATGACAGCCATGTATACCAACAGCAAAACGTAGAGAAGTTTGCCCGGCTATTGCAGGAAAGCTTGCAGGAAGTCATCAAGCATTGTGCCTCCCAAGAGCGGAGTGAGCTAACGCCAAGCGATGTCTTGTTCAAAGGCTTGACACTGGAGCAGTTGGAGCAATTGACGGAGCAAACAGCTTCTGTGGGCGAGCTTGAAAATGTGTATGCTCTTTCTCCCATGCAGAAGGGGATGCTGTTCCATAGTCTGATGGAGCCGGACTCAGGCGCATACTTCCAGCAAGCGTCGTTTGATCAAAAGGGCAGCTTTGATGTTGCTATTTTCCGTAAGAGTCTGGATCTGCTGACACAGCGTCATGAAGCGCTGCGGACGAATTTCCATCAATTTGAAACAGGACATGGTCTGGAGCCATTGCAAATCGTGTTCCGTCATAAAAATAGCGATCTTTCCTTCAAGGATATACGCGAAATGCCGAAAGCGGAGCAACAGGCATATATCCAGGCGTTTAAGCAGGAGGACCAAGCGAGAGGTTTTAATCTCGGTACGGATGCGCTGATGCGCGTACAGGTATTGCAGACCGATGAAGAAACGTATCACTTGGTCTGGAGCTTCCATCACATTGTCATGGATGGCTGGTGCTTATCGCTTGTTACGGGTGAAGTGTTTGGTACGTACTTTGCGCTGCTGGAGCAGAAACAGCCAGAGCTTGCTCCGATTACACCGTATGGCCAATATATCGAATGGCTAGAGCGCCAAGATGAACGTGCGGCAAAAGAGTATTGGAGCAGCTATTTGGCGGGCTTTGAACAGCAGACGTTATTACCTGGAGCGGATACTTCATCGAAAGTCCAAGTGGCGGATAGCA
>NZ_JAALET010000048.1:0-1274 GCF_011800655.1 Paenibacillus sp. EKM10P | reverse complement strand
CAAGGTGATCAAGGCCCACAAGGAGTCCAAGGCGATCAGGGACCACAGGGCGTTCAAGGTGATCAAGGACCTCAAGGTGTCCAAGGTGATCAGGGACCACAGGGCGTTCAAGGTGATCAAGGCCCACAAGGAGTCCAAGGCGATCAGGGACCACAGGGCGTTCAAGGTGATCAAGGACCTCAAGGAGTTCAAGGTGATCAAGGACCTCAGGGAGTCCAAGGCGACCAAGGACCACAAGGCGTACAAGGTGATCAAGGACCTCAAGGAGTTCAAGGTGTCCAAGGACCACAAGGAGTCCAAGGAGATCAAGGACCACAGGGCGTTCAAGGAGATCAAGGACCACAGGGAGCCCAAGGCCCTCAAGGCGTACAGGGTGACCAAGGTCCTCAGGGAGTCCAAGGAGACCAAGGCCCTCAAGGAGTTCAAGGTGACCAAGGCCCTCAAGGAGTCCAAGGTGACCAAGGCCCTCAAGGAGTCCAAGGCGATCAGGGACCACAGGGCGTTCAAGGTGATCAAGGCCCTCAAGGAGTTCAAGGTGATCAAGGTGATCAAGGACCTCAAGGAGTTCAAGGTGATCAAGGACCTCAGGGAGTCCAAGGCGACCAAGGACCACAAGGCGTACAAGGTGATCAAGGACCTCAAGGAGTTCAAGGTGACCAAGGCCCTCAAGGAGTTCAAGGTGACCAAGGACCACAGGGAATCCAAGGTGATCAGGGACCTCAAGGAGATCAAGGACCACAAGGAGTCCAAGGAGATCAAGGACCACAGGGAGCCCAAGGCCCTCAAGGCGTACAGGGTGACCAAGGTCCTCAGGGTGTCCAAGGTGATCAAGGCCCTCAAGGTGTCCAAGGCGATCAGGGACCACTGGGAGTCCAAGGTGACCAAGGCCCTCAAGGAGTCCAAGGCGACCAAGGCCCTCAAGGCGTTCAAGGAGATCAAGGCCCTCAAGGAGTTCAAGGTGATCAAGGACCTCAAGGAGTTCAAGGTCCTCAGGGTGTCCAAGGAGTTCAAGGACCACAGGGAGTCCAAGGCGATCAAGGACCTCAAGGAGTTCAAGGTGACCAAGGCCCTCAAGGAGTCCAAGGCGATCAGGGACCACAGGGCATACAAGGTGATCAAGGCCCTCAAGGAGTTCAAGGTGATCAAGGTGATCAAGGCCCTCAAGGAGTTCAAGGTGATCAAGGACCTCAGGGAGTTCAAGGCGACCAAGGACCACAAGGCGTACAAGGTGATCAAGGACCTCAAGGAGTTCAAGGTGACCAAGGCCCTCAAGG
>NZ_JAALET010000047.1:0-1298 GCF_011800655.1 Paenibacillus sp. EKM10P | reverse complement strand
CTCATCGATGGATTTGGAAATGTGGGGGTATTAGGTGCTGATGCTGTTGAAGCGGGAGCCCTGTTCCATACCTATGTAGAAGAACAAGTCCAGTTTGTGCCGGATCACGTGGCGGTGGTGTACGAGGAGCAACAGCTGACGTACCGCAAACTGAACGAGCGTGCAAACCAATTGGCGCGTAAATTGCGAAAGGAAGGCATTGGACGCGAATCGATTGTCGGCATTTTGAGTCAACGTTCGGTGGACATGCTGGTCGGCGTACTGGCGGTGTGGAAAGCCGGAGGCGCCTATGTGCCGCTGGATGCAGACTATCCGTCCGAGCGCATTCGTTTCATGCTGGAGGACAGTGGTGCGACGGTACTGTTAACTCAGACGGGATTGCATGAGCGCGCACAAGCTTGGCTGAATGAAAGCCAAAGGGCTTTGGGCGATGAAAATGCTAAGGGTGAGCTGGAGACGGCGGTTAGCGTTGAAACGGTGGAAAGAGGTAGCCTCAATGAAGGCTTAGGCTTGAAATCAAATTCGGTGTCTGACCGCGAAGCAGCATCCGAGCCAGCAACAGGGCTGCGTCTGCACACCGTACTGGTATTGGACAATGAGTCACTGTACACCGGAGATACGACAGACGTCGATCATATTAACGAACCGCAGGATCTGGCATATGTGATCTACACGTCTGGGACAACCGGACGTCCAAAAGGTGTCATGATCGAACATCGCAGCTTGGTGAATACGGCTGCAGCATATCGCCGGGATTACCGCCTGGACCAGTTCCCGGTCCGACTGCTGCAATTGGCCAGCTTCTCCTTCGACGTGTTCGTCGGCGATATTGCGCGGACGCTTTATAATGGTGGGACAATGGTCATTTGTCCGAAAGACGACCGGATTGATTTTAGCCGTCTGCACGGATGGATTCGTGATTATCAAATTACGCTGTTCGAATCGACACCGGCCCTGATCGTACCGTTTATGCAGCATGTGCATGAACACGTACTAGACATGAGTAGTCTAGAGCTGCTCATCACGAGCTCAGACAGCTGCAGCGTGACAGACTACCGAGTGCTGCAGGAGCGGTTTGGCGCGGAGATCCGCATCATCAACAGCTACGGTGTTACGGAAGCGGCGATTGACTCCAGCTTCTATGACGAAGAGCTGTCGAAGCTGCCAAGCAGCGGGAATGTGCCAATTGGGCAGGCGTGGCTGAACGCACGCTTCTACATCGTGGACAGCCAGCTGAATCCAGTGCCGATCGGCGTACTGGGCGAGCTGTGCATTGGCGGTGCTGGTGTCGCACGGGG
>NZ_JAALET010000046.1:0-1306 GCF_011800655.1 Paenibacillus sp. EKM10P | reverse complement strand
ATCGAACTGGGCGAGGTCGAAGCACAAATATTGAAAGTGGAGGACGTGCAAGAGGTCATCGTCCTGGCCCAAGCGGATGAGCAGGGACAAAACCAACTGGTGGCGTACTATGTCGCTGAAAGAGACGTCAGCGCGGGTGAGCTGCGCAGCTTGCTGGGTGAGGAGCTGCCCAACTACATGGTGCCTTCATACTTCATCCAGCTGAAGCAGATGCCGCTGACACCGAACGGCAAAATCGACCGCAAGGCCCTGCCAGCACCGGAGGGTAGCCTGCAAAGCGGAGCGGATTATGTAGAGCCGCGCACAGCACTGGAGCAGACGTTGGTTTCGATTTGGCAGTCTGTCTTAGGAGCGAAGACAATCGGGATTTTGGATAATTTCTTTGACCTCGGCGGCGATTCGATCAAAGCGATCCAGGTATCGTCCCGCTTGCTGCAAGCGGGCTACAAGCTGGACATGAAGGATTTGTTCCAATATCCGTCCATTTCGCTGCTGAGCGGTCGTGTACAAAAAGTGAGCCGTACGACCGATCAGGGCGAGATATCAGGCAGCGTCAAGCTGACCCCGATCCAGCAGTGGTTCTTTGGACAAGCCTCGGCAGAGCCGCATTATTTTAACCAGTCGGTGATGCTGCATCGAGCAGAAGGCTTTGACGAAGCCGCATTGCATCACACGGTGACCAAGTTGACGGAGCATCATGATGCGCTGCGTATGGTCTTCCGTCAGACCGAACAGGGCTATGAAGCGTGGAATCGCGGTATGAATGAAGGCGAGCTGTATCATCTGGACGTTGTGGATTTGACAGGCGTCGAAGATGCGGCAGATGTTGCGATGGCGATGGAAACGAAAGCCAATGCCATCCAAAGCTCGATTCGTCTAGACGAAGGACCGCTGGTGAAGCTGGGACTTTTCCGCTGCATGGATGGAGATCATTTACTGATTGCCATTCACCATTTGGTTGTAGACGGCATTTCATGGCGGATTGTGTTTGAGGATTTTGCGACTGGATATGAGCAGGCCGTTCGGGGAGAAGCGATTCGCTTGCCATATAAAACGGATTCGTTCTCCACTTGGGCAGAGCGTTTGTCTCAATATGCCAACAGTCCGGCCATCGACAATGAACGCGAATATTGGCAGCGTCTTGCCCACGCGGAAGTCGCATCGCTACCTAAAGATCAAGAAAGAGCGGCAGGACAGCATTTTTGGGTCAGAGACAGTGAGACGGTGAGCGTGGCGTGGAGCGAACAGGACACCCGACTGCTACTGCAGGAAGCACATCGTGCATACCACACCGAGGTCAATGATC
>NZ_JAALET010000045.1:0-1379 GCF_011800655.1 Paenibacillus sp. EKM10P | reverse complement strand
CTCGTGATCAGCAGTTCCAGACTGCTCATGTCCAGCCCGTGTTCATGCACATGCTGCATAAACGGTACGATCAGAGCTGGAGTCGATTCGAACACGGTGATTTGATAATCGCGAATCCAGCCATATAGACGGCTTGGATCAATCCGGTCGTCTTTCGGACAGATGACCATCGTGCCTCCGTTATAGAGCGTCCGTGCAATATCGCCGACGAACACGTCGAAGGAGAAGCTGGCCAGTTGCAGCAGACGTACCGGGAACTGGTTCAGACGGTAATCCCGGCGATAGGCCGCAGCCGTGTTCACCAAGCTGCGATGCTCAATCATGACGCCTTTTGGACGTCCCGTTGTACCGGACGTATAGATCACATACGCCAAGTCTTGCGGCTCGTTGATGTGATCGACGTCTGTGACATCTCCGGTATACAGCGACTCATCGTCAAGTGCCAATACAGTATGCAAACGCAGCCCTGTTACCGGTTCGGATGCTGCTTCGCTGTCAGACTTCGAATCTGCTTTCAAGCTCAAACTTTCGTTCCGGTTGTCTCTTTCCATCATTTCAACGCCAGCCGCTGTTTCCAGTTCGCCCTCCGTCGGTCCTCCGACCAAGGCCCGCCGGCTTTCCTCGAGCCATACTTGTGCACGCTCCTGCAAACCGGTTTGCGTGAGCAGCACCGTCGCACCGCTGTCCTCCAGCATAAAGCGGATCCGTTCGGATGGATAGTCTGCATCCAGCGGTACATAGGCGCCTCCAGCCTTCCATACCGCTAGTACGCCGACCAGCATATCCACCGAGCGTTCGCTCAAAATGCCCACAATGGACTCGCGTCCAATGCCTTCATTTCGCAATCTACGGGCCAGTTGGTTCGCGCGCTCGTTCAACTCGCGGTACGTAAGCTGCCGCCCCTCGTATACAACGGCCACATGATCCGGCACAAGCTGCGCTTGTTCTTCCACATAGGCGTGGAACAACAATTCGGATTCCTTTTCATCACTCCATGCAGCTACGCCTACTGATCCAAAACCATCGATGATTTTCGCTTTTTCCGCAGCAGTCACCAGCTCAAGCTCATCCACCAGTGCATCTGGTCGGTGAATCGCTTCTTCAATCATATGCAGCAAATGCTCACGGATTTGCTCTACAGCTGTACGTTCCAACACCTGCGCGTTGTACTCCAAATGGACATGGATTTCATCGCCTGGCACCACGGTGATGTTGAAATCATAGTTTGTTTGCTCTGACATGGAAGCATTGGCAATCGTAAAGCCATTGTTCCCGCGGCTACCCATCTGCTCCATGCGCTGTTCCACGGGGTAGTTTTCAAACACGATAATATGGTTCACCAGGTCCTGCTTCTGCTCGGTCAGGGCCTGAATTTCATA
>NZ_JAALET010000043.1:0-1480 GCF_011800655.1 Paenibacillus sp. EKM10P | reverse complement strand
CCCGTGATGTATCCGCACAAATACTTGTGTCCACGCTCGTCCGTCCGGTCGATGACTACGGCTTGACGCACACCCGGCACCCGCTGGATCGCCGTTTCAATCTCGCCCAGCTCGATCCGATAGCCCCGGATTTTGACTTGATAGTCCATCCGGCCGATAAAGTCCACATTGCCGTCTGGCATCCACCGCGCCAAATCGCCGGTGCGATACAAACGTTCACCCGGTACGTACGGGTTCGCTACGAATTTCTCGGCTGTCAGGTCCGCACGGTTCAGGTACCCCCGTGCGACCCCGATGCCGCCGATGCACAACTCGCCCAGTACACCGATCGGTACCGGGTTCAGCTGGCTGTCTACGATGTAGAAGCGTGCATTCAGCCACGCCTGTCCAATCGGCACATTCCTGCTGCTTGGCAGTTTCGACAGCTCTTCATCGTAGAAGCTGGAGTCAATCGCCGCTTCCGTGACGCCATAGCTGTTGATGATACGGATATCTGCACCAAACCGTTCTTGCAGCACCCGGTAGTCCGTCACGCTGCAGCTATCCGAGCTCGTGATCAGCAGTTCCAGACTGCTCATGTCCAGCCCGTGTTCATGCACATGCTGCATAAACGGTACGATCAGAGCCGGAGTCGATTCGAACACGGTGATTTGATAATCACGAATCCAGCCGTACAGGCGGCTTGGATCAATGCGGTCGTCTTTCGGACAGATGACCATCGTGCCACCATTATAGAGCGTCCGTGCAATATCGCCGACGAACACGTCAAAGGAGAAGCTGGCCAGTTGCAGCAGACGTACCGGGAACTGGTTCAGACGGTAATACCGGCGATACGCCGTAGCCGTATTGACCAAGCTGCGATGCTCGATCATGACGCCCTTCGGACGTCCCGTTGTCCCGGACGTGTAGATCACATACGCCAGATCCTGCGGCTCGTTGATGTGATCGACGTCTGTGACATCTCCGGTATACAGCGACTCATCGTCTAATGCTAGTACAGTGTGCAGACGCAGCCCTGTTGCCAGCTCGGATGCTGCTTCGCGGCCAGACTTCGAATCTGATTTCAAGCTTACACCCTCATTGAGGCTGTCTCTTTCCATCGTTTCAGCGCTAACCGCTGTTTCCAACTCACCCTCGGTCTTTCCTTCGCCTAGAGCCTCTTGGCTTTCATTCAGCCATGCTTGCGTGCGCTCCTGCAAACTGGTTTGGGTCAGCAGTACCGTCACACCGCTGTCCTCCAGCATGAAACGAATGCGCTCGGACGGATAGTCTGCATCCAGCGGCACATAGGCGCCTCCAGCCTTCCATACCGCTAGTACGCCGACCAGCATGTCTACCGAGCGTTCACTCAGAATGCCGACAATGGATTCGCGTCCAATGCCTTCTTTTCGCAGTCTGCGCGTCAATTGGTTCGCACGCTCGTTCAGCTGGCGGTACGTAAGCTGCTGCTCCTCGTACACCACCGCCACATGATCTGGCA
>NZ_JAALET010000042.1:0-1558 GCF_011800655.1 Paenibacillus sp. EKM10P | reverse complement strand
CCAGAGCATTTGGCTTACGTCATCTATACCTCTGGTTCAACCGGAAATCCGAAAGGAGTTATGCTCCAGCATCGCTCCGTCCTCAACTTTATCACAGGGATGCGCGAAGTCATTGACTTTGAAACGAGCCAAACGATGTTGTCACTCACGACCATTTCTTTTGATATTTTCGTCTTGGAGACCCTCCTGCCACTGCTAGGTGGAATGACGGTGGTGCTTGGCGACCACCAGCATCAGGTGAATCCTCAAGCGCTGGGTGAATTGATTGCTCATCATCATATTGAGATGTTGCAAATGACGCCGTCCCGGTTGCAAATGCTGCTGGGTCATGAAGCAGGTTCCCGGGCGCTGCAAGGCGTGAAGGCCATTATGGTGGGGGGCGAAGCCCTGCCGTCCAAGCTGCTTGCAGCACTGCAAGAAATCAACGGTCCCCGTATTTATAACATGTACGGACCTACAGAAACGACGGTGTGGTCGACCGTGCAGGAACTGACCCATGCTCAACAAATTAACATCGGACGTCCTATCGCGAATACCCAAATATATATCCTGAATGCGAATGGGGAATTGCAGCCCGTCGGTGTGCCGGGCGAGTTATGTATTGCCGGGGAAGGCTTGGCTCGCGGGTACTGGAAACGTGAAGAACTGACGGCCGAGAAATTTGTAAATCATCCGTTCGCTGGTGACAAGGCAGGCCATGAGCGAATGTATCGTACAGGCGATTTGGCGAGATGGATGCCGGACGGTAACCTTGAATATTTGGGGCGGATGGATCACCAGATTAAAATCCGGGGCTACCGGATCGAACTGGGCGAGATCGAATCGCAGCTGCTGCAGGTGGAGTCCGTACAAGAAGCAGTCATCATGGCCCGCACGGACGAAACAGGTCAAACCCAGCTCGTGGCGTACTACGTGGCAAGTCAAGAGCTTGGAGCTAATGAGTTGAGACAGAAGCTGGGACAAGCGCTGCCAAACTATATGGTGCCGTCGTATTTCATCTGGTTGGAGCAGATGCCACTGACACCGAACGGCAAAATTGACCGCAAGTCCCTGCCAGCACCGGAAGGCAGTCTGCACAGCGGTGCAGAGTATGCAGCGCCACGTACGGTAGCAGAACGAGCACTCGTAGCGATCTGGCAGTCCATCCTGGGCGTGTCAACTGTCGGGATTTTGGACAATTTCTTTGATCTGGGCGGCGATTCGATCAAGGCGATTCAAATCGTATCGCGTGCGTTCCAGGCAGGCTACAAGCTGGACATGAAAGATTTGTTCCGTTACCCAACCGTCGCAACACTGGCACCGCATATGCACGAGGTAAGTCGTAGGGTAGATCAGGGAGAAGTGAGCGGGGAAACAACTTTGTCTCCCATCCAGCATGGGTTCTTTGCCCAGAAGCAAGTAGACGCACATCACTTTAATCAGGCGGTGATGCTGCACCGGAAGCAAGGGTTTGATGAGTCCGCTTTGCGTCAGGCACTTGGCAAACTCACAGCGCACCATGATGCTCTGCGGATGGTGTTCAGCAAGACCGAGCAAGGCTATGAAGCCTGGAACCGCG